>JBKEBN010000159.1:0-82266 GCA_047973175.1 Leucobacter sp.
CCGCCTCACCCTCGTCACAGACAACGAGCTCGAGGAGGTGATCGACACCGTTCTCAAGCTCAGCGCCTGATCCCATCACCACGAAGGATCAACCGTTACACCACTACCCGGGACTTGACCGGCCGATGTGAGCTGCTCAAATAGCCTGCACCACTTCTCTCAAGTTTTCTCTCCGGTGATGTAACACTTTATGTCGCTCAGACATATAGAAGGTGTGAAGCCCCATACCGGACGTCACATCACCGACGCACTCTGTGGGTCTGAGTAGATAAGGATCAAGCCATGAAATATCGCATCGTTCCATCACTATTTCTCACCTCAGCGCTGACGCTGGGTGCTCTCGGCGCACAGCCCGCGTTCGCGGAAGAGAGCGACGAGGCTGCTGTCGTCGAGCAAACTGTCCAGGAAGCGGAAGCTTTCGACACGGCTCTGCTCGCTGAAGACCTCGGCGTTACTCAGGAGGTGGCCGAGCAGTGGTTTGAGGGTGAGGACGAGTTCCTCGCTGCGCTCGACTATGCGCTCGAAGCCGCCGGCGATCAGTACTTCTGGTCAGCCTGGACACCCCAGGACGAAGCCACTACCGGCCGCAAGGCTTGGGTGTCGTTCAAGGGTGACGTACCCGCAGACGTCACAGATCGTTTCGCGGACCTTCCCTTCCCCGTCGATGTGCGTCTCGATGCCGAGCACACCGAAACTGAGCTGGAAGACATCCGGGAACAACTGATGACAGAGCTGTACACGGCGGCCGATCTCGACGGCCTGACCGGAGATTTCACCGATGACGGTGGTATCAAGATCGAGTACACCCTGGCGGACACCGAAAGCGACCCCGCCGAGTTCGAAGCGCTGCTCGCAACGGTTATTGACGAAGCTCCCGTTGCAGTCGAAGCCGCAGAGGCCGAGAACATCGAGCCGGTCGAAGAAGTCGTTCGTGGCGGCACCAGCATCAGTGGTTGCACGCTCGGTTTCACTGTTACCAAGAGCAGCACACGTGGTGCTCTGACGGCCGGCCACTGCCCCAATAGCGCCGGGGCACCGACCGGTAGCAGTGTCTCTCTCACATTCAAGGCTCAGCACATCGGAGATTCGGGCGATATCCAGTGGCACTCCACCTCCGATTCGATCCTCAACCAGATCCGCATTTCGTCGTCCGGAGTTGCCCGTTCGATTACGAGCCGCGGCACTGGTGCGAACGGCTCCTCCGTCTGTAACTACGGCAAGACCCGCAGCAGCTCCTCATGCACCACCATCAGGAAGTCCAACCATGCCTTCATCAACGCGGATGGAAAGCATGTGAAGCAGATGGTGCAGACTAACGGTCAGTTCACTAACAGCGGCGATAGCGGTGGCCCCTGGTACTACGTGAGCTCTGCACGTGGGATCCACTTCGGCAAGTCCGGCGGCTACTCGACATACACGAAGATCAACTCCGCCCTGTCGAAGTTCGGCCTGACCCTCAAGACGAGCTAAAGCAGAAGATCATGTTATCCACCTCAACGTTGCAACGCCTCACAGCCCTCGCCAGTATCGTGGGGACACTCACCTTGGGTGGATGCGCAGCCGGTGAGACGCCCCCGCAGCACACGTCGACAGTTGCCCCCACCGAGAGGAACCAGGTGAACTTTCTGACATATACGTCGGTAGAGGGTCAAGGCTCGGCCGAGGCCGCTTTTGAAGGCCAATTGGTTGGAGAACCCGGCGACCAGTACCTGTACGGCGAAAACGCAGACGGAGGCCGTGTCGGCGTCGTATTCCCCGAAGGCACCACACGCTCACCTGACGATGACAAGTTGGTGCTCCCAGATGGAACCCGAATCCCGATCAACGCTGGAGTCTCCCTCACCGGCGGATACTACTCAGAACCTCCGGGAAACACGGTTCCGGAGCGTCCATTCGAGGAGTACTTCTACGTCAATGGATGACACCGTGAAGTGGGTGCCAGTGCCGAGTGTGAGATGTCAATCTGTGATTGGTCTTCTCGCGCTCGGCACTGGCCCGATACAACAGGAAAGCACCGTGCATGGCACTCGAAAGTTTCCGGCGCTTCTACGCGGATCATCACTCTTTGATCCTGACGATCGCACACCAACGACTCGGCGATTTCGCCCTCGCCGAAGACATCACCAGTGAGGTGTTCCGCATCACGTGGGAGCACCACCTCGAGGGAGGATCGCTGGAGCTGCCATGGGTCCACCAGACTCTCCGCAATCTTGTGGCCAATCAGTACCGCCACACACAACGTACTGTCGATGTTCTGTCGATCCTGCAACGCGAGAACATGGAGACTGTCATGCCTGATGATTCAGTCGAAGACGCCATGCTCGTCCGTAAAGCGATGCTCTCACTCTCAGAGACAGACCGCGAGATACTTATGATGATCTATTGGGAGGATCTCACTCGCGCCGAAGCGGCCCGCATTCTTGGTCGCAGCACCGCAGCGGTGCGGGTTCGTTTGTTCCGAGCCAAGGAGCGCCTGCGCTCCATATTGAATGACCCGGCTCTGCAAGGAGCAGCCGAGGGAAAGGAGGCGTGATGGATGATCTCGAACGACGACTCCGGAAAGCACGCCCCGTCAGCGGCGACCGTAACGCGCCCCTTTCCAACCGTGCACGATCCGACTTCGCCCGGATCACTGGTCAGGAGCTGCCCGAAGGCACAGAGAACCGTACAGCAGAACCACGTCGAAAAAGGCTCACTGCCGCTGCAACGGCCGCTGTGGCAACGCTA
Source organism: Leucobacter sp. (assembly GCA_047973175.1). Taxonomy (GTDB): domain Bacteria; phylum Actinomycetota; class Actinomycetes; order Actinomycetales; family Microbacteriaceae; genus Leucobacter. The sequence continues at coordinate 2,728 of JBKEBN010000159.1, forward strand.
GCTTGTGCAGCCGCTCTCGTACTTTTCATCAACCCTCAGCAGTTTCTCTCCGTTGCCGAACCTGAGACAGACAATACGCACCAATCCCCGGTGACAGGGGAGGAGCAGTACGAAGACGTTGAAGCACTCGCAAGGAAGGCTGATCTTGTTGTACGGGCCACCGTTGAGCAATCCGATAGCGTCTCTGGAAAGGTGCGCTCTCAACTCACCGTAGTTGAGACGCTCAGCGGTAGCATGCCCGCGACCTCGACAATCACTGTAGAACAGCCTGCTGCAGACGGCGATCTAGACCTTCTCTTGGCGGAGGTCGGTGCAGACTCTCTGATTCTCTTTCTTGCTCGAACAAACACCGCCGACACATACGAACTGGTGAACGCTTCACAATCCGTGCTCGCCGTTGACGGTGGGACTGTGTACCCGATATTCGATGAACTGGATCTGGGCGACGCTGAGACCCTCACGCAGATCAGGGAACGCCTTACCGGTTGACAGCCAGCCTGGCCCCACGGATCACACGCCCTGGCTCAGGTCGCCCAGTCCACGGACGAGGCAGGGTGACAAGCGCGCACAACGACGACGCCCACCCACGCCGTGATCCGTGGCTCTGTGCGAATGCAGACCCTGCGGAAAACTGGGGCGTGGGTGGGCGTAGTCCGGGTGAGCTACACCCCGTAGTACAGCTCGTACTCGAAGGGGTGCGGCAGCAGAGCCATCGGAGCAAGCTCATTCTCGCGCTTGTACTCGATCCAGGTGCTGATCACCTCTTCGGTGAACACGCCGCCCTCGAGCAGGAACTGGTGGTCGGCCTCGAGCGCGTCGAGCGCCTCTGCCAGGTTGCCGGGAACCTGGGGGATGTTCTTCGCCTCCTCGGGGGGCAGCTCGTAGAGATCCTTGTCGATCGGCTCCATGGGCTCGATGCGGTTGCGAATGCCGTCGAGGCCCGCCATCATCTGCGCGGCGAAGGCGAGGTAGGGGTTGCCCGAGGCGTCGGGAGCGCGGAACTCGATGCGCTTGGCCTTGGGGTTCGAACCGGTGAGCGGGATGCGCACGGCGGCCGACCGGTTGCCGGCCGAGTAGGCGAGGTTCACCGGTGCTTCGTAGCCCTTCACCAGGCGCTTGTAGCTGTTGATGGTGGGGTTGGTGAATGCGAGCACCGAAGGGGCGTGCTTCAGGATGCCGCCGATGTACCAGCGAGCGATGTCCGAGAGCTGAGCGTAGCCGTTCTCGTCATAGAACAGCGGCTCGCCGCCCTTCCACAGCGACATGTGCGTGTGCATGCCCGAGCCGTTGTCGCCGGAGACCGGCTTCGGCATGAAGGTGGCGGTCTTGCCCCACACCTCGGCCGTGTTCTTCACTACGTACTTGAACTTGAGCACGTCGTCGGCCGCGTGCACGAGCGTGTCGAAGCGGTAGTTGATCTCAGCCTGACCGGGGGCACCGACCTCGTGGTGGGAGCGTTCGAGCACGAGGCCGGCCTCGATGAGTCGCAGCGAGATGTCATCGCGCAGATCAGCCTGCTTGTCGACGGGGGAGACGGGGAAGTAGCCGCCCTTGGCCGCGGTCTTGTGACCGAGGTTGCCGCCCTCGTCTTCGCGCGCCGAGTTCCACATGGCCTCTTCGGAGTCGACCTCGTAGAAGCTCTTGTGGCCGCTGGTCTCGAAGCGCACGGAGTCGAAGATGTAGAACTCCGCCTCGGGGGCGAAGAAGGCAGTGTCTGCGATGCCGGTGGAGACGAGGTACTTCTCGGCCTTCTTGGCGATCTGGCGCGGATCCTTGCCGTAGATCTCGCCCGTGCGGGGGTTGAAGATGTCGCAGATGAGGATCAGGGTGCGCTCGGCGCGGAACTGATCGACGTAAGCGGTGGTGACGTCCGGGATCAGCTGCATATCCGACTCGGCGATCCCTGCAAACCCGCGAATGGAGGAGCCGTCGAACATCTGGCCGACCTCGAAGAAGTCTTCTTCAACGGTAGCCGCCGGAATGTTGAAGTGCTGCTGCACTCCCGGCAGGTCGGTGAAGCGGATGTCGACGAACTTGACGTCAGTCTCCTTGATGAAGTCGATGACTTCTTGGGGGGTAGTGAACATGTTGCTCCTCGTGGTCAGATCGAACCGGGATCGTGGTGGCTCGGTTTGATTACTTGTTACCAGCCTATGCGAGCCTGATTTCGGACTCGTGATTCTGGTGTTTCGTGAGTGTTACGCCCTGATGAGCACCGTGCCCGCAATCTTGTCGTGAAAGCCGCGCTGATCCGAATCCCAGACGAGTACCGGGATCACGAGACACAGCAGCACGGTGCGCACAATGGGCCGCCAGAAACCGACCCACCCACCGGCGATGGGGACCACCCTCATACCGCACACGCGGTGCCCGAGCGACCCTCCGATGGTTGGGATGAACACGATTTGCATAGCGGCGAAGATGGCCAGGTTCCACCAGCTCGCGTCGCGGCCCCCGATCAGCAGGTAGGCGGGTATTGCCGCGAGTGCCCAGTCGATCAGGATCGCGGCAATACGACGGCCCACTCGAGCGACAGAGCGGGGGCCGGAATCGGGTAGGCCGAGTCGCTCGCCGGGCCACTTGCTCGGTGCGACATCTCCAAAACGCTGAGGCGTAGAGGCAGCCATGGATCAACGCGGGCGCTGCGAGCGAATGCGGTTCGGATCCATCCCCTTCGGGATGCCAATCGGAGCGGCCTGCAGTGAAGAAAGACGGTTATACACAGCTGCGACCTCGTTGCGGCTGAGCTTCGGCTTGAGCCTGACGAGGGTCTTCGAGAGCCGGGCCAGCGGGATTCCGTCGGGCCCGGGCCCGACGTAGAGGTGCGTGACCTCGACGTTGCGCAGTGCGCGCTTGACTTTGCGCTCCTCGTCTTGAGCCATGCGCTGAGTGCGCTGGCGGTCGCCCTCGGAGATGAGAACGACTCCGCCGCGGCCGACCACGCGATAGACCGCGTCCTGGTTGCGATTGATTGCGACCGGCACCTCAGAGCCTCGCCACGAGCGACGCAGTGCGTTCTGCACGACGGCACCGACCGCACCCGGACGACCCTCGATCTGTTCGTACGCAGTCTTCTCGGCACGGCGACCGAGCATGATCATGACGAGCAGAATGCCGACGAGCACACCGGTCAGCGGCCACAGAACCCAACCGAACCAGCTGTCGGAGAGCAACCACGCGAGAAGCAGGGATACGAGGATCGGTGCGATGAAGCACAGCAGAAGAATCCACTTCAGGTTGCGGTCATGAACCTTTGTGGTCTGGTAGATCTGCACCATCTGCTTGATGCGACCCGGTCGTTTCGCCTTCGCTTCTGCCATACCCTCAAGAATATCGCTTTCATCTGACAGGCGGAGACCACGCATCGGTAGTTCGTCCACAGCGACAGCTTTTCGCGCTGTTCGCGGGAGTTATCCACGGATTTTGCGAACAGTCCCGGCACCGCCTCGACATCGCGGATGATGGGATGCAGCGATCGTACGGTGGCGCGATCAATCGATCGCGGATGTTCCGATCAGTGAGGAGATCAATGAGCCGAAAATCACGGAGCGCTCTGCGTGAGCCGGGTGGCGGAGCCGTGCTCGCGGGACTTCTCGGTCTTCTGTGCGAACAGGGAACCCGACTGCGGGCAGCGGGCAGGTGCTGCGGCGACCTCAGACGCAGCGAACTCGACCGGCTTCGCACACGCTTGTCGGTCAGCGACGGTCACGAGATTCGTGCTGAGGGAAAAGCTGATCGTGAGACGGCGATCGGTGAGCTCGCGGGGGCGCGCTACGAGACCCACGTTCGGCGCGGTCACGATGCGGGCTGCCGCGCGTTCGGGATTCCCACGTCGGTGCTGAACCGTTCCTTGCGAAGGTGGGACACCGTCGGTGCGAGTGGATTGATCGGAGAAGCTGTCATCGAAGCCATAGCCGAGATCGACCAAGAGCAGAGCATTTGGAACGCGGAAGCGGCGCTGGCGAGCTTAGACTTCGCCCTCCGCAAGCGCATCACTCCGGTCACTGTCACCGCAGTCACTCAGCCCTCCACATAGACGCGAGCGCCGGGTGCCGCAGCTTCGTATCGAAGATTGCGGCACCCGGCGCTCGCGGGCAGTGAACTGCTTTTAAATGCCGAGGTTGCCCTCGAAGTCACCGGCTTCGAGACGCTGCTTCACCTGGCCCAGGAACCGGGCGGCGTCTGCACCGTCGATGATGCGGTGATCGTAGGACAGCGCCAGGTAGACCGTGGATCGCACCGCGATCGCGTCACCCTCGGGGCCCGACACCACGACGGGCTTCTTCACGACCACACCCGTGCCGAGAATGGCAGACTGCGGCAGGAAGACCAGCGGAGTATCGAACAGCGCGCCGCGCGAGCCGGTGTTGGTGAGGGTGAACGTGCCACCGGCGAGCTCGTCGGGCTTCAGCTGGCTGTCGCGCGTGCGGGCAGCAAGATCTGCGATGTCACCCGCGATCTGCGCGATGTTCTTCTCGCCGGCATCGCGGAGCACCGGCGTGAGCAGGCCCTTCTCGGTGTCGACGGCGATGCTGATGTTCTCGTGCGCCGGGTAGACGATCGAGTCGCCGTCGACCGTCGCGTTGATGATCGGATAGGTGCGCAGTGCTTCGGCCGCGGCCAGCGCGAAGAACGGCATGAAGGAAAGCTTCGAACCGGTCTTGGCGAGGAACTCGTCTTTCTTGGCCTGACGCAGCCGGGCGACACGGGTGACGTCCACCTCGATCACCGTGGTCAGCTGGGCGGTGCTCTGCAGCGAAGCCACTGCGCGCTCGGCGATCACCTTGCGCAGACGGCTCATCTTCTGAGTGGTGCCGCGCAGAGGCGAAACCTCGGCAACCGGTGCTGCGGGTGCCGCCGCGGGAGCCGGTGCAGCCGCAGCCGGGGCGGGCTTCGCAGCGGCGAGCACGTCTTCCTTGCGAATGCGACCGCCGACTCCGGTGCCCTTGACCTGTGAAAGGTCGACACCACTGTCGTGAGCCAGCTTGCGCACGATGGGGGTGACGTAGCCCGCGGAAGAGGCGGTCTCCTCTTCTGCAGCGGGTGCGGGAGAGGCCTCAGGTGCGGGGGCTGCTGCCGGAGCCGCAGGGGCAGGGGCCGCAGGAGCAGCGGGGGCTGCTGCCGGCGGGGCAGCGGCAGGGGCAGCAGCCGGCGGAGCCGTGGGCTGTGCGGGAGCCGCAGCGGCAGGCGGTGCCGCCGGGGCTGCGGGAGCCTCGGGGGCAGCGGTCTCGGCGGGAGCCTCACTGCCCACGCGTGCGAGTGCGCCGCCGACCTCGACGGTTTCGTCTTCCTGCACGAGGATCTGCTGCAGTACGCCCGCGATCGGCGAGGGGATCTCGGTGTCGACCTTGTCAGTCGATACCTCGAGCAGCGGCTCGTCCACCTCGACCGTGTCGCCGACGTTCTTGAGCCACCGGGTCACGGTGCCCTCGGTGATGCTCTCGCCGAGGGAGGGCAGCACGACGTCTTGGCCGTCGTCGCTCGCGGCAGCGGGAGCCGCAGGTGCTGCTTCCGCGGCGGGAGCGGGGGCCTCCTCAGCGGGCGCGGGAGCCGGCGTCGCTGCCGGCTCTTCCGCTGCGGGAGCTGCCGGTGCGGCTGCGCTGCTTCCGTCTCCCACACGAGCGAGCACTGCTCCGACCTCGGCGGTCTCGTCTTCCTGCACGAGGATCTCCTCGACCACACCCGCGATCGGCGAGGGGATCTCGGTGTCGACCTTGTCAGTCGATACCTCGAGCAGCGGCTCGTCCACCTCGACCGTGTCGCCGACGTTCTTGAGCCACCGGGTCACGGTGCCCTCGGTTACGCTCTCACCCAGTGCGGGGAGGATCACCGATTCACTCATCGTGTTGTTCTCCGTTTCGTTCTTCGTATGTCTGGTGCCGCGCTGTCTAGCGGGCGAAATGTCTAGCGGGCGAGATCAGATCGAGTGCAGGGGCTTGCCTGCGAGCTTCAGCATTGTCTCGCCGATGGTCTCGTTCTGGGTGGGGTGAGCGTGGATGAGCGGTGCCACGTCTTCGGGGTACGCCTCCCAGTTGACGATGAGCTGCGCTTCGCCGACGAGTTCGCCGACGCGCGCGCCGATCATGTGAACGCCGACGACCGGGCCGTCGTTGACGCGCACTGCCTTGACCGAACCGGCGGTGCCGAGGATCGAACTCTTGGCGTTGCCCGCGAGATTGTACTCGTAGCTGGAGACGTTCTCAGCACCGAACTTCTCCTTGGCCTTTGCCTCGGTGAGGCCGACCGAGGCGACCTCGGGATCGCAGTAGGTCACCTTGGGGATGTTGATGTCTTCGACCACCACGGGGTTCAGTCCTGCGATTTCCTCTGCGACGAAGATGCCCTGCTGGTAACCGCGGTGGGCGAGCTGCAGGCCGGGAACGATGTCGCCGACCGCGTAGACGCCGGGCACGTTGGTTGCGAGCCGCTCGTTGGTGAGCACGAAACCGCGATCCATCGAGACGCCGACCTCTTCGAATCCGAGCCCCTGGGTCGCCGGGCCGCGGCCCACTGCGACGAGCAGGTAGTCAGCGGCGAGCACCGTGCCGTCTTCCAGGGAAACCGTAACGCCGTTCGCGTCTTGCGTGACCGACTGGAAGCGGACGCCGACCTTGAAGTCGATGCCGCGACGGCGGAACGCGCGCTCCAGCTGCTTCGAGACCGACTCCTCCTCGTTCGGCACGAGGTGGGGCAGACCCTCGACGATGGTGACCTCAGCGCCGAACGAGCGCCACACGCTCGCGAACTCGACGCCGATGACACCGCCGCCGAGAATAATGACGCGCCCCGGGATCTCCTGCAGTTCGAGCGCCTGCTCACTGGTGATCACGCGCCCCCCGATGTCGAGGCCGGGCAGCGAGCGGGAGTAGGAACCGGTAGCGAGCACGACGTGCTTGCCGATGACGCGATCGTCGCCGACCTGAACGGTGTTGGGGGAGACGAGTCGGCCTTCGCCGGCGATGACCGTGATGCCGTTGGCCTTCAGCAGGCCCTGCAGTCCCTTGAACTTGCTCGCGACGAGGTTCTCGCGGAAACGGGTGACGCCCGCAATATCGATTCCGGAGACGCTCGAGAGCACTCCGTAGGTTTCGCCCTCGCGGGCCACGTCTGCAATCTCAGCGGAGTGCAGAAGTGCCTTGGTTGGGACGCAGCCGCGGTGGAGGCAGGTGCCGCCCAGCTTGTCCTTCTCAATAACTACCGCGCTGAAACCCAATTGAGTTGCGCGAATTGCTGTGGCGTAACCGGCGCTTCCGCCGCCCAGGACAACGATGTCAAACTGCTGATCGGCCAAGTGGGATCTCCCTCGGATTGTTTCGCAATCACGGTGGTGCCGCGAATTGATGTCGGAACACTCTGCGTAAAGCCTACACCCGCGTACTCCTTCGTGGGGCGACCACTTCGGCCGGGGTTTCGCTGCTGGCGTGACGGCTCGGCCCCGATCCGGCCCCTCGGCTTCGTAGGATGGAAAGATGACCGAATCGATCTTTTCCGCGGACTACGCAGAGCGACGCGCACTCGTGCCTCGCGGCATTCCGCTGATCGTCGCGATGCAGGGGTTGAGCGACGCCGGCGGGGCGGTCTCCCAGCTCGAAGAGTATCTGTGGGAGCACTGCGAACCAGAGGAGCTGCTGCGCTTCAACGCCGATCTCCTGCTCGACTATCGAGCACGTCGCCCACTCATCACCTTCGATGAGGATCACTTCGTCGACTACTCCCCGGAAGAGTTGCTGCTCTGTCTCGCGCACGACGAGCTCGGCTCGCCTTTCTTGCTGCTGAGCGGGTTTGAACCGGACTTCCGCTGGGACCAGTTCATCGATGCCGTGCTGCTGCTCGTGCACGAGTTCCAGGTCTCGACGACGGTTTGGACGCACGCGATCCCGATGCCGGTGCCGCACACGCGACCGATCTCGGTGACGGTGAGCGGCACGCGAGACGATCTCATCGAGGCCCGGTCGGTGTGGAAGCCGACAACGCGGCTTTCGGCGTCTGCGGCGCACGTGCTCGAATACCGGCTGCACGGCATGGGGGAGGACGTGGTGGGCTTTGCTCTGCTCGTGCCCCACTACCTGGCGAACACGGAGTATCCGGCAACGCTGTATACGGCACTCGACGGGATCATGGCCGCCACCGGTCTGCTCTTCTCGACGGATCCGGTGCACGAGGCGTCGCGCAACTTCGAGGCGCAGGTCGACGCGCAGCTCGCGGAGAACCAGGACTCCCAGGAGATGGTGCGCACGCTCGAGTTGCGCTACGACTCCTATATGGAGGATCAGAGCACGCGGTCTCCTTTGATAGCGGATGACGGCTCGATCCCGACCGCAGACCAGATCGCGAGCGAGCTTGAGAAGTTTCTGGCGGAGAGCCAGAACGGAGCTGCGGACGACGACGGTCCCGGCCCAGGTGCCGAAACGATCTGAGAAAGCGGATGTTCTGGCTTGTATGCCAGGATCTGCCTCTGATGTCAAGAGGTCCGTGAAATTCATGCCATAATGGATCTTCAACCCATTCAATCCACCTGGTTCTCCGTCCGCGGGAATAAGACGGACTTGACATGGGTTTTCATGCTGTGGGCGCTCACCGCGTCGACAGCGCCAGGATGAACCATCCGCAACAAGAGAGGCGACTGCGTGGCAACTGCATCTGCGGCCAAGAAGCCCGCTGCCAAGGCGGCGACGAAGACTTCGACTTCGGCGAGGTCGACGTCTGCAAAGTCGGCGACGACAAAGACGACTTCGGCGAAGTCGGCATCGACGAGGAAGACCGCGGCGACGAAGGCGGCTTCCTCGGCGAAGAGCGCAACAACGACGAAGGCTGCGGCGAAGAAGCCCGCCGTGAAACGTGCTCCGGCAAAGAAGAGAACTGACGTCGTAGACGAGGTGCTCGCTGCCGCCGAGGTCGAAGAGGCTGCCGAGGCCGTCGAAGAGGAGAAGCCGGCCCCGACCGTCGTCGAGCCGCTGCCCACCGGGGCGATCGTTCTCAAGGCCGGCGACGAAGAAGATGTGCCGACGGTCACGACGGCGATTCCCGGTGCCACGGCCGACCCCGTCAAGGACTACCTCAAGCAGATCGGCAAGGTCGCGCTGCTGAATGCGGCCGAAGAAGTCGAACTGGCCATGCGCATCGAAGCGGGCCTGTTCGCCGAGGAGAAGCTGGCGACGGAGAAGGGTCTTCCGAAGAAGCTCGAGCGCGAGCTCAAGTGGGTGGCCCGCGACGGCCAGCGGGCGAAGAGCCACCTGCTCGGTGCGAACCTGCGTCTCGTGGTGTCGCTCGCCAAGCGCTACACCGGCCGCGGCATGCAGTTCCTCGACCTCATTCAGGAGGGCAACCTCGGTCTCATCCGCGCGGTCGAGAAGTTCGACTACACCAAGGGCTTCAAGTTCTCGACCTACGCGACGTGGTGGATTCGCCAGGCCATCACCCGCGCCATGGCAGATCAGGCCCGCACCATTCGCATCCCCGTGCACATGGTCGAGGTCATCAACAAGCTCGCCAGAGTGCAGCGCCAGATGCTGCAAGATCTCGGTCGCGAACCCACCCCCGAGGAGCTGAGCCGCGAACTCGACATGACCCCTGAGAAGGTCATCGAGGTGCAGAAGTACGGTCGCGAGCCCATCTCGTTGCACACCCCCCTCGGTGAGGACGGCGACAGCGAGTTCGGTGATCTCATCGAAGACACCGAGGCGGTTGTACCCGCCGACGCCGTGGGCTTCACCATGCTGCAGCAGCAGCTCGAGCAACTGCTCGATTCGCTCTCGGAGCGCGAGGCCGGCGTGATCCGCATGCGCTTCGGCCTGGGCGACGGCATGCCCAAGACCCTCGACCAGATCGGCGACACCTTCGGGGTCACGCGCGAGCGCATCCGCCAGATCGAATCGAAGACCATGGCCAAGCTGCGCCACCCGTCGCGATCGCAGCAGCTGCGCGACTACCTGGAGTAGGCTGAGCGCCCCTCATCCTGCGCGCAGTCGCAGTATCCACGAAATGAGCCCCTGGCCTAGGCCAGGGGCTCATTTCGTGGATACTGCATGGATTCTGCGGCTTCTGGAGCAGCGGATGCGGAAAACGCCGACTTGTTTCCCCTCAGGATCCGTCGCACTCGCGCAGAGTGAACGTTCTCACCCCGCTCAGGCGTTCAGCTTGTGACTCTCGTCGTGCCAGAACTCGGCGATCGGCCGCAGCTTCGATTCGTGCTTATTGGCGTGGTGAGCGCAGAAGAGCAACTCGCTGCCGCCCAACACGGCTCGCACGTAAGCCTGAGCCCCGCAACTGTCGCAGCGGTCCAGTGCGCTGAGGGGGCGATCAGCGGCCTCGATTACAAGTTCCCGCTCAAGTGTCGTCATCACTCCCTGCCTTTCGTCAGATCAAATTCTGTACTTCTATCCAAGCACGAAGTCTTCGCGTTCGCTCGCGAGATTGGCGCGGTTCGCTGTACGCGTAGTCCTCTGCATGTTCCGCGGGCTTCCGCCCCCAGAGTGGAGCGGCCATTGTCACTCGCCGCTCCGCCACCCGCCCCATGTCGGAGCTCTACCTTACTGGTCGCGCGGGTAGGGACTACGGCTGCGGTGCGCTGGTCTGGGATCTGGCCGCGTTGTCGTCGGAATCTTCACCACCAGTGAAGCCTTCCTCCTCGGCCTTGCCAGACCCCAGACCAGCACATCCTCGTACCGTAGCCCCTACCCGCGCGACCAGTTAGAGTAGATGCGTCATCGAGCAGAGGAGATCCCACCAGTGGCAGCAGTGGCACCGTCGGCATCGGAGCGTTCGAAGAATCAAGTCGCGGAGTCGAGCTATTCGGCTCGGCACCTCACCGTGCTCGAGGGGCTCGAAGCGGTGCGCAAGCGCCCGGGCATGTACATCGGAACGACCGATTCTCGCGGTCTCATGCACTGTCTCTGGGAGATCATCGACAATTCCGTGGACGAGGCCCTGGCGGGGTACGGCGACGCGATCAGCATCACGCTGCACGGCGACGGCAGTGTGACCGTCGCCGACAACGGGCGCGGCGTGCCTGTCGATATCGAACCGAAGAGCGGCCTCTCGGGTGTCGAGCTGGTCTTCACCAAGCTGCACGCGGGCGGCAAGTTCGGCGGCGGGGGCTACGCGTCTTCCGGCGGGCTGCACGGTGTCGGGGCCTCGGTGGTGAACGCGCTGTCGGCGCGGCTCGACGTCGAGGTGGATCGTGACGGGAAGACCTGGGCCATGTCGTTTCGGCACGGCGAGCCCGGAGTCTTCGCGGGCGACGGCCCCGACAGTCCGTTCACACCGTTCGAAGAGTCGTCCGAACTGCGCGTCGTCGGCAAGGTGCGCAAGGGTGTGACCGGCACTCGCGTGCGCTACTGGGCCGACCCGCAGATCTTCCTTCCGACGGCTCGCTTCGAGCCCGATTCACTGATCTCGCGAGCCAGGCAGACCGCATTCCTCGTGCCCGGCCTCGCGATCGAGATCACCGATCACCGCCCCGAGTCGCTGGGAGAGGAGGGCGCTGCGCCGATCCACCGCTTCGAGTACGAGGGCGGGATCAGCGAGTTCGTCGACTTCCTGGCCGTCGACGCGCCCCTCACCGATACCTGGCGCGTCACCGACTCCGGCAGCTTCACCGAGACCGTTCCCGTGATGGACGAGGAGAGCGGCCACCTCGTCTCGCGCGAGGTCGAGCGCAACTGCGACGTCGACATCGCAATGCGCTGGGGCACCGGCTACGACACCGAGGTGCAGAGCTTCGTCAACATCATCGCGACGCCCAAGGGCGGCACCCACCTCAGCGGTTTCGAGCAGGGCCTCACGAGGTTCTTCCGCAAGCAGATCGAGCAGAACGCGCGCAAGCTGAAGGCCGGTGGCGACAAGCCCGACAAAGACGACGTGATGACCGGGCTCACCGCCGTGGTCACGGTGCGGGTGCCCGAGCCGCAGTTCGAGGGTCAGACCAAGGAAGTGCTCGGCACGGCCGCGGTGCGCTCGATCGTATCGCGCGCCATCGCGAAGGGGCTCGAAGAGCGCTACGCCTCGACCAAGCGCGATGACAAGGCCCAGACCGGCGCGCTTCTCGAGAAGATGGTCTCCGAGATGAAGGCTCGCATCGCGCTGCGCGCGCAGCGCGACACGGCCCGCCGCAAGAGCTCGCTCGAGAGTTCGTCGCTGCCTGCCAAGCTCATCGACTGCCGATCCAAGAACGTCGCCGAGACCGAGCTGTTCATCGTCGAGGGCGACAGCGCCCTCGGCACCGCGCGGCCGGCCCGAGACAGCGAGTTCCAGGCGCTGCTGCCGATCCGGGGCAAGATTCTCAACGTGCAGAAGGCATCGGTCGCCGAGATGCTCTCGAACGCCGAGTGCGGCGCGATCATCAAGGTCATCGGAGCGGGATCGGGGCGCGATTTCGAACTCGATTCGGCCCGCTACGGCAAGGTGATTCTGATGAGCGACGCCGACGTCGACGGAGCGCACATTCGCACCCTACTGCTCACCCTGTTCTTCCGCTACATGCGCCCCATGCTCGAGGCAGGGCGGGTGTACGCGGCAGTGCCCCCGCTGCACCGGGTCATCGTGCAGAACGCCGGTCGCAAGCCCAACGACGTCATCTACACCTACAGCGAACGCGAGTTGCAGGCGCTGCTCTCTGACCTGCGTCGCCGCAACAAGAAGTACCAGGAGCCGATCCAGCGCTACAAGGGCCTGGGAGAGATGGACGCCGACCAGCTGGCTGAGACGACGATGGATCGCGGCCAGCGCACGCTGCGCCGCGTGCGCGTGGAAGACGCGCAGGCCGCGTCGAAGATCTTCGAGCTGCTCATGGGCAACGACGTGGCACCGCGCAAGGAGTTCATCATCGAGAACGCCGACGACCTCGATCGCGAGCGCATCGACGCCTGACGGCAGCCCGCCTCCGCGCGATCACTAAGGCGCTTCGCCGAGGTGGGCGGCGGCCCCGTCGATGGGCTGGCCCGATCCGTCGCGCTTGCCGAGGTCGGTCGGCAGCTTGCGCACGGCACCGTCGGCGGAGAGTGCACGCGGCGTGCCCGTGCCCACCCAGGCGCAGGCGATCTGATCTTCCCACTTGAGGAAGCGCTGGGCGCGCACGCCCCCGGTCGCCCGCCCCTTCGCCGGGAACTCGGCCCAGTCGGAGACCTTCGCGGTGGCCACGTCGGTGCCCGGCAGTGTGATCGAGCTGTCGGCGATCGTTACCACGCGCGCCTCGGCCCCGGCCGGCACCGCACCCGCGAACACGACGCGCGCCTCGGCCCCGAGCTTGATGCCGGCCATGCCCCCGGCCGGCCGCCCCTGGGGGCGCACCGACGAGGCGGGGAAGCGCAGCAGCTGTGCGTCGCTCGTGACGACCGCGAACTCCACGTCGTCGGGCGCGGTGAAGGCGCTCAGCACCCGGTCGCCCTTCTTGAGACCGATCACCTCGAACTCGGGCTTCGCCGGGAGTTCGGTGAGCACGACGCGCTTCACCGTTCCCTGCACGGTGAAGAGGCCGATGGGTGTTTCGGTGTCGAGCGGAACCAGCCCGACGACGCGCAGCTTCTTGTCGCTCAGGCCGAGGTAATCGGCGATCTTGACGCCGCCGGAGAACGAGATCGATGCCGCGGGTACGAGCGGCAGGTCGACGGGTGTAAAGCGATGCAGCGTGCCGTCTGACAGGACCGCACCCAGCTCACCGCGTACGGTACCGTCCGCGCTCGACGCGACCGCGCCGTGCTTCGAAGGCCGCGAGGGGCCGCGAGGCGATTCGGCCGCGTCGGGATCGCGATCCACCCGCAGCGCTCGCCCCGTGGCCGACAGCAGCACGGTGCACGGGGTGTCGGCGACCTCGAGCGACTTCGCGGCCGCGGCGGAGCGCGAAGGGCGCGCGACGGCACCCGTCAGCACGGTGCGCCGCGGAGTGCCGAAAGCCTCTGCGGCCTGATCCAACTCGGTGGAGACCACGGCCCGCAGCTTCTCATCGCTGCCGAGAATCTCGAGCAGCGCTTCGATCTCGCTGCTCAGCTGATCGCGCTCGGCCTCGAGCTCGACGCGCGAGAACTTGGTGAGCCTGCGCAGCCGCAGCTCGAGAATGTACTCCGCCTGCGCCTCGGAGAGGTCGAACACCTGCATGAGGCGAGTGCGCGCGGTCTCTGCGTCGTCGCTCGTGCGGATGAGCTGGATGACCTCGTCGATGTCGAGGATCGCGATGAGCAGGCCCTCGACGAGGTGCAGACGCTCGCGCCGCTTGCGCAGTCTGAACTCGCTGCGGCGCGTGATGACCGAGATGCGGTGGTCGAGGAACACCCGCAGCATCTCGCGCAGGCCGAGGGTCTGCGGCTGGCCCCGCACGAGCGACACGGAGTTGATGCTGAAGGAGTCTTCGAGCGGCGTGTAGCGGTAGAGCGATTCGAGCACGGCCTCGGAGGAGAAGCCGGTCTTGAGCGTGATGACGAGCCGCAGCCCGTTCTTGCGGTCGGTGAGGTCTGCGACGTCGGAGATGCCCGAGAGCTTCTTCGCCTCGACCGCCTGCTTGATCTTCTCGATGACCCGCTCGGGACCCACGAGGTAGGGCAGCTCGGTGACGATGAGGCCCGTGCGGCGGGGACCGAGCTGCTCGACCGACACCTTGGCGCGGGTGCGGAAGGCTCCGCGACCGGTGCGGTAGGCGTCTTTGACCCCGTCGAGACCGACGATGATGCCGCCGCCCGGAAGATCGGGGCCGGGGATGAACTCCATAAGCTCCTCGACGGTCGCCGACGGGTGGTGCAGCAGGTGCTTCGCCCCGTCGACCACCTCGATCAGGTTGTGGGGGGCCAGGTTGGTGGCCATGCCGACGGCGATGCCGCTGGCACCGTTGACCAGCAGGTTGGGCACCGCCGAGGGCAGCACGTCGGGCTGCATGATCTGGTTGTCGTAGTTGGGAACGAAGTCGACCACGTCTTCGTCGAGCGACTCGGTCATCGCCAGGGCCGCGCCCGCGAGCCTCGCCTCGGTGTAGCGCGACGCAGCCGGACCGTCGTCGAGCGAGCCGAAGTTGCCGTGACCGTCGATGAGCGGCAGGCGCATCGCGAAACCCTGCGCGAGACGCACGAGCGCGTCGTAGATCGACGCGTCGCCGTGCGGGTGCAGCTTGCCCATGACCTCGCCGACCACGCGGGCAGACTTCACGTGCCCCCTGTCGGGGCGCAGACCCATGTCTTGCATCATGAACAGGATGCGCCGCTGTACCGGCTTCAGGCCGTCGCGCGCGTCGGGCAGCGCGCGCGAGTAGATCACAGAGTAGGCATACTCGAGGAACGATCCCTCCATCTCCTGGGAGATGTCGATGTCCTCGATGCGTTCGCCTGCCGTCTCGTGCGGGGCGTCACTTCGAGCTTCCGTCATAATGAGATCATGCTACCGACAGCCGCCGACAATGGTGCGAGGCTTGCCGCGTTCTCATCGCTCGACGGTGCTGCTCACCCACTCCGCTTGGCGGTGAAAGACTTCGTCGCCGAGCACGCCCCCGGGCCACTGTAGCTGAAATAGCCGGCGGTCGCCTTGCTGCCGCTGATCCGCACCCTCAGCGAGGTGCTCCAGTTGCCGCCTTTCGCCCTGGAGTCGACGATGCCGTTGCGCGGAATCTTCTTCTTCGGGAAGTCGTAGGTGACCGTCGAGTACCGGTACGGGTCTGGCGCGATGCCGCACCGGGTCTGCACCCGCGCGTGGAACCCGGTGATCTTGCCCTTGTCCACGCGGAAGGTCACCGCCCCGTCGCTGCTCTTGTACTTGCCCTCCCGCGGCTTTGCGGGCTTCGCCGCAGCGCGCACCGCGATCGTCTTCTTGGCCGACACCCCCGTGCCCTTCGCCCGGATGGTCAGCTTCGACGACTTGCGCTTGCCGGTCAGTTTCACCGTCGCGGTGACGCTTCTCGTGTCGCCCGAGGCGATGGTGCCGACCTTCACCTTGCCGAACTTGAGGCTCGATCCCGTACCGCTGAGCGTCACGTTCTGCGCCGCCGCCTTGCCGGTGTTGCGCACCTTGACCTGGATGCGGGTCGAACTCGAGCGAACGAGCGACAGGCGGGTGACCTTCTTGCCGAGGAATCGCACCTCGGAGACCGAGAGCTTTGGGGAGTGGTAGGTGTTCTCGAACTCGCCGACGAAGGCGTCGAGCAGCGTTCCGTCGCTCCGCTTGCTCAGCTTCACCACAGTGCAGTTCCACGGGGTCTTCGGGGTCGGGAAGTAGTCGGGATTGTAGCCGCCCGTGATGTTGTACGACCTCGTCCCGCTCCAGGTGTAGGTGCTGCCCGGCCAGGCGGCGACCTCGCAGACGGAGCCCTTTCGATGCCCCGAGCCGAACTCGATCTCCAGTTCTTCCGGCGTCGGGTAGTCGGAGAGCACCACGTCGGCAACCGGATAGTAGCGCGTCGACGTGCCGCTGCCGAGGATCTCCACGTTCACCGTCGCGCTGGAGAGCTGCTGGCCCGGATTCGACGTCGCGGGCATGCCCGAGACCCGATTCTTCGTGCTCAGTTTGGCTCGCTGCTTGACGAGCTTCTTGCCGTTCGAGGCCGCCGCGGTGGGGGCGGAGGTGGCGGGCGCGGGTATGGTCCACTGCTCCGTCTCGGGTGCCTCCGGCGTCTGCTCTGCCTCCGGCGTCTGCTCTGCTTCCGGTGCCGGCTCTGCCTCCGGCGTCTGCTCTGCCTCCGGCGTCTCGAGAGCCTGCTCCGCCTCCGGTGCCTCCAAAGCCTGCGCCGCAGCGCCCTCGCAGATCAGCAGCATCGACAGCCCTGCGGCCAGCACCAGCGAGGCCCCGCGGAATCTACGCATCTCAGTTCTCCCTTGAACTCGCCGCTTCTCACCACTACACTAACCGCTCGCGTCTGCCTGTGGGCGGCGGAGCACCGCAGCAGAGTCGAAACTGCGCTGGGCCGAATCACGCGCAGGTGCAGGCGTCACCTTCCGTCATAATGGAGATCATGCTACCGACGACCGCTGACAACGGCGCGAAGCTGGCCGCGATTCTGCCGAGTGGCATGTGGGCGGTGGCGAAGGGGCTCGGGATCGACCCGCGCGCTCACTTCGAGGCCGTTCCCGGTGCGGCTCGCCCCGACACCGACAGGCTACCGGCGATTCGCTCGTTCGTGATGGTCGTGGTCGACGGTCTGGGGCACGCGAACCTGGGTGCGCGCAAGGGCCACGCCCCGATCCTGAGCGGCATGCAGCGCAGGCGCATCGAGACCGTGGCCCCCTCGACCACCGGTGCCGCCCTCACCACGCTCACGACCGGTGCTCTGCCGGGCCAGCACGGCCTCGTCGGCTATCGCATTCGCCACCCCGAGCTCGGCCTGGTCACCACGCTCAAGGATTGGAACGGCATCACCGACCGCCACGCCTGGCAGCGCGCAACGCCGCTGTTCTCAGCCGCGCGCGACCTCGGCGCGCGTCCGATCGCTATCGGACGTCCGGCGCACGCGACAGGCGGCCTCACCGAGGCGATCCTGAGCGGTGCGGAGTACCATCCGGGCCAGCGCATCGAGGATCGCTTCGCGGTGGCGTCTCAGCTGCTGCGGAGCGGCGATCCCCTCCTCGTTTATCTCTACGTCGACGAGCTCGACAAGGCGGCCCACGAGTACGGTTGGCAGAGCGCCGAGTGGGCGCGGTGGCTCGAGACCTTCGACAGTCACCTCGACGGTTTTCTGCGCTCGCTGCCCGGCGACGTGGGCGCGGTGGTGACGGCGGACCACGGCATGGTCGATGTCGCGCCGCACCAGCAGGTGATGCTCGACGCGGATCCCGAACTCGTGCGCGACGTCGTCGCGATCGGGGGCGAGCCGCGCTTCCGATCCCTGTATCTGCGAGACGACGCCGACCCCGACGCGGTCGCGGCGCGGTGGGAGGCGGCCGAGGGGGCGCGAGCCTGGGTCGCGACGCGGGATCAGGCGGTCGCCTCCGGGTGCTTCGGCCCCGTCGCGCCGGGAGTCGCCGATCGACTCGGCGACGTGCTCATCGCGGCCCGCAAGCAGGTCGCCTACTACAGCGCCTCAGACGCACCGCGCTCGCTCGCCATGATCGGTCAGCACGGCTCATTCAGCGAGGACGAGCGAGGGGTGCCGCTCGCACTCGGGGGAGCGCTCGCGGGCACCGGATTCGCGTCCGCGGTGGCCGCTGCCGCGTTCTTCTAGGCGGGGTCTTCGTCGCTGCGGGTGCCGAACAGGATGTCGTCCCAGCTCGGGATCGAGGCGCGCCCCTTGCGCGTCTGCCGATCCTGATCCTGTCTATCGCCGAGGCCGGGCCGCTTGCCCGCGCCGCGGCCGCGCTTGCCGGCAGGCTCGTGCCTGTCGCTCTGCGCGGGCTTAGCGTCAGAGATGCCGGGGATGCTGAGCGGGGTGTCGCGCCCCGCTCGGCCGGGAGAGAGCGGCTCCGGTCGCTTCTCCTGGGTCGCTCCGCTCGACACGCCGGCCGCGCTCCAGATGCTGCGCGGTGCGCTCGGCTCGTCGGGGGCGGACTGCGGGGCACGACTCCGGTCCCGGTCGCCCTTCGCCTGCGCGGCACCGGACTCCTCGGGAGCTTCGGGATGCTCGGTTTCGCGAACCTCCTCGGTGAGCGCGCTCTGCTCTCGTTCGCCGCGTCTCTTGCGCAGCGCATCGAGCAGGTCGGCGGTCTGGCTCAGATCCACCGGCTCGGCCTCGACCGTCTTGATCGCGCGCTGATCGATTTCCAGGCGACGACGGTACTCGGCATTCGCGTCCGCGAGTGGCGGCGCGGCCGCGTCCTTCACCGACACCGCTTCACCTGCGGGGTCGTCGATCTCGTCTTCGGGGTTCTCCGCGGCGTCGGGGGTTTCCGCTTCTGAGCGGGCAGTCTCGTCGCCGCTGTCGACCGCGCGCAGCTTGGGAATCAGTCGATCACCGACATCGCCCTGCTTGGAGAGGTTGACAGCGTCGGGATTGAGCGGGGAGAGGGTGCCCTTGCGGTGGTCGAAGGACCAGACGGCGCGGTGCGCGACGTCGTGAGAGATGAACTCGAGGCTGACCATCCAGCCCGCCTCTTCGTCGCGCCACGACTCCCACTCGCTCGTGTCGGAGCCGAGAGATATGAGTCGTTCGGCGATGACCTCGCCGAAGCGCTCCTCGCTGTCGTCGTAGGCTTCCGTGCGCACGGGAACCGCCTGGGCGCGCTCGAGAATGTACCGGCGCTCGGCGAGCACGGGCTCTTCGTAGCGTTCGATGTCGGCCTCGTCGAGGCCCGTCTGCTCGACGATCTGGGCGCGGGTCTTGCCCGCGCGGATGAGCGCTTGGATCTCGCGGGGGCGCACCTTCGCCGTGCTGCTGCGTTCGCGGCGGCTCAGGTGCCGCAGTTCGCTCAGCATCGCGTCGTCGACGACCAGGCGAAACTCCTCGCCGGTGTCGCTCGATACGATCAGTGCCCGGTCATTGCGGCGTACAAAGCGCAACTCGTCCATCGGCCCACCCCTTTCACACTCGCGAACCAGGCTGCCACAGTCGGAGACGTTCGTGCGGCATTGATGCGGGCGCGTGCGAAATATGTGTGTGCGCTGAGTATGGGTTCGCAGCAGCCGCTTCGAATGGCCGTCAGAAGCTCCGAGAATTATGCGCTGGGAGAACGCACCGCAGAAGAGTTTGCGTAAACGGGCTTGCATAGGGCAGACTGTGGCCGCCCGAAGGTTGTAGTGCCGCGGTTGTAGTGCCACCGCGGCACGGGAATGCAGGAGAGAATGGCCACCGATTACGACGCCCCGCGTAAGTCCGAAGAAGAGACCACCGACTCTATTGAGGCGCTGAAAGAACGAGGTTCCGCGAAGGGGAGCTCGGCGATCGACTCGGAGGACGCCGACAACCCGAGCTTCGACCTTGGCGGGTCCGACCTTTCGCACGTCGAGCTCGACGTCGTGGTGCTGCCGCAGCAGGACGACGAGTTCACCTGCGTCAACTGCTTTCTGGTGCGACACCGCTCGCAGATGGACCACGAGACCGATCTCGGCCCGGTCTGCGCTGAGTGCTCAAACTAAAACGCGCAGCGTTTTAGCGCACGAAGCGCCGGGGCCACTGCCCCGGGAGTGCTCAAACTAAAACGCGCCGGCGTCGCGTAGACGCGCAGCGTCTACGCAGTCGGCGAAATCGCCGCACACTGCGGCGAATGTGCCTAGCGCACGAAGCGCCGGGGCCACTGCCCCGGAAGCGCCCGATCCCGGGGCTAACCTCGTACGCGTGAGGCCTCGATCGCTTCCGCGAGCCGTTGGGGGTGGCGGGTGGTGATCACCCAGTACGGTGCCGGATCGGCCGGATCGATGTTCTGGATGCGCACCCCGCGGTGAATCCATCCGCGCAGCAGCAGGTAGTTGCGAGCATCGACACCTGGGCCGATTGCGGCGCGCATGCCCTCGGCCCCCAGCAGCTCGATTTCGCCGAGCTGGTCGATCGGGATCGTGGCGCGCCCGGCGGTGAACCGCCCTTCGCTCACGACGATGACGGGACTCAGCAGCGTCAGGATGAGCGCGACGATGACGTACGCCGAGATTCCGGCGGGAATCGACGCCGGAGGCTCGATCGGCAGCGTGATGAGAGCGACCGCGGGCGCGAGCAGAAGCAGAGCGATGTAGAGGCCGGGGCCGGGGATGAGTCGCTCGCGATACCTGCTCGCTGAGACGTTCGTCGAGGTGTCAGTCGCCATGGTCTCAATATATCCTCAGCCAATCCACGCTTCCTCTGTTGGGGTCAGCCGCTCCGGGCTGCTCCCGCCGGTGATCCCGAGATTCTCGATGATCTTCCACGGCGGGCTTCCCGGTTCCATCGGATACCCTGTCCGAGTGACCGATGTCGTTGAGATCCCGATTCTCGCCCAGAACCCCCTGGGCGCTCCGAGCTACGCGCACGCCGATGACGCGGGTGCCGACCTGCGCGCTTCCGAGGCGGTCGAGATCGCACCGGGCGAGCGCGCGCTCATCGGCACAGGGGTCGCGATCGCGCTGCCTGAGGGCTACGCCGCCTTCGTGGTGCCGCGCAGCGGGCTCGCCGCCAAGCACGGCATCACGGTGCTGAACTCGCCGGGCACGGTCGACGCCGGGTACCGCGGAGAGATCAGGGTGACGCTGCTGAACACCGACTCGGAGCGCAGTTTTCGCGTCGAGGTGGGCGATCGGATCGCGCAGGTGATCTTCACGCCGGTGTCGCGGGCGGTCTTCGTGCCGGTCGACGAACTGCCCGAGAGCGCGCGCGGCGAAAACGGATTCGGATCGACGGGCGTGCGCGGCTGACGCGCGGTCTGGTTCACTAGACTGACGAACCCGCTTGTGCGGGCGTGAATGAAGGAGTTTGTTCGACAATGAGCACAGCAGAACGCCAGGCCGACGAAGTCGAGGTGCGGGAGTCGGCGGTCGAGGAGATCGATGAGTCGAAGTCGGCACCGGAGGATCGCGCGACGGCCGGCCCCTTCGACGCCAGTGAGGCACCCGCGCTGCGCCCCTACGTCGATCTCGGCGGCATCAAGGTGGCTCCGCGAGAGGGGCTGCAGCTGCGCCTCGAGGTCGACGAGCGCGCCAACCTGGTGAAGGCGGTCTCGCTGGAGTATCAGGGCTCCCTGCTGCAGGTTCAGGCTTTCGCGGCTCCGAAGACCACCGGACTGTGGAACCGCGTGCGCGTCGAGCTCGCGCAGCAGACGTCCGGGCAGGGTGCCAAGGTCACGGAGGAGGAGGGACCGCTCGGTCCCGAGGTGCTCGTGCTGACCCCGGTCGCGACCGAGCAGGGTGGAGGGGTGCGCCCGGCTCGCTTCATCGCGGTAGACGGCCCGCGCTGGATGCTGCGGGGAGTCATCCTCGGCAAGGCCGCCGTCGATGCCGAGGCTCGGGCGGGCATCGTGGAACTGTTCCGCGAGCTCGTGGTCGTGCGCGGCGACGGCCCGCTCCCGCCGAGCGAGCTGCTGCCGCTGAAGGTGCCCGCCGGTGTGCAGGCGCAGCGTCCGCAGACTCAGCCCGAGGGCCAGTCCGCGTGAACGATTCGGCCGAGACGCCGCACACCGCAGAGACACCGCGAACGACGGAGCCGGCCGAGGCGCAAACGGTGCCCGCCGCTGACGCCGAGGCGGGGGCTGCGCGCGGGGGCTTGGGATCGGTCGTCCAGGCCGGACTGAGCGGTGAGGCGGTCTCGGCCCGCGGCGTTCTCGCCTCGATCGGGGGCTGGCGGGGAATCGCCGAGACCCTGGTGCCCGCAACGCTGTACCTCGTCTTCTTCGTCGCGACCCGAGACGCGCGCGTATCCGCCATCGCGCCACTGGTGCTGGCGGTGATCGCGTTCGCGGTGCGCCTGATCCGGCGCGAACCGGTGCAGGCCGCGCTCTCCGGCCTGCTCGGCGTGGCCATCTGCGTCGGCGTGACGCTGTTCACGGGCCGCGGAGAGGACTACTATCTGCCCGGTTTCTGGATCAACGCGGCCTGGCTCGTCGCGCACACCGTGTCGCTGCTGGTGGGGTGGCCGCTCATCGGTTTGCTGCTGGGTTTCTTGCGCGGTTCGCTGACGGCGTGGCGCAAGACGCCGGTACTGCGGCGCGCGGCGAACGTCTGCACGCTGTTCTGGATCGCGCTCTTCGGCGGGCGGCTGGCCGTGCAACTGCCGCTCTACTTCGCAGCCCAGAACGGCGATCCCGGAGCAACGGATGCGCTCGGACTCGCCCGGCTCCTGATGGGTGTACCGCTCTTCGCACTCGCGGTAATCCTCACCTGGCTCGTGCTCAGCCGGGTCTCCGCATCGCTCGACGATAAGAGCCAAGCCTCGGCATCATCCGACGAATAGGGCACGCCGAACCCTTGCGTTCATTGGGGAAACGCCTCCTCCTCGTGACAATCGAAGCCTCCGATTCGGTGTAGAGTTATCTTGACGTCGAGAGACTTTGAACCTTTCGAGGCCACTCGATCCGACTCGTCAACCACTCGGTCGCTTCCGGTCGACCGACAACTAATGGAGGAGCCTCATGGGAGCGGTAAACAGCTTCGACGCGAAGAGCACCCTTGCCGTCGGCGACAGGGAATACGAGATCTTCAGGATCGATCAGGTGGAGGGCTCTACCCGACTGCCCTACAGCTTGAAGGTGCTGCTCGAGAACCTGCTCCGCACCGAAGACGGTGCCAACGTTACAAAGGCGCACATTGAGGCTCTCGGCAGCTGGGATCCCGCCGCCGAGCCCGACACGGAGATCCAGTTCACTCCGGCCCGCGTCATCATGCAAGACTTCACCGGCGTGCCCTGCGTCGTCGACCTCGCCACGATGCGCGAGGCCGTCGTCGACCTCGGCGGCAACCCCGACCAGATCAACCCGCTGGCTCCCGCCGAACTCGTCATCGATCACTCGGTGATCTCCGATGTCTACGGCGTGCCCAGCGCCTTCGCGAAGAACGTCGAGATCGAGTATCAGCGCAACGGCGAGCGCTACCAGTTCCTGCGCTGGGGGCAGGGAGCGTTCGACGAGTTCAAGGTGGTGCCCCCCGGCACCGGCATCGTGCACCAGGTCAACATCGAGTATCTGGCGCGCGTGACCTTCGCTCGCGAGGTCGAGAGCGTGCTGCAGGCATACCCCGACACCTGCGTCGGCACCGACTCGCACACGACCATGCAGAACGGCCTCGGCATTCTCGGCTGGGGCGTGGGCGGCATCGAGGCCGAGGCCGCAATGCTCGGCCAGCCCATTTCGATGCTGATTCCCCGCGTCGTGGGCTTCAAGCTCTCCGGTCAGATTCCCGCGGGCGTCACGGCGACCGACGTCGTGCTCACCATCACCCAGATGCTGCGCAAGCACGGCGTGGTCGGCAAGTTCGTCGAGTTCTACGGCGAGGGCGTCGGCTCGGTGCCGCTCGCCAACCGTGCCACGATCGGCAACATGAGCCCCGAGTTCGGCTCCACCGCGGCCATCTTCCCCATCGACGAGGTCACTCTCGACTACCTGCGTCTCACCGGCCGCAGCGAAGAACAGGTCGACCTGGTCAAGGCCTACACGCAGACTCAGGGCATGTGGCACGATCCCGCTCACGAGCCCGACTTCAGCGAGTACCTCGAACTCGATCTCAGCACGGTCGTGGCCTCGATCGCCGGTCCCAAGCGCCCGCAGGATCGCATCGAGCTCTCGAACGCGAAGGATCAGTTCGAACTCGACCTCAAGAACTACGCTCAGGCCGCCAACCCTGCAAAGGTGAAGGACGAGCAGGGTCGCGAGTTCGAGCTCGACCACGGTGCTGTCACGCTCGCCTCGATCACCTCCTGCACCAACACGTCCAACCCGTCCGTGATGCTCGCGGCCGGCGTGCTCGCGCGCAACGCGAACGCCAAGGGGCTGAAGGCCAAGCCGTGGGTCAAGACCACGCTGGCCCCCGGCTCCAAGGTCGTGACCGACTACTACGAGAAGTCCGGCCTCAAGTCTCACCTCGAAGAGCTCGGCTTCTTCCTCGTGGGCTACGGCTGCGTGACCTGCATCGGCAACTCGGGCCCCCTGAATGAGGAGATCTCGCAGGCGGTCAACGAGAACGACCTGGCCGTCACCGCGGTGCTCTCGGGCAACCGCAACTTCGAGGGTCGCATCAACCCCGACATCAAGATGAACTACCTCGCGAGCCCGCCGCTCGTCGTGGCCTACGCGCTCGCCGGATCGATGGATTTTGACTTCGAGAACGAGCCGCTCGGTCAAGACGACGACGGCAACGACGTGTACCTGCGCGACATCTGGCCCGACCCGGTCGAGGTGCAGCAGATCGCCGATGCATCGATCGACTCCGACATGTTCAACTCGAAGTACGCGACGGTCTTCGACGGCGACGAGCACTGGAACTCGCTGCCGACCCCGGCCGGCAACACCTTCGAGTGGAACGAGAGTTCGACCTACGTGCGCAAGGCCCCCTACTTCGACGGCATGCCCGCGGAGCCCGCTCCTGTCTCCGACATCTCGGGCGCTCGCGTGCTGCTGAAGCTCGGCGACTCGGTCACCACCGACCACATCAGTCCCGCGGGCAGCTTCAAGGCTGAGACCCCCGCCGGTCAGTACCTCGTCGCCAACGGCATCGCGCCGAAGGACTTCAACACCTACGGCTCGCGCCGCGGCAACCACGAGGTCATGATCCGCGGCACCTTCGCGAACATCCGCATCCGCAACCAGCTGCTCGACAACGTGGAGGGCGGCTTCACCCGCGACTTCACGCAGGAGGACGGCCCCCAGGCCTACATCTACGACGCCTGCCAGAACTACCAGGCCGAGGGCATCCCGCTCGTGGTGCTCGGCGGCAAGGAGTACGGCTCGGGTTCGTCGCGCGACTGGGCGGCGAAGGGCACCCGCCTGCTGGGCGTGAAGGCCGTCATCACCGAGAGCTTCGAGCGCATCCACCGCTCCAACCTCATCGGCATGGGCGTGCTGCCGCTGCAGTTCCCCGAGGGCCTGAGCGCCGACGACCTCGGTCTCGACGGCACCGAGACCTTCGACATCACCGGTGTCGAACGGCTCAACGAGGGCGTCACCCCGAAGACGGTCGCGGTCGTCGCCACGAAGGAAGACGGCTCGCAGGTCGCCTTCGACGCCGTGGTGCGCATCGACACTCCGGGTGAGGCCGACTACTACCGCAACGGCGGCATTCTGCAGTACGTTCTGCGGTCGCTCGTCTAACGGTTCGGTCTCGGCCGCAGGCTGAGAGAGAGCGCCCCTGTTTCCCGCGGCAACGCGGGGGCAGGGGCGCTTCTGCTTCTGTGGGAACGGTAGGATGGTGTGATGCGCGGTGCGCTCCGCGCCGAGCGACGAAGCGGAGGTAACGGGTGGCGATCCTGGATCGAATCGACTCTCCTCGCGATCTCGAGGCACTCACTCCCGAGGAGTGCCGACTGCTCGCGGCCGAGATTCGCGAGTTCCTCATCGCCGAGGTCGCGAAGACCGGCGGTCACCTCGGCCCCAACCTCGGAGTGGTCGAACTGACGATCGCGATTCACCGGGTGTTCGATTCACCGCGGGATCCCGTGGTCTTCGATACCGGTCATCAGAGCTACGTGCACAAGCTGCTCACGGGTCGCAAGGACTTCTCGCAGCTGCGTCGCCGCGGCGGTCTCGCCGGTTACCCGCAGCGCGCCGAGTCGGAGCACGACATCGTCGAGAGCTCGCACGCGTCGAGTTCGCTCAGCTGGGCAGACGGCATCTCCCGCGCGTTCTCGCGGAGGGCGCAGGGCGATCCCTCGCAGCAGGATCGTCACGTGGTCGCGGTGGTGGGCGACGGCGCCCTGACCGGCGGTATGACCTGGGAGGCGCTCAACAACATCACCGACGACAACGACCGCAACCTCGTCATCGTCGTCAACGACAACGGCCGCTCGTACGCGCCCACGATCGGCGGCATGGCCCGCTTTCTCAACAGCGTGCGAGTCACGGGCGGTTACCGCAGCCTGCAGGAGGGCAGTGAGAAGCTCTTCGGCCACCTCGGCACCCCCGGCCGCACCGTCTACCGGGCCGCTCGCGGCGCGATGCGCGGCCTCGTCAGCCGGGCGTCGGGCAACCAAGACCTCTACTCCAACCTCGACATCAAGTACGTGGGCCCCGTCGACGGTCACGACCTCGAGGCGGTGGAGCACGCTCTGCGTCAGGCGAAGGGCTACGGCCGTCCGACGCTCGTGCACGTCATCACCGAGAAGGGGCGGGGCTACGCTCACGCCGAGAACCACGTCGCCGACCAGTTCCACGCCATCGGCCAGATCGATCCCGACAGCGGCGTGCCCGTGGAGGTCTCGCAGGGGCGCAGCTGGACCTCCATCTTTCGCGAGCGCATCGCGGAGCTCGCCGACACCGACGAGCAGATCGTCGGTATCACCGCGGCGATGCTGGCTCCCACCGGTCTCGACCTGCTCGCCGAACGGCATCCGACGCGCGTGTACGACGTCGGCATCGCCGAGCAGCATGCGGTCACCAGTGCGGCGGGTCTCGCCTACGGCGGGCTGCATCCGGTCGTCGCGATCTACGCGACGTTCATGAACCGTGCCTTCGATCAGCTGCTGATGGACGTCGCCCTGCATCGGGCGGGAGTCACGTTCGTGCTGGATCGCGCCGGTCTGACCGGCCCCGACGGCGCAAGCCACAACGGCATCTGGGACCTCGCGACGCTGCAGATCGTGCCCGGCATCAGGATCGCCGCCCCGCGCGACGAGGATGCGCTGCGGGAGCTGCTGGGCGAGGCCGTCGCGATCGACGACGGCCCGACCGTGATCCGCTACCCGAAGGGAGCCGTGGGGGAGCCGATGCCCGCGGTGCGCCGAACCGGAGACGGCCTCGACGTGCTGCTGGAGGACGATCCGGAGGGCGGCGATGTGCTCTTCGTCACGGTCGGTCCGATGGCGCGCGTCGCGCTCGACGCCGCCGCGCTGCTCGCTGAGCAGGGCATCACCGCCACCGTGACCGACCCGCGCTGGGTCGTGCCGGTCTCCGCGTCGGTCATCGATCTCGCGCGACGGCACCGCCTGCTCATCAGCATCGAAGACGGCATCCGCGTCGGCGGTGTCGGCACCCGCATTCGGCAGGCACTGCGCGACGCGGGAGTCGACACCGCGGTGAGCGAACTCGGCACCCCCGACAGCTTTCCCGAGCACGCCTCCCGCACCGAGCTGCTCGAAGACGCGGGGCTCACGGCCCCGCAGATCGCGGTGGCCGTGGCAGAACAGGTGCGCGGTACCCGCATCCCGGTCGCGCGACCGGAGTAAGGCCGCGCGACCGGGATCGTGAAGTGCTACGCGCTCCCGGCGATGCGGGGGTCGTGGAACGCTGCGCCGAAGACGCGCTCGCTCGCGCCGACGCGGTCGAGGTAGGGGGTGGCACCGCCGTCGATGAACGGCCAGCCCGCCCCCAGAATGAGGCAGAGGTCGATGTCTTCGGCCGCGCTCACCACTCCCTCGTCGAGCATGATCTTGATCTCTCCCGCGAGTTCGTCTTCGACCCGGCGCAGAATCTCCGACTCGCTCACCTGGTGGTCTCCGACCTTGATCGCCTTGCGCGCCGCGCGCGAGAGGTCTTCGACCTTTCCCTGCTTGTTCTTCGTCAGCGGCGAGTCGACGTCGGCGAGCCTGTGCAGGTTTTCGGAGGCGTAGAAGCGATCGGGGAAGGCGCGCACCATCGTGTCCTGCACGTGCGCGGCCACCTTCCAACCGACCAGGTCGATGAGTTCGAACGGCCCCATGGGCAGTCCGATCGGCTCGAGCGCCCGCTCGACCACCGGCAGCGGGGTGCCCTCGTCGAGGGCTCGGGCTGCCTCGCCCATGACCTTCGCGAGCAGCCGGTTGACGACGAAGCCCGGGCGATCGGCGGTGATGACCGCGGTCTTGCTCAGCTTCTTCGCCACCGCCATCGCGGTCGCCAGCGTTGCATCGTCGGTGCTCGGCGCCCTGACCACCTCGATGAGTGGCATGACGGCGACGGGGTTGAAGAAGTGGAAGCCCACGAGGCGCTCGGGGTGGGCGAGCTTTTCGCCGATCTCCTCGACCGAGAGCGACGAGGTGTTCGTCGCGATGACGGCCTCGGGGGAGATGATGGGCTCGATCTCGGCGAAGACCTGCTGCTTGACGCTGAGCTCTTCGAACACGGCCTCGATGACCCAGTCGCAGTCGGCGTAGAGCTGTTTGTCGGTCGTGCCGCTGACGAGCGCGCGCACCTGATTCGCGTCGTCAGATGAGAGGCGGCCCTTCTGCTGCATCTTGTCGATCTCGCCGCGAATGTACTCGAGACCCTTGTCAACGCGACCCTGGTCGAGATCGGTGATGAGCACCGGCACTCGAAGCTTGCGCGCGAAGAGCAGCGCGAACTGGCTCGCCATGAGGCCGGCACCGATGACGCCCACCTTCTTGACGGGTCGCGCGAGTTCGCGGTCGGGCGCTCCCGCCGGACGCTTCGCGCGCTTCTGCACCAGGTCGAACGCGTAGATCGAGGCCGCGAACTGGTCGCCGGGAATCAGCTCGGCCAGAGCCTCGTCCTCGCGTTCGAAGCCGCGCACCAGGTCGTTGTCCTTGGCGGCGTGCAGCAGATCCAGAGCGACGTAGGGGGCCTTCGCGGCGGTGCCGATGCGAGAACGCAGGGTGTCGCGCGCGATCTTCACGACGACAGGCCACTTGGTGAGCCGCTCGAGCTTGCCGGGAACGTGGGGCCGTTCGACCTCGATCCGCCCGCTCATCACACCGTCTGCCCAGGCGATCGACCGTTCCAAGAAGCTCGCGGCCCCGAACATCACGTCGAAGAGGCCCAATTCGAGCGCCTGCGCCGGTTTCAGCATGCGGTTGTTCTTGAGCGGGTTCGAGACGATGACCTCGAGGGCCTTCTCGATGCCGATGAGGTTCGGCACGATGGTCGCGCCGCCCCAGCCGGGGATGATGCCGAGGAAGACCTCGGGGAACGCGAGGGCCGCGGCCGAGGAGTCGAGCGTGCGATAGTCGCAGTGCAGCGCGATCTCCATGGCCCCGCCGAGGGCGAGGCCGTTGACGAAGGCGAAGGAGGGTACGCCCAAGCTGCCGAGCTTGCCCAGCACGTAGTGCCCGTACTGCGCCATGAGACGTGCGTTTTGCTCGCTGGCGAGCGTCGACACCTTCGAGAGGTCTGCCCCGGCGGCGAAGATGAACGGTTTGCCCGTCACCGCGACGGCCTGAATCTCACCGGCCGCGGCGCGGTCGCGCTGCGCATCGAGAACGAGATTCAGGCTCGCGAGCGTGCGCGGGCCGAGCGTGTTCGGCCGCGTGTGATCGCGACCGTTGTCGAGGGTGATGAGCGCGAGCGTGCCGCCCGAGGGGAGTGCGACATCGCGCACGTACGACTCGGTGACGACCTCGTCGACCGATGCTTCGATGAGCGGCGAGAAATCGATCTTGCTGTAGTCGGTCATGGCGTTTACTTCTTGCCCTTCTTGCCGTTGAAGTGAGGATTCTCCCAGATCATCGTGCCGCCCTGGCCGAGACCGACGCACATCGCGGTGACGCCGTAGCGCACGTCGGGGCGCTGCTCGAACTGACGGGCGAGCTGGATCATGAGCCGCACGCCCGAGGCCGCGAGGGGGTGCCCGAAGGCGATGGCCCCGCCCCACGGGTTGACGCGCGGATCGTCGTCGGCGATGCCGAAGTGATCGGTGAACGAGAGCACCTGCACCGCGAAAGCCTCGTTGAGTTCGAACAGGCCGATGTCGTCGATGGTGATGCCCGCGCGCTTCAGCGCCTTCTCCGTCGAGGGTACGGGGCCGAGCCCCATCACCTCTGGCTGTACGCCGGCGAAGGCGAAACCGATCAGGCGCATCTTGGCAGTGAGGCCCAGTTCCTTCGCGGTGTCCGCTCCCGCGAGCAGCGACATCGTGGCACCGTCGGTGAGCGGTGAGGCGTTGCCCGCGGTGACTCGGCCGTGCGGGCGGAACGGCGTCTTGAGCCCCGCGAGGGCCTCCATGGTGGTTTCGGGCCTGCGCCCCTCGTCTTCGGTCGCGAGGCCCCATCCCGCCGCCGAGCGCGTGGCCACGGGTACGAGATCGTGCTGGATATCGCCGCGGTCGTAGGCCGCCTGCACCTTCTGCTGGCTCAGCATTCCGAAGCGATCGGCGCGCTCCTTCGTGAGCTCCGGGAAACGATCGTGCAGCCGCTCCGCGGTGATGCCCATGTTGAGCGCGTCTGCGCTCACGAGCTTCTCGGCGACGAATCGGGGGTTGGGATCGGCATCGAGTCCGATGGGGTGGCGGCCCATGTGCTCCACACCGCCGGCGACCGCGAGGTCGTACTGACCCGAGGCGATTGCGGCCCCCATGAACGAGGCGACGGTCATCGCACCGGCGCACATGCGGTCGAGCGCGAACCCGGGTACCGTCACCGGCAGACCCGCCAGCATAGCGACGGTGCGGCCGAGGGTGAGTCCCTGGTCGCCCTGCTGCGTCGTCGCGGCAATGCCGACGTCGTCGATGCGATCGAGGGGGAGCCCCTCGTTGCGCTCGATCAGACCCTGCAGCGCCTTCACCGCGAGGTCGTCGGAGCGCGTTCCCGCGTACATTCCCTTGTCACCTGCGCGCCCGAACGGGGTGCGCACCCCGTCGACGAATACGACTTCTCTCATTGCGGCCACTATGCCTCCAGTCGGGTCACGTGATACTGCTTTGTCACCATCCTAGAGACGGCTCCTCAGTGTGTGGTGAGGCATGCGGATATCGAAAGCCATCCCTCTGCCTCACCCGAGGTCGTTATGCACTCTCCACAAAAGCGGCGGCGAGAATTGGTGCGGTGATGCCGATCTGCCACTCCCGAGCCCCGAATTCTCTGAGTCTCAGCGCGACGGATGCGGCATCGCGGTCGCTCGGCGGGTTCCACGCCAGCTGTCGCACGTATGCCGGTGTCAGCAGGTTCTCGACCGGGATGCGCTGCCGCTCGGCCTCCGCTTCGATGCCGGCGCGGGCTGCGACGAGGCGCGCGGCAGCTTCCGGGTGGCGCTGCGACCAACCGCGATGGTGCGGGATCGAGCCAGACTCTCGCGGGTTCGCGCCGGGCAGGTCCTCGGTGAGTTTGCCGCGTTTGAGCGCGCGCCACCAGCGATCGAGCTCGGTGCGGCTGGCTCGCCCCTTGAAGGTTTGCAGTCGGGCGAGGTCGTTCTTGGAGCGCGGGTTCGCGATAACCGCGGCGATGATCGAGGAGTCGGGGATGAGGCGTCCCGGTGCGATGTCGAGTTGCCGGGCGAGTTCGTCGCGCGCCGTCCACAGTTCTCGGGCGAGCGCCAGTTGCCGCGGGCTGCGCAGCTTGTGTCCTCCCGAGAGGCGTCGCCAGGGTTCGCCGGTGCGCACGACCACCGGCTTCGTGCGCACGGCTTCGAACTCCTGCTGCGCGAACAGCGTCTTGCCCTGGTCTTCGAGGTCTGCGACCACCGCGTCGCGCAGCTCGGGCAGCAGCGCCACGTCCAGCGCGGCGTACTCGAGCCAGGAGTCGGGCAGCGGGCGCTGCGACCAGTCGGCTGCGGAGTGGGCCTTGTCGAGGGTGATCCCGAGCAGCTTCTCCACGATCGCACCGAGCCCGACGCGCTCGTATCCGAGCAGCCTTGCCGCGAGTTCGGTGTCGAAGACCCGTTGCGGGCGCAGGCCGATCTCGTCGAGGCAGGGCAGATCCTGGCTCGCGGCGTGGAGAATCCACTCCTCCTCGCCGATCGCCTCGGCCAGCGGAGAGAAGTCGCCGATGTTCACCGGGTCGAAGAGGAAGATGCCCGCGTCGCGACGGAACGCCTGCACCAGGTAGGCCTCGGAACCGTAGCGGAAGCCCGAAGCGCGCTCGGCGTCGATCCCGACGGGCCCGCTGCCACCCGCGAGCGTTGCTGCCGCGCGCTCCAACTCGGCATCATCGGTGACGAGCCGCCAGCTCGTGTCGAGTTCTGACTGATCGACCACGCTGTTACGCTCTCTGGGCCGAGCGCTGCGTGCGACGCGCGGTGATCGAGTCGACGCCCTCGTGGTGGGGCAGGCCGGCCAGCAGGCACAGCAACTCGGACCAGGCCTCGGCGTGAGCGGCGAAGTCGTCGCCGAGCGGTGTCCACGACGCGCGCAACTCGATCAGGGCCGAGTCGCCGCGGCCCTCGAGTGCTCCGAAACCGCTCGAGAGCGTCTTGGTCGCGGTGCCGGAGAGATAGGTGTAGTCGGCGTGGCGCGAGTCGAGGGCGTCGACGAGCCACGACCAAGCGACGTCTGAGATGAACGGATCCACCCCGATCTCGACCTCCAGCGGTGCCTGCGCGAAGCACACGATGCGGAACGGGCCGCCCCACTCCTCTGCCGAGTGCGGATCGTGCATGAGCACGAGGCGTCCGGCACCGTAGGGTGAGTCGAGCACCGCCTCGGAGTCTTCGTCGACCGCGCCCCGCGCTCCGCGCGCGACACCGGCGGCCAGAGCGATCGAATTCGGCGCTATGCGCTCGGGCGCTGGAATCTCGCGGGAGACGAGCTCGCTGCGCAGAACCGCCTCGCGAATGCGCTGAGCCGCCGCGTTAAATTCGGCGGGCCGACTCGGGATCGTTGCCATCACACTGGGAACACTAGAGTTTGATATACATGGCAATGGGATGCCACGCCGGAGAACCGGGGATCGGAGGTCGCAGCGTGTCGACACAGGAATGGGGACGGGCACTCGGGCGCACGCTCGGGATCGGGGCCGGTGCGGCGCTTCTCGGGATCGCCGGCGCGGCCGCACTCGGGGGAGTGCTGGCGCGGCGGGTGGTCACCCCGGAGCCGGAGCCCGAGTCGCCGGTCGAAGTGGTGGCGCTGCAGAAGGACAGCCGCGAAGACGGAGGCCAGCGCATCATCGCCTGGCTGCGCGGTCGCGACGCCAGGCTGCCGGGTCGCTACTCGCTGATCTTCGACGACGGCGAGGGATCCGCCCGTGTCGGTCCGGTCACCGGCATGCGCTCGGGCGCGGTCGCGCGCGAGGTGCTCGCGGTCGACCGGGGCACACTGCTCGAGGGGGCCAGGGGGCGCATCACGGGTTGGTGGTACGCATCGCCCGAGGAGCTGGGCTTCCGCACCGAGCGCATTACGTACGAGACCGAGCTGGGCGAGGCCGAGGCGTGGCTGGTGCATCCGCGCCGGGCGCGCAAGAAGCGGTGGGCTGTGCACGTGCACGGGCGCGGTGCGGGGCCGCTGGAGACGCTCCGAGGAGTCGCGCCGCTCGCCTGCGCGGGCATTACCAGCCTCGTCATCAGCTACCGCAACGACGCGGGTGCGCCGGTGGGGGAGAACGGCCGCTACGGCATCGGCCTCGCCGAGAGTCGCGATGTCGACGCGGCCATCGCCGAGGCGCTCGGACGCGGGGCCGAGCGGGTGACGCTCTTCGGCTGGTCGATGGGCGGCACCGCGAGCCTCGTCGCCGCGACCCGCGGAGCGCACAGGGGCGTCATCGACGGCGTGATCCTCGACTCGCCGGCCCTCGACTGGAGTTCGCTGCTGCGCTACCACGCATCGGGGATGCTCGTGCCGCGCGCCGTCGCCGATGTCGGGATTCGCATGCTCGACCGCGGGCTCGTGCGCGGCGGAGAGCCCGGAGGGATCCCCTTCGAGACGCTGACTCCCGATGCCTTCGCGAGCGAACTCGCGGTTCCCGTGCTCATACACGCGAGCAGCGACGACACCTTCGTGCCGTGCGACGGCGCGAAGCGCCTCGCGGCCCTGAAGCCCGAACTCGTGCAGCTTCGCCTCGTCGACGGTGCCGAGCACGTGAAGCTGTGGAACGTCGATCCCGAGCCGTGGGAGCTCGTCACCGAGCAATTCGCCCGCGCACTTCCCAGACCGCCGTGGCGAGGGTAGCCCCGTGCGCCCGCGTGTCGTTTAGACTGGGCTGCGATGGCCACTGACACTCAGCACACGTCCGCCCGCCTGATCAACCGGCACCCGAGCATCTCCGGTGCCGATCTGGTCGCGAACCTCGTGCCTCCGCCGCAGTTCGATCACGCGTCTTTCGAGTCGTACCGCCCCGATCCCGAGTACCCCTCGCAGGCAGAGGCGCGAGACCTACTGCAGGCATTCGCACGACCGCCGCAGGCCCCCGCGCGCAGCGGTGGCTTCTTCGGCTTCGGCCGCAAGAAGGCGGCCGCTGAGGCCCAGGCGAACGTGCCAACCCGGCCCGGCGTCTACCTCGACGGCGGCTTCGGCGTCGGCAAGACCCACCTGCTGGCGGCAACCTGGCACGCGACCCTCGGCCGCAGGTACTTCGGCACGTTCATCCAGTACACGGCGCTCGTCGGCGCGCTCGGCTACAACGGTGCCGTCAGCGTGCTGCAGGGTGCCAAGCTCATCTGCATCGACGAGTTCGAGCTCGACGATCCCGGTGACACCATGCTCATGACCCGGCTCATCGGCGACCTCACCGCGACCGGGTCGCGCATCGTCGCGACCTCGAACACGCCGCCGAACGCGCTCGGCGAGGGCCGGTTCGCAGCGGCCGACTTCCTGCGCGAGATTCAGGCCATGTCAGACCGCTTCGTGCCGCTGCGCATCGACGGCGTCGACTACCGACAGCGCGACATCAAGGGCGACGCGATCGCGCTCGACGCCGTCGCGTACCGCTTCGCGCTCGCCGATGTCGCGGCGGCGGGGGAGCGCATGACCGACGACGACTTCTCCGAACTCATCGCCCACCTCGCCACCGTGCACCCGTCGAGCTACGTCGGCCTGCTCGACGGCGTGCAGTGCATCGGCCTGCGTGACGTGCACGAGCTCACAGACCAGTCGGCCGCTCTGCGCTTCGTGGCGTTCATCGACCGGGTGTACGACGCGCAGATCCCGATTCGCGCGACCGGTCTGCCGCTTACCTCCATCTTCGGCGGCGGCATGCTCGACGGGGGCTACCGCAAGAAGTACCTGCGCTGCATGTCCCGTCTCAACGCGCTCACGGCAAGCCAGATCGAGCAGTGAGCCGCGGATCGGGGGAGCGTTTGCTCGGGGCAGTCGTTCGCGGCCTGCTCGACGCGCTGCTGGGCGGCAAGCAATCGTCTCGCAGACAACCCGCGAAACTGCGTTCGACGCCGCAGACCGCCTCTCGGCCGGCACCGGGATCGACGCCGCGATCCACCACCTCATCGCAGGCAGAACGACTCTCGTCGGCCGACGACGCGAGCCCGGGGCAATACGGCACCGACGCGACGCGCGACCTCGCCCCCGCAGAGATCCGCGCGCTGCGACCGAGCTACGAGCCGCACCCGGACGGCGACCCCGACCCCGGAGAGATCGTGTGGACCTGGGTGCCGTACGCTGAGAACGACGGGCGCGGCAAGGACCGCCCGGTGCTCATCATCGCCCGCATCGACGCGCGCACGACCGCGGGATGCTACCTGAGCACCAAACAGCACCGGGGCTTCGTTTCCGTGGGCAGGGGCCCGTGGGACTCGCAGGGGCGCGAGAGCTTCCTGTCTCCCGAGCGGGTGCTGCGCGTCACCGACGCCGGCATGCGGCGGGAAGGTCACGTGCTGCCGCGGGAGAGCTTCGCCCGCGCCGTCGACTCGGTGCTTCGTACGCACGGCATCGCCCGATCGTAGCTTTGCTCCTCAGTCGGCTTGCGCCGCTTTGCTCCCCGGTCGGCTTGCGCCATAATGGCGACAGCGCGCCGAATCCGTCGGAGCACCACGAGAGGAACAGAAGATGGCACAAGAGGACCTGAGCAAGCAGGCCGGCGACCTGGTCAATAAGGGCGTCGAGTTCATCAGCCAGAACGCCAGCCAGATCAACGAGGCGCTGCACGGCGAGCAGGCCGAGAACATCAGCGACAAGGTTCTCGACGCGGCCGAGGAACTCGCGAACAAGGTCACCGGCGGCACGAAGAGCGACACGATCGCCGAGGTGCGAGCCAACATCGACAAGAAGATCGGCAACGATTGACCCACTGCCGGCGGCCGTCGCATCGACGCTGTGCGGCGGCCACCGGCTGCGGCGCTCGGCGCTGAGGCTTGAGAAGCCAGTGCGCCCTGTTCCACCGCGTCGGCTCTGACGGCTCGGGCATCGTCCCGGGTGCTCCGGCGCGGTAAACGGGGGTGAGACGCGGATGGTTTTGAAAACGGTCACCGCGCCGGAATGACGGGGATCTCCGGGGCGGAGGGTCAGCCCGGTGCCCGAGTGCCGGTGGCTTCGCCGGGTGCGCGTCCGTCTAGGTGACGCTGACTCCATTGAGCCGGTGTTCGAGTTCTTTGAGGGTGCGCTGCCGCGGTCATCATCGCGTTCTGCGTCCCCATGATCCGGCCCCGCATCTGCTCGGGTATGCGCTCGATCATCAGCACTCCGATCAGGCTCCCGAACAGCCCGCTTGAGAGGCCGACGACGAACGCCCCGGTGAACACGATCCACACCGAAGACAGGGTGGCGATGATCCCGAACCCGAACGCGCTGCCGAATAGCCCGCTGAGGAGCCAGGCTCGGCAGCCACGCCTGCTGGCAACGGCGTAGATCGTGCCGCCGACGAACATTCCGGCTGCGAGGGCGGTGAGGACGAAGCCGAGCATTCCGGGTTTCTCTACGAGTGTGAAATAGACCGGCAGGATCAGCCCCTGCAGCGATGCCAGCACGATCACAGACGCGAGGCTCAGCGCTGTCGTGACCGCCAGGAAGGAGCTGCGGAACAGCACGCGCCACCCGTCGCGGAGCTGCCCCCAAGCCGCTTCCGGTGGTGGCCGCCGCGGTGCCGTCAGCGGTGACAATCATGCCAACGCGGTGCGGGATGAGCAGGGTCAGCAGGGCGGCGGCCAGCGAGGTGGCCGCGGTGATCCACAGCACCGTGGACCCGTCGAACAGCACCATGAGCGTCCCTGCGGCCGCGGGGCCGAGCAGGAGGGCGACCGCACCCAGTGCCTCGCGGATGCCCATGAGCCGTTCCGAGGCGATCCCGCCGTGCCGCACGATCGCCGGGAGCAGCGCATCCCTCGCGGTCATGCCGGGTACGTCGCCGAGCGAGCCGATGATGCCGAACAGGATGAACCAGCCCAGGCTCAGCCCGGAGAGCATGTCGATCAGCGGGAGAGCCGCGACCGACGCGGCGGACACGAGATCGGTCACGACCGACGATGCGCGCCGGTTGATCCGGTCGATCACCACCCCCATGAGAAGCCCAGCGAGCACCGCGGGAATCGCGGTCGCCGCCGCCACCGCTCCCGCACCGAGCGCGCTGCCGGTGACCTGCAACACGATCAGTGGCAGCGCGATTCCGGCGATCGAGTTGCCGAGCAGAGACAGCAGATAGGACGCAAGATAGGCGATGGGAACGAGCTTCATGCACCCCAGCCAAAACCATGACGCAGGGGCGGGGTCAAACGCGGCAGCGAGGTGAGGACGCGGATGCAGAAGTGCGCGATACTGGGATCGAATTAGCGCGAGAATCTCGGAGACGGAAGCATCGCTTCTGTCGATTCTCGCGAGGTCACTGCGTGAGTTCCTTGTTGTCTTGCGCAGGACACAAAAAACCCGGCGTGAGCCGGGTTCGTCGTGCGCGATACTGGGATCGAACCAGTGACCTCTTCCGTGTCAGGGAAGCGCGCTACCGCTGCGCCAATCGCGCCTATTCAGGCTATTCAGTTGTGAAGCGAGGTGGCGACGGGATTCGAACCCGTGTATACGGCTTTGCAGGCCGCTGCCTCGCCTCTCGGCCACGCCACCATAGTGATGGTTGACACCACAAGCGGCCGAATAAATCGGCCACTGGAGCGGATGACGAGACTCGAACTCGCGACCCTCACCTTGGCAAGGTGATGCGCTACCAACTGCGCTACATCCGCACTGTCCTCCTGGCCCGCGTTTCCGCTGCCTTGGCGACCTGAACAACTATAGGACGGGTCGCGCCGGTGCGCAAATCGGCGGCTAGATCCCGGGCGCGCCGCACGGTGCTGACTCGGATCCTGGTCTCGGATATCGCAATACTCCGCCATTTTCGGAGCGCGCAGGATACGGTGGAAATATGGGGACGAGGGGGAAAGTCACTGCGGGGGGTGTTCTCGGTACCCTCGTATTTCTTGTGCTGCTCAGCGTGGGCGTGTTCGCGTTCTTGCACTGGCAAGATATCAAGGATCATTTCCGAGCTGCGGCGTTCGATCCCTCGCCTCGCGTGGTCGAGGTGCTCGACAACCTCGAGCTGTCTGATGCCGGCGAACGCGTCTTCTTGGCATCGCAGCCCACGATCGATGACAGTCAGCAGTTCAATGCGCAGTGCGCCGACGTGGATCACTCGGAACAGGGTCACGTGCTCGGCTGCTTTGCATCGGATCAGATTCACCTCTTCGACGTGCGTGACGAGCGTGTCAGTGGGATCGTTGAGGTGACGGCCGTTCACGAGCTGCTGCACGCGGTGTGGAGTCGCCTGGGCGAGGGTGAGAAGCGCTCTCTCCCCGAAAAACTTCAAGCCGCCTATGAACAGGCTGCCGCCTCCGACCCGACACTCGCCGAGCGCATGTCGCTCTACGAGCACCTCAGCGACCTCGCGTTTGCCAACGAACTCCATTCGGTGCTCGGAACCGAGGTGAGAGATCTGCCCGATGCGCTGGAGCAGCACTACGCGCGCTGGATCGAGAACCGCGGCGAGATCGTCGATATCTTCGATTCATACCACGCGCTGTTCGAAGATCTGCAGCAGCAGGCCGATGCGCTCGAGGCCGAACTCGGCACCCTGCGCAGCGACATAGAGCAGCGCAAGGCCGAGTACGAGGAGGCCGTCAACACCTTCAACCTCGACGCCGCAGATTTCACCGAACGAAACAACCGCTACGAGTTCTCTGATGCGCCTGAAGAGTTCGAAGCGATTCGCAGCGATCTTTCGTGGCGTCGGGATCAGCTCCTGTTGACCTACGAAGCGCTGGAAGACGACATCGATCACTACAACTCGCTTCGAGCTGATCTGATCGAGTTGAGCGAGTTGAGCGCGGAGCTGGATCAGCAGTTGGATAGCGACCTCGCGCCCATCACGACACGCCCGAGCGGCTAGGCGCTCTGCCGCGAGTTGTCGCGGCAGAGCGTGCGCGCGTCACGGAAGACTCGAAATCCGTGTAATATCGTTCAGGTTGGCGAGGATCACAGATCCTAACCTTCGGGCGATTGGCGCAGTTGGTAGCGCGCTTCCTTCACACGGAAGAGGTCATCAGTTCGAGTCTGGTATCGCCCACCAGAAGGTCGTCGTTCAAACCGACGACGTTTCCGGTTTGACCAGCCTTGACTGCGGCCTGCCCCTGACGGGCGGCCGCGGTCTGGTGCACGGCGGGGTCGAACAGGATGTTGAATGGTTCTCCGTGTTCCGCGTCGATGCGGTTGTCGTCGGTGACGTGCAGGCGCTCGAAGAACGCTTGGTTGGCGATCCGGCGTAGTGAGTCGTCCACGCTCATGTAGATCGCGTGCGCATCGCCGGCGAGGGCGAGGCAGTCGTCCAGGTGTGCGCGGGCTTGGTCGTACTCGATGCTGGATGCCTCGATCCGGGCATCGAGGAACGCGACCTGTCGGGCGATCCGGTCCTGCTCGAACTTGAGGAGGTCGAGGGGCACGGCACCGGCGTAGTGGGCTTGCATGAGCTTGGAGCGTTCGTCGTGGAGGCGGGAGCGCTCTGCGAGCTGGGCCGTGCGTTCGCTCTTCGCGGTCGCGTAGAGCCGGTCGAACTCGGTGTGGATCAGCTCGCGCAGCGGGTCGATGATGTGCTCGGGTATCTGCACGGTGCGGTAGTAGTCCTCCACCGCGGCTTCGACGTCGGGGACGTACATGGCCTTGCGGTCGCAGTTGGTGCGCTTCTTGTGCCGGCCGGCGCAGATGAAGTACGGGTAGATCACCCCGGTGCCGCTCTTCGCGTTGGTCAAGATCAGGCGCGATCCGCAGGTGCCGCAGAACACGCTGCCTTTGAGGTAGTGGTCGTGGGCCTGGGTCTTCTCCCCGGAGACCTGGTGCGCGGCGAGCACGGTCTGGACCCGGTACCAGACCTCGGGCGCGACCAGCGGCTCGTGCAGGCCGTCGTAGGTCGCGCCTTTGAACAGCACACTGCCCTTGTAGTACGGGCTGGACAGCATCCGCTGGATCGAGGACAGCCCGGGAGCCTTCTCTGGCCGCTTTGGCGTCGGGACCGTGGTGAGGCCGCGGTCGATCAGTTCCTCGTACAGTGTGATGGTCGAGTAGTTCCCGGTCGCGTACGCCTCGAACACCCACTTGATGAGCGGGCCGCGCTTCGGGTCGACTTCGATGGTGCGCATCTCGCGGCCGAGCTCGTCGCGCTTGGTCGCGTTGAGGTAGCCGAGCGGGGCCTTCCCGTTGGTGCCGCCGGTGACGGCTTTCTGCGTCATGCCCTTGGAGACCTCGTTGGCGAGGTTGCGGCACCAGCAGCTTCGTTAGCCATGGAGGCAATGTCATTCGGAGGTTCTCGGTTCAGCCCGCCTCAGTTCTCGGTTGCTGAGAATGTCAGTGGTAGCCTCTAGCGTTGCTGTTAAAGGAGGTGCGCCATGATCGAAGCAACGAGCGGCGGTGATTCCGCACGAAAACTGATTCGCAACAGCACCGCTGAGTTTCTCATCTTCACCGCGCAAGGAGGCGCAGCTGCCATCGAAGCACGATATGAAGATGAGACCGTGTGGCTCAGCCAGAAGCTCTTGGCGGAGCTGTTTGATGTTGATGTTCGCACCGTTAACGAGCATCTGCGAAGTGTGTACGCCTCAAACGAACTCAATGAGATTGCAACTATCCGGAAATTCCGGATAGTTCAGCGTGAAGGTAACCGAGACGTCGCGCGTGAGGTGAAACACTACAACCTCGACGCCATCATCTCGGTCGGCTACCGCGTCAACTCCACGCGAGCGACACAGTTTCGGCAGTGGGCGACACAGGTGCTGCGCGACTTCGCGATTCGCGGGTACGTGCTCGACCGTGAGCGTCTTGAGAACGGCCACTACCTCGGCGAAGACTACTTCGAGCGGTTGCTCGAAGAGATTCGAGAGATTCGGCTCTCTGAGCGACGCTTCTATCAGAAGGTCGCAGATGTGTATGCGACCAGCATCGACTACAACGCTGCAGCCTCCACGACCAAAGAGTTCTTCGCCACGGTGCAGAACAAACTGCACTACGCAGTGCATGGCCGCACTGCGGCTGAGCTGATCGATCAGCGTGCTGACGGTGAGGCACCCCATATGGGGTTGGCCTCATGGAAGAATGCCCCGAATGGCAAGATTCTGCGCAGCGACGTGACGATAGGCAAAAATTACCTGCACCATGACGAACTGCAAGATCTCGCAAGCCTTGTAAACGCCTTCCTAGAACTTGCCGAGAACCGGGCGCGCCGGCGCATCCCGATGACGATGCAAGACTGGGCGAGAAGGCTCGATGTGTTTCTCAGCAGCGATGATCGTGAGCTGCTGGACGGAGCAGGTTCTATCACGAAGCAACAGGCAGACCGACATGCACTAGATGAGTTCGAGAAGTACCGAGTGCTGCAAGATGCGCAGTATGTGAGCGACTTCGACCGGTTCAGTGCCAGGGTACTCAAGGAGGGTAAAGAACGATGAACGACACGGTTGCATTGCATTTGACCGGTGACGTAGAGGCGGATTAGCTTCTCTCGGAGAACCCGCTCGCGCTGCTGATCGGGATGCTGCTCGAGTAGAACTCCGCGATCGTGGACATGATGCCGTGCAGGAGCATGCCGGACGGGGTTTCATCGATGTTCTCCGTCGCGGAGACCAGCAGCGCACCGGCTTCTTGCAGGGCCAGGTGGATCGCGACATCATCGGCGCGTACGTTCTGTTGGCACTCACCCATCCTGCGCACGGGTATCTCATCATGTGCGAATGGCTCCAGGGGCGCTCTATGGTGCGCTCGAAAATCTGGTGTAGCAGAAAATGATCACCCGAGCCCCGAGCGATGATCCTCGCCGCAAGGTCTACCAGATCGCCGAGCGCGGCGCACAGGTGCTGGCGCAAGATGTGCAACGGATGAGGCACATGATTCATGCCTTCGAAGAGAGCTGATCGGAAGGAGGTCTGTAGTGAAGAAGCTGAAGTTCTTTCTCGATTTCGAGAAGGAGGAGGCATGGCTGAACCACATGGCATCGTAAGACTACCTCCTGGCAAAGGCAGGCCTGCTGTGCCGATTCTCAACAATCGAGCCGTCGAGTGCGGTGGTCCGAGTCGACGATCGTTCCTCTATGAGCGCAGCCGATTTCGCCGACTACGTGAGTCTCTTCGCAGACACAGGCTGGCAGCATCTCGACGGTTCCCGTCACGGAGGAGCGCAGTATTTCGCATCGTTCGGTCGCGGAGAGAACGTCGAAATTTTCTGGGGGCGTTCCTGTTCGAGACGATCTTCGTGTTCTTCCGGGTTGGGGACCGCTTCCACTTGTGGCCTTCTGCCTGTACTGCGTGGTGATCATTGCCCATCAGTCGCGCCTCTACCGTGATGCCATCACCCGAGCAGACAACGAGTAGCACCGCTTGCTCCGGATCAACGCACAGGCTCCAGAAGTACCACAACCTGGCTCCTGACAGTCACCGAGTCTTGGCCCACACCGTGCCCCGGTGAATGCCGAACTGCCTGGCCAACGCTTTCACAGTGACACTGCACTTACGGGCTGTCGACGGAAGCGATACTGGAGAGGAGAATGGACCGATGAGCAGCGGGCAGCAGACAGTGGCGTTCATTCACGGGCTGGGCGAGGGATCCACCACCTGGGAGCACCAGATCGCCGCGCTCCCAGGCGGCTTCTCGGGTGTCGCGGTCGAGATTCCCGGCCTTGCGCCCGGCGACACCGCCGACCGCTTCAACCTCACCGACGCAGCGCAGGGCATCGTCGCCCAACTCGACAGCCAGGGCATCGATCGCACGCACGTCGTCGGCCTGTCTCTCGGCGCGATGCTAGCGTTCCAGATCGCAGCCGACCACCCGCACCGCGTGAGTTCTTTGGTGCTTGCGGCGGGACAGGTGAAGCCGCCGCGCCTGCTCATGGGCCTGCAGAACGCCGTCATGCGGCTTCTGCCTGCACCACTCGTAGCGGGCGACGGAGTGGGCAAGTCGCAAATGCTCGGGGTGCTTCGCGCGGTATCCGACACGGATTTCACCGCCAGGCTTGAAACGATCTCAGCGCCGACCCTGGTGCTCTGCGGTGCGAAGGATCGCCCGAACCTCCCCGCTGCGCGCACGCTCGCCGCTGGCATTCCCGGGGCCGAGCTGCGCATCATCGAGGGCGCAGGCCACCGGGTGCACGTGCAGCGCCCGGTGCAGTTCTCCGAGGAGCTGAACGCCTTTCTGCTGCGGCAC
Organism: Leucobacter sp.; assembly: GCA_047973175.1. Lineage (GTDB taxonomy): Bacteria > Actinomycetota > Actinomycetes > Actinomycetales > Microbacteriaceae > Leucobacter. Next base: position 46,417 of record JBKEBN010000159.1, read on the forward strand.
GCGTGATCGCGGGAAATGGACGATTCAGGTCTGCTCTCACTTGCGCAGGCGTTCTTCCAGGGCGAAGCGCACCGTCGGCCATTCGCCGTCGATGATCGAGTACACCACGGTGTCCCGCACGGTGCCGTTCTCGAAGATCGTGTGGTTCCTGAGCACGCCGTCCTGTTTCGCACCGAGCTTCTCGATCGCCGCTCGCGACTGGCGATTGTGCCAGTGCGTGCGAAACTCGACGGCGATGCAGCCCAGATCCTCGAACGCGCGAGTCAGCAGCAGGAGCTTCGATGCCGGATTGATACGAGTGCCCTGAGCGGCCTTCCCGAGCCACGTCGAACCGATCTCGACCCGTCGGTTCGTGGGGTCGAGGTTGAGGTACGTCGTCATCCCGACCGCGTGACCGGAGGAGGGGTCGATTACCGCCCAGGGCAGCATCTTCCCCTCGGCGCGCAGAGCCAGGCGCTGGGCGATCGCCTCGCCCATGCCATCGGGGGATGGAATGCGGGTGTACCAGGTCTCCCAGAGATCGTCGGCCTCCACAGCACGCACCAGGTCATCGTGATGGGCCGCACTCAGTGGCTCAAGTCGTACAAACTCGTTCTCAAGCACCGGCACGTCGAGAAAGCTCACTCTCGAAACCCTACATGAGGTGTTGCCGGGGTCTTCTCACGCGAGGGTCGTGATGATCAACACGGCCGCCGAGAGGCCGAGCATGCCGAGACAGTTCAGCCAGAACGTTAGGCCGAGGAATCGCGCCCGAATGTGCGCGGCGGCGGCACTGCCGAAGTACACGACCACGCCCACGTTCGCGGCGACCGCGACACCCGGAACCCAGATGCCGACGGTGAGGCCGACTGCCGCGAGCAGTTTGATGACGATGAGCGTCCACCACCAGTCGCGAGGAAAACGCACTCCGTCAAGGCAGTCGCGGATGAATCTCGGTGGCCGGATCGAGGCCACGGCGTCGAAGAGCAGAACCGCGGCGAGGATCGCAGACGGCCACCAGGGGTCGGGGATCAGGTTCACGACCGCACCCCCTCTGCTTCGCACACCGCGGAGACGATGCGGTGCAGGCTGTTCTGCAGCGCGGTCGCATCGCCGTGATCAGCGGGCAGCCAGGTGAAGAGACGCCCGATGTACGCGAAGTAGATGCTCTCGGCCAAAGACGCCGCTCGTCGCTCGCTCACGTCACCGTCGCCGTCGCGCTGCGGTGATCCCGCGCTGCGCAGCAACCCCGCTATCTCGCCGATGAGCAGCTTCGCGAGGTCGGTGAAGACGACCGACTCGTGCCTCCCGGAGACCAGGATCGCCCCGTACGCGCGTGCGAGCAGGGGGTGCTCGGTGAACAGCTCGAGAAACGGCGTGAGCAGCGAGACGATCTGTTCCGCGAGCGGGACCGGGCTGGAGCGGCCCTGAGGCACCGACCGGGCCTCGTGGATCTTCCTGATGCGCTGATCGAAGCAGGCGACGAGCAGCGCGTTCTTGTCGCCGACCGCCATGACGGTGCCCGTGCTCACGCCGCACGAGGTCGCGATCTCGCGCACCGTGGTCTCCGCGAACCCTCGCACGCGGAACAGGCGATCCGCCTCGGCGAGCACCTTCGAAGCGGTCTCGCGTTTCTGCTCATCTCGCATCGTCATCTCGGGCCCCTTTTGATGAACACATTCACTGAACATGTTCATTATAGGGGGATCGCCCTGATGCACCACCCCCGACGCCAGGCAGTGTGCGCGAAACGCGCGGACGCACCGCTAGCGGTAGAAGCCCTCGCGCAGGTTGATGCCGTGCTCGAGCCAGGCCTTGAGAGCGACGAGCATGCCCGTCCACCCCTCGCAGTTGCCGAAGGCGGCCTTCGCGCCGTCGACGGTGACCTTCCAGGAGGTCTCTGTGATGGTGACCAGCGTGCGCGCACCGCCGTCGATCGCCTCGAAGTCGAAGGCCACGCGGGTGCTACCCGTATCGGTCGAACCCGGAGCCGCGCCCCACTCGATGACCAATCGATGCTGGGGCACGGCTTCCACAACGGTCACGGGGAACGCTCCCGGAAAATCCGCGAAATCCCAGATCACCTCGGTCCCGGCCTCCAGGCGGCCGCGGGCACCTCCGGTCGTGAAATAGGCCGAGAGCTGCTCGGGATCGGCGACGGCCTCGTACACGATATCGCTCGGAAGCGCGATGCGACCGGAGACGGAGAACGAGAGTTCTGAGAGGGCGGTGGATTCGGGTTCCGGTGAAAAGTTCATGCTACATGTCTACAACACGACGGTGGCTGCGGGGGAGAGCGATTCTCTGGGTGACACCCGGAGAGCACCCGGATGGGCCGGCACGGCTCGGAAATCTCGGACACCTTCTTCTCGTTATGAGAAATTGTTAGAATTTTTCATAATTCGATCGCATCTGTCAGTGAGGAAGTCATCATGAATGCTCTATCCGATCACCAAGACTCGCGAAACGACACCGAGATTCGACTCTCCTACGTCTTCGGAGGCGGGGTCACCGGCAGATTCACCGAGTTCAAGACCGACAGCAGTCTCCTGACCGACTCCGAGGAAGAGGAACTCAGGCGCTTGATCGCCGAGGCCGACTTCTTCAACGTTCCGAAGGGTGAGCCGAGCACCGTGATCATGGACGGCATGACCGCTCGGCTCTGGATCGCCGTTGGTCGCCGCAACCGCGAGGTCGTGCGCGGCGACGGCATAGACGTCGAAGACACCGATGCGTTCCGGGCCCTGGTCGCCTGGGTCGACGAGCGCACGCCGCCGCTCTTTCCGCGCGTTGACGCCGACCTCTCCTGATCGGGTCGCACCGGTCGAGTCCGCGCGATCAGTAAGATCGCCGCGAGCACTCGGCGAGTCTCATGAGCGTCACAGCGGCCCGGACCCGGGGGAGTGCCCCGACTCGGGATCAGGGCCCGACTCCCGATCACGAGAGCAGGCCGCACGTACCTCGGAGATCGTGCGCGGGTGCGCGAGGATGCGGAAGTGGCCGCCGGTCTCGACGCGCACGTTTCTGGCCCCGGCGAGGGCGCTGCCCTCGGGAATGTGCGGGTCGAAGCGCGCGAAGACCGACACGATGCGGTGGTTCGCCTCGGCCGCGCCGGCGAGGCGGGCCAGCGTCGCATCGCGCGGTGAAAAGGAGCGCAGCGTCGGCCCGAGCAGGTACCGCGCGTAGCGCGAACCTCCGAAGGGTGCCGCGATGGCGACCATGGCGCGCACGCGACGCGTTTCGTCGCCGAACACCATGACGTGCTTGCCGATCAGGCCGCCCTTGCTGTGCGCGACGACGGTCACCTCCTCGAGCCCCCGCGCGACGAGGTAGTCTTCGACGAGCCGAGCACCCTCCGTGACCGGAACACGGTTGCTCCGCAGCGGGTCGATCACGTGCACCGGGTGGCCGCGCTCGTGCAGATCGCGAATCAGCGGGAGCATGAACCGCCACGGCTCGTAGACCCCGGGAATGATCAGGATCGGCACCCGGTCGCCCTCCAGGAAGTCGCGCGGGTCATCGCGCCCGAGGAAGGCGCGCAACTGCCACCGTGCGGCATACGCGTAGTCCGCGATCCACCACCCGACTTTGCGCACCCCGCTCACGCTCCCGATTCTTCTCGCCACCGCCCCAGCAGGCCGTGCAGGGTGACCTCGAGCCAGCGTCGGTACCTCTGCTCGTCCCATCCCGAGCGCGTGACGAAGAACGCGTAGGTCTCGGGCCCGACGAGGTGGTTGAGTTCGTCAGTCGCCTGCTCGATCGCGTCGCGGGAGAGCATTCCCCGCTCGACGAGCCACTCGGCGGCCAGGCCGATGTCGGCTCGCCGCCGCGCCTCGAGATCGGCCACGGCCTCGGAAGCGAGTGCGTCGGTCTCGGCTGCGACCGTCATCGCCCGCACGATTCCGGCGGTGCGCGCGTTCGCCTGAGCGACGTAGTCGAGCCACCCGCGCACGGCGTCTTCGAGATCGTTTCGCAGCATGATCTCTGCCATCTGCGGTCGCTCGCTGAGACTGTGCCGGCCCTCGTCGCCCGCGAATGTCCGCTCGAAGGCGGCGATGAGCAGTGCCGCCTTCGGCCCCGCGAGGTGCACCGACTGCACCGAGACGCCGGCCTCCTGCGCGATGCCCTTCATCGTGGTGGCCGGATACCCCTCGCGCGAGAAGAGCGCTGCGGCGGCGTCGACGATCGCCAGCCGGGTTCGCTCGGCTTCCGCCTGACGCAGCGGCGATGAGTATTTTCTCGGTGTCACGGGATCCCTCAAGTATGGTTAGAGCATAGATCTAACGAATGGAGTCCCACATGGCCACGTATCTCCTCGCTTCCAATCCGATTCACGGTCACGCGGGTCCTGTCCTCCAAACGGCAGCCTACCTCTCTCGTGAAGGACACGAAGTCACCGTTGTGACGGGGAGCCGGTTCAGAGAACGCGTCGAGAAATCCGGCTGCCGTTTTATCCCCCTTCAGGGCTCTGCGGACTACGACGACCGCCTGCCCGAAACCTACCTGCCCGATCGCGAACGGTATCGAGGCGTGCGGCAGGCGCAGTACGACATCCGCACCATCTTCGTCGAGACCATTCCCGATCAGTACCGCACGATTCGCGAGGCGATCGACGTCGTCTCGCCCGACGCGATCCTCGCCGACGGAGCCTTCGGCGGCGTGCTTCCGCTCATCGCTCGAACGGAGCCTCGGCCGCCGATCCTCGGCCTCGGCGTCACGCCGCTGACCCAGTCGTCTCGCGTGCTCGGCCCGCACGGGATGGCTCTGCCCCCGGCCTCGGGCGGAGCAGGCCGTCTCCGCTACGCCGCGATGAACGCGGTGGCCAGGGGGCTGATCTTCCGGCCGACCCAGCTCGCGGGAGCCCGCGCGTTCGCGGCGTGCGATGCCCGGCTCACCGGCTTCATCATGGACGCCTCGCGTCGCTTCGACAGGTTTCTCCAGACCGGCCCGGCGAGCCTGGAATACTCCCGCCCCGACCTGGAAGCGAACACGCACTTCGTCGGAGTGCTCCCGCAGGCGGCCTCAGACACCCCTCTTCCCGAGTGGTGGGACGAGCTCGACGGCACGCGCCCGGTGGTGCACGTGACCCAGGGGACCATTGACAACCACGATTTCGGGCGTCTCGTGCGGCCCACGCTCGATGCGCTCGCAGGCCGCGACGTGACCGTCGTCGTCACCGCCGGCGGCCGCCCCGTCGACGCGATCGGTCCGGTTCCGCAGAACGCGAGGGTGGAGAGCTACCTCTCCTATGCCGAGTTGCTGCCCCGCACAGACCTCTTCGTGACCAACGGCGGTTTCGGCGGTGTGCAGGCGGCGCTTGCGGCAGGGGTGCCCCTGATCGTCGCGGGCGACACGGAGGACAAGCCGGAGGTCGCGGCGCGCGTCGCCTGGACCGGTGCGGGAGTCGACCTCGGGACTGGAACGCCCGGTCTGGGGGCGGTCGGCTTCGCCGTCGGCAAGGTGCTCGGCGACCCGTCCTACCGCTCGAACGCGCGTCGCATCGCGGAGGACGCAGCCCAGCACGACGCTCTCGCGGAGATTGCGCACCACCTCGCCGAGGCCCGGGTCGGGTGAGGATCGCGAAAGCCTCTGTGCGAGCAGCCGTGGCGCGGCGAGGGCTCAGGGCGGGTTCAACAGCGGGGCTTTACGGCGCATCCCGGTCGAAGCCCATGGCATAGGCTCGGGCCGCGAGCCGCGCGAGCGGGCCCGATGCCGCAGCACCGATCAGGGAGGTCAGCGCCTCGTGCGCCCGCGGCGTTCGCGCTCGCCCCAGAGCCGTGTTGAGGCCGGCGATTCGAGCGGCCGTGCGAGCAGACGCCAGTCGGTGTCGCTCCCAGCGCTCGATCTCCCGCTCGAGTTCGGGATCGGGATCCACCCCCTCGCGCACCAGCAGGCGCGCCAGCAGCGGAGCAAGCGTCGCGGCGTCGAGCAAGCCGAGGTTCATGCCCTGGCCGCCGATCGGGCTCACCTCGTGCGCGGCGTCGCCGATCACGAAGGCGCGCCTGCCGCGCAGCCGCCGCAGTAGCGAACGCCTGATCCCGAACGCCGTCGCCGACTCCACGCGAGCCGCAAGCTCCACCGCTCCCGTTCGCTCGGCGACGGCCAGGCGCAGCCGCTCCGCTCGGTGCGCGGGATCCTCCTCCCCGCCCGATCGGCCGGCACTCGTTCCGTCCCACGCGACCAGCCTTCGCCCGCCGCCCGGCAGCGGAAAAGATTCGAGCACCCCCGCCGCGTCGAGCGTGACGATCGCGGTGTCGGCCGGCTGCTCCGGGGCGTCGCGCAGGTCTGTCATGAGGTAGCGGTCGGCGTACGAGCGGGAGCGACCGCGCAGTCGGGCGGGCACGAGGCTCCGGCCCGAGGCACCCGCCGCCACCACGACCGCCCGCGCCTGCACCTCGGTCTCGCGCGCAGGTCCGTGCGTGCCGGCAACCTCGCCGCCGAAGCGCACGAGCAGCGTAACGCCGTCTGGCCGCTCGGTGATCCCGCGCACCTCGGCACCGCGCAGGGGAGCGGGTGCTCCCGCGCCGACGGCCGCCTCGGTCGCGCTCTGCGGCACCGCGGCGACGAACGGGAAGCGGGCACCCGCCCGATCGAACCGCACCTCGCCGAGCCGTCTGCCGTTCGAGAGCGCGATCCCGCGCGGAATGCGGGCGGCCTCAGCCAGGATGCGCTCGGTCGCACCGGAGGGTTCGAGCGCGGCGAGCACGGGCGGATGCACACCGATGGCGCGCGTGCCCGGTTCGGGATCGGGGCGGCGTTCGAAAAGCCCGACGTCCACGCCCCGGCGGGCGAGTTCGGCCGCGACGCAGAGCCCCGTCGGCCCGGCCCCTACCACGACGACGTCGTGCTCCGCGGTGCCGGTCGTCACGCCGACATCCCCGCCGCACGGTGCACCGCGAGCAGCCGGAACGCCGTCGGCTGCTCGGCGCGCCACCCGTCGGGGAGCCGCTCTGCCAGTTCTTCGCGGGTGTGGCTGCGGCGAATGCTGCGCAGCCCGTCGACCCGCAGAAAGGTGCCGGGGGCGAGAGGCAGCGCCCCCACCGCGAACAGTGCGTACGCGAGCCGGCTGCGAGCGATGTCGGAGTGCACGCACAGCCGCGTCGCCAGCGCCTCGGAGTCGAGCATCACCTCGTCGAATGCGCGGTCGTCGAGGTGGTGCAGCAGGTGGTTCGAGACGACGATGTCGTAGCGATCGCCGGCGGCGACGAGGTCTCCGCTGCGAGCAAGCAGGAACGAGACGCCCTCGACCCGCCGCCCCGCCCGAGACACCTCGAACGCGCGCGGATCCGGATCGATGCCGACGCCCTCCACCGCGAAGCCGTCGCGTCGCGCGAGCCGTACGAGCCTGCGCAGCACGTCGCCTCCGCCGCAGCCGATGTCCAGAATGCGCGCGGGGCGGGCGGCATCCTCGGGGGAGCCCGATGCGCGGGACTGCGCGAGCGCCGGGCGCAGCAGCGAGCGGTAGACGAGCCCCCAGCGAGACACGGCCCCGTTCACCGCCCAGAACCGTCGCAGCGTGCGCCGCAGGCGATCCGGATCGCAGTCGGGGTCGTCCATCAGCTCGCTGAGCCGATCATCCCTCGCTGAAAGCGTCACGCGGCACTCGCGCAGAAGGTGAGGCGGGCGGTCTCGACGGTGAGGCCCGGGCCGAAGCAGAGACCGGCCACCCGCGCGCCGTCCGCGAGCGACGCATCGGCCAGAATGCGCCCCAGAATGAACAGAATCGTGGCGCTCGACATGTTGCCGAAGTCGCGCAGCACCGCGCGCGAGTAGGCCATCGCCTCATCCGGCAGGCCCACTCCGCCCTGCACCCGGTCGAGCACGCTGCGTCCACCGGGGTGCACCGCCCAGGCGTCCACCTCGGTGAGCGGGTTCGCGCCGTCGAGCATCACTTCCACGACCCCGGCGATCTCGCGGCCGATGATGCGCGGAACCTCGGCGGTGAGCCGCATCTCGAAGCCGCTGTCGCCGATGGTCCAGTCCATGTCCGCCTCGCCCTCGGCGGTGATGGCGGTCGAAAAGCCCTCCACTCGCAGCGCCGGGCGGCCGCCTCGCGGCTCAGCCTGCGACACGATCGCCGCTCCGGCCCCGTCGCCGAACACCGCGGAGGCGACGATCTGCTCGGGATCCCGCGATGAGCGGATGTGCAGCGAGCACAGCTCTGCGCAGACGACCAGCACCACGGCACCCGGCCGCGCGTCGCTGATCGCGGCCGCCGTCCGCAGCGCAGGGAACGCGGCGGCGCAACCCATGAAGCCGATGTGGGTCCGTTCGGCCGTCAGCGGGATCCCGAGCTGCCTGACCAGCAGGTAGTCGGGGCCCGGCGCGAAGAAGCCCGTGCACGAGGCGGTGATCACGTGGGTCACCTCGGAGGCGTCGAAGCCCGACTGATCCAGAGCCTCGCGCGCGGCCGCCGCAGAGAGCGGAGGGGCCTCCCTGCGATAGATGATGTTGCGCTCGCCGGTGCTGGGGGAGCGCAACAGCTCTCCGTCGTCGGAGAAGAGCGTGCCTCCCGAGCCGATCTCGCCGATGACGGAGTAGCGGTTCTCGATCGCGGACTGGTCGAACGCGGCACCGATGAGCCGAGCGGTGAGCCGGTCGACCCCGGGCTGCGCGGCGAAGAAGTCGCGGGTCTTCGACTGCTCGAGTCGTGCGGCGGGTACAGCGGTGCCGATGGCGAGAATCTTCGTTGACATACCCCTATGTAACTTGATAGGGGTGTGAATGGGGGAGGGGCTTGACACGATCGTGATCGGCGGGGCGACACCGGTGGCGTGCGTCTCCGACCCGGTCTCCGCCCCTGCGGTTATGCTTGGGGCATGGCCATGAAGACGAACACCCGGGTCTACAGATACGCGTTCTCCGCGATCCACAACCAGTACGTGCTGAAGGCCGAGCGCAAGGGACGCACCCGCGCGGAGGTCGATGAGATTCTGCGCTGGCTGACCGGCTACTCGCAGGATCAGCTGGAGTCGTTCATCGCAGGCGGCAGCGCTGACGGTGCTGACGCCGAGATCGACCTCGAGGCGTTCTACACCGGAGCTCCCCGGCTCAACCCGCTCCGCTCCGAGATCAAAGGCGTGATCTGCGGGGTTCGCATCGAGGAGATCGAAGATCCGCTCATGCGCGAGATCCGCTACACCGACAAGCTCATCGACGAACTCGCGCGCGGACGAGCGATGGAGAAGATCCTGCGACACTGACGCCCGATTCGCCGCACTGCCGACAGCGCCGCCGACGCTCCCACCGCCGAGCCGATAGAATCGTCGGGTTAGCTTTCCACCGTTAAGGAGTGTGGTCCGTGGCCGACGGCTTCTCACTGTTCACCGATCGATCCATCATCGCCATGCGCGTGAACGGAGAACTCAAAGATCTCGCCGCAACGGTCACGGAGACCGACACGGTCGAGCCGGTCGCGATCGACTCGGAAGACGGTCTGAACATTCTGCGCCACTCGGCCGCGCACGTGCTCGCGCAGGCGGTGCAGCGCATCAACCCCGAGACCAAGCTCGGCATCGGCCCGCCCATCACCGACGGCTTCTACTACGACTTCGACCCGGCCGAGGCCTTCACCCCCGAAGACCTGAAGAAGGTCTCCGCCGAGATGCAGCGCATCGTCAAGCAGGGGCAGCGCTTCGTGCGCCGCGTCGTCACCGAGGAAGAGGCGCGCGAGGAGCTCGCGAACGAACCCTACAAGCTCGAGCTGATCGGGCTGAAAGGCGGATCGACCGCCGACGACAATGGCGAAAGTGTCGAGGTGGGCGGCGCGGAGCTCACCATCTACGACAACGTCGACCCGAAGACCGGCGAGACCTGTTGGAAAGATCTCTGCCGCGGGCCGCACCTGCCCAACACCCGGTTGATCGGCAACGGCTGGGCGCTCATGCGCTCGGCGGGTGCCTACTGGCGCGGCAGCGAGAAGAACCCGATGCTGCAGCGCATCTACGGCACCGCCTGGCCCACGAAAGATGAGCTGCGCGCTTACCAAACCCGCCTAGAAGAGGCGGCGAAGCGCGATCACCGCAAGCTCGGCGTCGAGCTCGACCTCTTCAGCTTCCCCGACGAGATCGGCTCGGGGCTCGCGGTGTTCCACCCGAAGGGCGGCATCATTCGCCACGAGATCGAGTCGTTCATGCGCGATGAGCTGCTGAAGAACGGCTACGAGGTGGTGAACAGCCCGCACATCACCAAGGGCACGCTGTTCGAGACCAGCCAGCACCTCAACTGGTACAAAGACGGCATGTTCCCGGCGATGCACCTCGACGAGGTCGTCGACGACGAGGGCCACGTCATCAAGCAGGGGCAAGATTACTATCTGAAGCCCATGAACTGCCCGTTCCACAACCTCATCTTCCGCGCGCGCGCCCGCAGCTACCGCGAGCTGCCGCTGCGCCTCGCCGAGTTCGGCACGGTGTACCGCTACGAGAAGAGCGGCACGCTCTCCGGCCTCACCCGCGTGCGCGGCCTCACCCAAGACGACGCGCACATCTATGTCACCGACGAGCAGGTGAAAGACGAGATCAAGCGTCAGCTCGACTTCGTGTTCGCCACGCTGCGCGCGTACGGCCTCGACGATTTCTATCTCGAGCTGTCGACGCGGGATCCCGAGAAGTCCGTCGGCACCGACGAGCAGTGGGAGATCGCGACCGAGACCCTGCGTCAGGTCGGCGAGGAATCCGGCCTCGAACTCGTTGCCGACCCCGGCGGGGCCGCGTTCTACGGCCCGAAGATCTCGGTGCAGGCGCGCGACGCGATCGGCCGCACCTGGCAGCTCTCCACCGTGCAGCTCGACTTCAACCAGCCGGCGCTGTTCGAACTCGAGTACGCGGCTGCCGACGGCACCCGCAAACAGCCGGTCATGATCCACCGCGCACTGCTCGGCTCGGTCGAGCGCTTCTTCGCGATCCTGCTCGAGCACTACGCCGGCGCGTTTCCCGTGTGGCTCTCGCCGGTGCAGGCGGTCGGCATTCCGGTCGCCGCGGAGTACGGAGACTACCTCGACGGCGTCATCGCGCAGCTGCGCGCGCGCGGCGTGCGGGCAGAGGTGGATCACAGCGACGACCGCATGCCGAAGAAGATTCGCACCCACACCAAGGCGAAGGTGCCCTTCCAGCTCATCGCGGGAGAAGACGACCGCGCGGCCGGTGCGGTCAGCTTCCGGTTCCGCGACGGCACGCAGATGAACGGGGTGCCGGTGGACGAGGCGATCGAACGGATCGTGCGATCCATCGAGACGCACGAGCAGGTGTCGACGGCGTGGGCGGTATAGCGGCTGAGCGATCGGCAGCATCGGGATCGCCTGCCGAGACGCTCGCAGAAAGCGGCGCGGTGGGCACACCGGACGAGATGCAGCGCCTGTGGGTGCCGCATCGCATGATCTACGTGTCCGATCATCACCAGCCGGACCGCTCCGACTGCCCCTTCTGCGCTGCGCCCGAGCGCAGCGACGAAGACGCGCTGATCGTCGCTCGGGGGCGCACCGCCTACGTGCTGCTCAACCTCTTCCCCTACAACAACGGACACATGCTGGTCTGCCCCTACCGCCACATCTCGCAGTACGACGAGGCGAGCCCCGAGGAGGTCGCCGAAATCGGCGCACTGACCCAGACGGGCATGCGAGTCGCCCGCGAGGTGATGAACTGCGACGGCTTCAACATCGGCATGAACCAGGGCGAAATCGCCGGAGCGGGCGTCGCCGCGCACCTGCACCAGCACATCGTGCCGCGGTGGGCCTCTGACCACAATTTCTTTCCGATCATCGCGAAGACCAAGGCGCTGCCGCAGCTGCTCGGTGATGTGCGCGAGGCGATAGCCGCGGCGTGGCCCGTGGACCCTGGACCGAGGCGCTGATAACCAGACCCCACAGACTGAACTCGACACTAGAAGAAACGAGGAGCTCCCGTGTCCGGACACTCCAAATGGGCAACCACCAAGCACAAGAAGGCCGCGATCGACGCGAAGCGCGCCAAGGCGTTCGCCAAGTACATCAAGGTGATCGAGGTCTCGGCCCGCATCGGCGGCGCTGACCTCGAGGGCAACCCGGCCCTTGCCGACGCCGTGCACAAGGCGAAGAAGAACTCCGTTCCCGGCGACAACATCGACCGCGCCATCAAGCGCGGCGCGGGCATCTCTGGCGATGCCGTCGAGTACACCACCATCATGTACGAGGGCTACGGCCCGAACGGCGTCGCGCTCATGATCGAGTGCCTCACCGACAACAAGAACCGCGCGGCGGCCGAGGTGCGCACCGCCCTCAACCGCAACGGTGGCACGCTCGCCGATCCCGGCAGCGTGGCTTACAATTTCGCGCGCAAGGGCGTCATCACGGTTCCCGCCGAGGGCACCACCGAAGACGACGTGCTCATGGCCGTGCTCGACGCGGGTGCCGAAGAGGTCGTGCCCACCCCCAACGGCGAGGCCTTCGAGGTGCTCACCGAGGCATCCGACCTGGTCGCAGCCCGCACCGCGCTGGTCGACGCCGGCATCGACTACGAGGCGGCCGACGCCGAGTTCGTGCCCAACCTCAAGATCGAGATCGACGCCGACACCGCACGCAAGGTGTTCCGCCTCATCGACGCGCTCGAAGACAGCGACGACGTGCAGAACGTCTTCTCGAACTTCGACCTCACCGCCGAGGTGCAGGCCGAACTCGCGCAGGACGACTAGTTCCGCTTGCGAATCATCGGGATCGACCCTGCGCCCCGGCGCTCAGGGCAAAGCATCGCTTTGCGCGCCGCGTGCGCCGCGACCGCCCCTGGGCGCGGCCCGGGTAGGGTGGCAGACTGATGCGTATCATCGGCATTGACCCTGGCCTCACCCGCTGCGGCATCGGGATCGTGACGGCGAGTGCCGGGCGCAGGGTCACGTTCGAACACGTCGAGGTGCTGAAGAGTTCGGCTGACACTCCGCTCCCCGCGCGCATACACCGCATCGGGTCGAGCATCGAGCGGTTGCTCGACGGGGAGAAGCCCGTGGGCATCGCGCTTGAGCGAGTGTTCGCGCAGGACAATGTCGCGAGTGTCATGGGCGTGGCCCAGATCAGCGGCGTGGTCATGTATCTCGCGGAGCAGCGAGGCATTCCGGTCTCCCTCTACACCCCGAATGAGGTGAAGGCGCAGGTCACGGGCTACGGCAGTGCCGACAAGGCGCAGGTCACGACCATGGTGACCCGCCTGCTGCGGCTGGCGGCACCGCCGAAACCCGCTGACGCGGCCGACGCGCTGGCGCTCGCGATCACGCACGCCTGGCACCTCGGTCGCGGCGGTGCGGCGAATCGCATGGAGCGGTTCGATCGGCTCGCCGCAGCACCCGGGGGAGAGACGCCGGCGCAGCGCGCCTGGCGGGAGGCCGAGTCGAAGCTCGGCCGCCGCCGCGGCGCACGCTCCTGAGCGGTCGGTGCGGGATACTGGGGAGATGCCCCTGTATCGCGAAACCGGCGTCGTGATCCGCACGCACAAGCTCGGCGAGGCCGATCGCATCGTCACGCTGCTCACCCGCGGTCGCGGTCTGCTGCGCGCCGTCGCGAAGGGGGTGCGGCGCACCTCGTCGAAGTTCGGGGCGCGGCTCGAGCCGTTCATGGTGGCCGATATTCAGTGCTTCGAGGGGCGCACGCTCGACACCATCACTCAGGCCGAGACGCTGGGATCCTACGGTCCCGCGATCAGCGCCGACTACGACCGGTACCGGGCCGGCAGCGTGATGGTCGAGACCGCCGAGCGTCTGGCCGAGGGAGGCCCCTCGGGTGAGCAGTATTCCTTGCTCGTCGGGGCGCTTCGCACGCTCGCGGCGGCGAAGATCGCCCCCGAGCTCGTGCGCGACGGCTACCTGCTCCGCTCGATGGCGATCGCGGGTTGGACCCCTGGGTTCGAGGCGTGCGTGAGCTGCGGCGAGCCGGGACCGCACACCGCGGTCGCCGTGCAGCTCGGCGGCGCGGTCTGCGAACGCTGCCGTCCGCCGGGCTCGCCGCGGCTCGACCCCGAGTCGATCGCCCTGCTGCAGGCACTGCTCACGGGGGACTGGGACGCGGCGCTCATGAGCGGGGAGCGCGCGCGCGGTCAGGCCGCAGGGATCACGGCTGCTTACACGCAGTTCCACCTCGAGCGCGGCCTGCGGTCGATGCGCGCGCCGCGCCAATAGACTTTCACCCATGCACCACGCTCCCGAAAGCATCGTTCCGGTCGACTGGACCGGCGTGCACCCCCCGACCTTCACCGGCCCGCCCCCGAAGCACGTCGCCATCGTGATGGACGGCAACGGTCGCTGGGCCAACCAGCGCGGGCTGCCGCGCGTCGAGGGTCACCGCATGGGGGAGCAGGCTCTGCTCGACGTCGTGGCCGGTGCCGTTCAGGCCGGTGTGAAGCACCTCAGCGTCTACGCGTTCTCGACCGAGAACTGGCGGCGTTCGCCCGATGAGGTGCGCTTTCTGATGGGCTTCAACCGCGACGTGCTGCGACGCAGACGCGCGCAGCTCGACGCCTGGAACGTGCGCATGCGGTGGGCGGGACGCCGGCCCAAGCTGTGGGGGTCCGTCATCAGCGAGCTCAAGGCGTCGGAGCGTGCGACGGCGAACAACACCGGTCTGACGCTCACCATGTGCGTCAACTACGGTGGACGCAACGAACTCACCGACGCCGTGCGCGCGGTCGCTGCAGAAGTCGAAGCCGGGCGGTTGAGTTCGCGCGGGATCACCGAGCGCACCGTCGAACGGCACCTCTACGTGCCGGAGCTGCCCGATGTCGACCTCTTTCTGCGCAGTTCGGGAGAGCAGCGCACAAGCAACTTCATGCTGTGGCAGTCGGCCTACGCGGAGATGGTGTTTCTCGACACGCTGTGGCCCGATTTCGGGCGGGAGGAGCTCTGGCGGGCGATCCAGATCTATCACTCGCGCGACCGACGATTCGGAGGAGCGACCGACGCCCCGCAGCGCTAGTTAACTTCCCGCGCCGGAGTTCCGCTTTGCCTGCGCGGCGTCGGACGCGGTGCGATCGGCCATCCAACGGAAGTACCTGAGCCAGTCGCGCGCCCACAGCATGGAGGCGGCGGCGCGGCCGTAGGACATCGTGAAGGTTCGCTGCTCCACCTCGAACGACAGGTCTCCGGAGTGCCCGCTGTACTGCTCGATGGCGCTGTCGAGGGCCTTCACCAGTTCGGACTGCGCCCGGTCGTCGGTCGCGTGCGCGCTCGGTCCGATTTGGTCGGCGCTCTTGGGCCCCGGCGCTGAGGCACCCGCGGCGGTGCCCTTCGCTTCGTAGCTGGCATCGATCGCGGCGGCGAAGTCCTTGCCCGCGTCGCGCGAGTCGTCGCGCAGGTGCTTGGCGACATCGGGATCGGGAACGGGGGCGAGACCGTATTCCGGCATAGACCGCACGACGGCCGCGGCGAAGAAGGCGTGGTCGATCGCGTTCGCCACGGAGGTCCAGGTCTTCGCGTCCATTCCGGCGTCTCCGCCCTCCGCGATGGCGATGTCGTAGGCGTCATCCGCCTGCGCCCGCGCGACGGTGGCCGCCTGAGCGGCCTTGCGCACCTTTTCCTGCTCTGCCTGCGACAGGGACGATGTGACGAGAGAGTAGACGGCGACGAAGTAGTCTGCGGTGGTGCGCACCGACTGCGTGAGCACGCCGCGCACGCGGGTCGCAACGCCGTGCGGCCACATGATTGCGGTGATGACGAGGCTCGTCACCAAACCGACGGCGACGTCGACGATGCGGATCTCGTCGACCTGCATCGACATGTCGTGCTTGCCGAGAGACACGAGCATCACGAACCAGATGGTGAACCCGGCCTGTTTGAGTGGCAGCTCGAGCTTACCCGCGGGGTACCAGACGGTGAGGAACGACACGAACGGCAGCAGCGCGATGAGCAGCACGATGTTCGTGCCGATGAGCGGCACGAGGATCGCGCACACCACGAACCCTCCGAGCGTGCCCAGCAACACGCCCCAGGCGTTCTTCCGCGAGTGGATCGCATTGAGCTGCAGCGCCGCGACGATGCCGAGCACGACCCAGAATCCGGTCGTGAGGTGGAAGACGTGGATGATCGCGACCGCGATCGTCACCGCTGCGGAGGTCTGCAGGGCACGCCTGAACCACGGGGAAGCGATCGACAGGTTCGACTTGAGCAGCTCGACCGGTCTCGTCGCCGATTCGATCTCCGACATCGAGTCTTGCTTCTCGCGTCCGTCTGACGCCGAATGCTCCGTCTCGACCCGTGCGCCGAGCGCGATCCGGGTGTGCCGCACGATCATCGCGGTGATGAAGGAGGCGATGCGGAAGTAGAAGCTCGCATCCGCGGCGCTCTCGAGTTCGTCTCGTTTGTGCTCGAGAAGCATCTTGTCGGCGAGCTCGGGCAGTTCTTTCGCGTGCCGTTCTCGCGCCGCGAGAATGCGATCCGAGGTGGGAACCGGACCGTCGCCGCCGATGGCCCTGCCGCAGCTCTGCAGCGTGTCGTGCACGGCGCGCAGCAGCTCGATATCGGCGGGGGTCGCCGTCGCGGTCTGCTTCTCGGGCCAGTGGAGCGCGAACTGCAGCCGCTTCACGTCGTCGACGAGACGCACGAGGGCGCGGTCTCGTTTCGTGGCGCTGCCGGGGCGAGCCATCTTGCCGTCGAAGGCACCGTCGAGGGCGGCATTGGCCGCGACCAGCTGCTTCATGAGTTCCGCGCTTCGATCCCGCGACTTCTCAGCCCCCGCGTCGCCCGAAGCCTCATCGTCTACGAGCGGCCGCGACCCGGCGATCAGATCGGCCGCTGCGGCTAGCGACTTTCCCAGCGCCCGGTTCATCGCGGAGGTCGGATAGCTCGGCAGCACGGTGATCGCGGTGACCGCCGCCACCAGAGCCCCACCGGCGTAGGCCGCGAGGGCCGCCGGCAGCGTGCCGACGGTCTGCGGGGTCGTCACGGCCACGATGTAGGGGAGGAGGAGGGACAGGTAGGCCGCTCCCACGTAACCCCGCAGCACCACCGCGTACGCCAGGGCGAAGACGACCGCGGCCGTCACGATGAGCGTGGAGGCCAGGCTCAGAGCAGCGAGCGCGCCGATCACGATGAGCGCGAGGCCGCCGACGCCCGTGACGACATAGGCCCAGAATCGACTGCGACGCGGGCCGCCGAAGTCGGAGAGCACGAGCAGGATGAACACCCCGAAGGTCGCGTAGAAGCCGCTCGATCCCAAATTGATCACCGTGTTCATCACGGTTGCGACGACCGTGACGACGATCGCCGCGCGAATCGCCTTGCGTACGGGACGTTTACTCGCCATGTGCAGGCTCCTTCCTCGGATGCCGTTCCAGCGTACTCGGAGCCTCCGACGCTCACTGCGCCGGGCATCCCGATGCCTCACCCGGTACCTCAGCTCGCTATCCCCCGGGGATGAGAGAATGGAAAGGTTATGACTTCTCAGACGCTCGCCGACGCCAGTCTCCGCATCGGACCGCTAGGGCTCGACGTGCCCGTGGTGCTCGCACCGATGGCCGGGATCACGAACACGGCCTTTCGCCGCTTGTGCCGCGAGTACGGTGCCGGCCTCTACGTGAGCGAGATGATCACGAGTCGCGCTCTCGTCGAGCGCACCCCGGCCTCGCTGCGCCTCATCAAGCACCACGAGAGCGAGACCCCGCGCTCGATTCAGCTCTACGGGGTCGATCCGCAGACCGTCTCGGAGGCGGTGCGCTTTCTCGTCGATCAAGATCTCGCCGATCACATCGACCTCAATTTCGGGTGCCCGGTGCCCAAGGTCACCCGCAGGGGCGGGGGGTCGGCGCTGCCCTGGAAGAGCGACCTGTTCCGCTCGATCGTCGAGGGGGCCGTTCGCGCCGCGGGCCGCATCCCGCTCACGGTCAAGATGCGCAAGGGCATCGACGCGGATCACCTGACCTACCTCGACGCGGCGCGTGCCGCGGAGGGTGCCGGGGTGGCCGCGATCGCGCTGCACGGCCGCACGGCGAGCGAGTTCTATTCGGGAGAGGCCGATTGGACCTCGATCGCCACCCTCAAGGATACGGTCACGAGCGTGCCGATTCTCGGAAACGGCGACATCTGGTCGGCTGAGGATGCGATCCGCATGGTGCGCGAGACCGGTTGCGACGGCGTGGTCGTGGGTCGCGGCTGCCTCGGCCGCCCGTGGCTCTTCGGCGATCTGGCCGCGGCCTTCCGCGCGGAGACCGGAGAGCTGAGCCGGAGCGAGGCGGCTGCGGCGATCATGCGGCCACCGCTCGGGTTCGTCATGGACGCCATGCGACGGCACACCGAGTTGCTCATCGAGTTCTTCGACGGTGAAGAGGATCGGGCCTGCCGCGACATCCGCAAGCACGTGGCCTGGTATTACAAGGGCTACGGCGTCGGCGGCGACACCCGGCGCGCGCTGGCCGCGGTCGAGTCGCTGGCGCAGATGGATGACATCTTCGCGACGATGGACGCCTCGATGCCCTATCCCGGCGAGGGCGCCGAGGGGCAGCGCGGCCGCGCCGGCAGCCCCAAGCGCGTGCACCTGCCCGACGGCTGGCTGAGCAGTCGCACGAGCGACAGCGCCGATCGCGCGGCCGTCGCCGAGGGCGAGCGAGTCGACGGAGGCTCGGACGGTGGCTGAGCAGCCGGTTCGGCAAGAACCCGCGTTGCCGGTGGGCTACGCGCCCGTCGACGCCGAGCGGTTCCTGCCCGAGCGCCACTCGGGCCACCGCAGCGATTTCGCGCGGGATCGCGCCCGCGTGCTGCACTCCAGCGGCTGGCGCAGGCTCGCCGCGAAGACCCAGGTGCTGAGCCCGGCCGCTGGCGTCGATTTCGCGCGCAACCGCCTCACCCACTCGCTGGAGGTGGCGCAGGTCGGCCGCGAACTGGCGGTCGCGCTCGGCGTCTCCCAAGACGTGGTCGACACGGCCTGCCTGGCGCACGATCTCGGCCACCCACCCTTCGGCCACAACGGCGAACGGGCGCTGAACGAGTGGATGGCAGGCTTCGGCGGGTTCGAGGGCAACGCCCAGACCCTGCGCATCCTCTCGCGGCTCGAGCCGAAGCACTTCACTCCGGAAGGAGTGAGCGTCGGGCTCAATCTCACGCGGGCGACGCTCGATGCCAGCTGCAAGTACCCGTGGTCATTGGCCGAGGCCCAGGCGGGCGAGACGTCGGCCGGCACGTCCAAATTCGGCTATTTCGAAGACGATGCCGCCGTTTTCCACTGGCTGCGCGCGGGCGCTCCGAAGCACCGCAAGTGCGTCGAGGCCCAGATCATGGATCTCTCGGATGACATCGCCTACTCGGTGCACGACTTCGAAGACGCCATCGTGAGCGAGCACATCGATCCCGAGATACTCACCGCGCGCTCCGGTCACGACGCGCTCATTCGTGCCGTTGCCGCGTGGGCGGGCGGGAGATTCAGCTCTGACGAGCTGGGAGCCGCCTTCGACCGCATGGCGACGAGCGCGAACTGGTTGATCTCCTGGGACGGCTCGCGTCGCGACCAGGCGCAGCTGAAGAACTTCACCAGCGACATGATCGGCCGCTTCGCCCGAGCCCCGATCCACGAAACGCTCGAAGCGGCGAACGGACGCCCCCTGGCCCGCTACGGCACCGATGCCCTCAGTCCGGCCGAGCTGCTGATCCCGCGCGAGATCCGAGCCGAGATCGCGGTGCTCAAGGGTATCGTCGCGGCCTTCGTGATGCAGGCCGACCGCCGCCAGCCCGCCTACCGTCGTCAGCGCGCACTGCTGACCGAGCTGCTGCACACGCTCTGGGAGTCGGGGCCGTCGGAGCTCGAGCCCGCCTACGCCGCCGATTTTCGGGGAGCCGAGACCGAGGCTGCGGCCCGGCGCGCGGTGGTGGATCAGGTTGCGTCGCTCACCGATCAGTCGGCGATCGCCTGGTATCGACGGCTCTGCGAAGTTCCGCTCGTCTGACCCTGCCGCTCTTCTCCGAGATAACTGATCGCGCGGATAGGTGCTGCGGAACGAGGATGCGGTGACCTGAAATCTGGCAAGGCGGAGGAGGAAGGCTTCACTGGTGGTGAAGATTCCAACGACAACGCAGCCAGATCCCAGATCAGCGCACCGCAGCCGTAGTCCCTATCCGCGCGATCAGTAAGGTGACTAGTCCCTTTCCCGAGCGTCGTCGCCGACCCGAACGGCGGCTTGCAGCGCGCTGATCACGGCCCCTACGATTCCAGACGAGGCAGCCGCACCGAAGCGGCTCCGTCTGTTTCATCGAAAGTCAGGTAAGAAATGCACAAGATGCAGCCAGTGGTTCAGAAGCTCGTCGACCTCGTCAACGAGCACGGTTGGCAGGAGAAGTTCGAAGAGGCGATCGAGAAGGTCAAGTCCTACAACGTTCCGGAGCTGGCCGATCTGACCGACTTCGACGCCTACATCGACTGGCTCAACGGCCAGGTCGTCTGGGCACCGGATTCCACGGGCCACCAGCGAGTGACCTACGATCGCGTCACCCATTTCTACTTCGTGCTCGATCAGGAGCCCGTGAAGTCCCTGCTGAACCAGGCGACTCCCGACGCCGAGGGCCAGGAGCTCACGCCGCTCTCGGAGTGGATTCTCGAGTTCGACAACTCGTGGGGTGCCTTCCTCGACTCCGAGGAGTCGGTCGGCCACATCGAGGACTTCAAGAGCAACCCGCTGTTCCAGTGGGACCAGTTCATGGCCCCGCCGAGCGGCTACAAGACCTACAACCAGTTCTTCGCGCGGCACATCAAGCCGGGCATGCGGCCCATCGCTTCGCCCAGTGACGATCACGTGATCACCGCGCCCGCCGACTGCACCTTCGTCGACTACTGGGAGGTCGACAACGACTCGAACATCTTCATCGAGAGCAAGGGCCTGCAGTGGTCCATCCAGGATCTCCTGAAGGACAGCGAGTACGCCGACGCCTTCGCCGGCGGCATCTTCACCCACTCGTTCCTCAACACGAACGACTACCACCGCTGGCACACCCCCGTTTCGGGCACCGTGCTCGAGTCGAAGATCATTCAGGGCCAGGATTACCTCGACGTCTCGGCCGTGCCCGGTCCGGTCGTCGACGGCAAGCAGACCCACAAGCTCAGCATCCTCGACGGCACGGGCTACCAGTTCGTGCAGACCCGCGGCATGATCGTCATCGACTCGCCGATCGGCCTCGTCGCCTGCGTGCCCATGGGCATGTGGCCGGTGTCGTCGGTCGTCATCACGGCCGACAAGGGCGGCGTGGTGCGCAAGGGCGATGAGCTCGGCTTCTTCGCCTTCGGCGGCTCCGACTTCGTCATGGTCTTCCAGAAGGAGGCCAACGTGGTGCTCAACGGCCGACCCAACAAGCACGTGCGCATGGGCACCTGCGTCGGCAACGCGTACCCCAGCTTCTAAGAGGCGGTTTCTGCTGAGTAGCGGTTGTTCGGCTGCTCCGAGCAGCGGCTGTTCCGCGTGACACAGCGTGGTCGGGAGACGGTGAAACACCCGCTCCCGACCACGCTTTTCTTATTTGAAACCTGCGAGGAGACCCTCACCTGTCATTTCATTACTTCTCACCCTCACCGCATATTTTCGCCCTCGGTGTTATCCGTCGTTCCTCGGTTCCGGCCCCACTGCACCGAGCTGTGTGAGGGACATTCGTAAGAGGTTCCGCGGATAGGGACTACGGCTGCGGTGCGTTGAATAGGGATCTGGCTGCGTTGTCGTCGGAATCTTCACCACCAGTGAAGCCTTCCTCCTCCGCCTTGCCAGATCCCTATTCACCACATCCTCGTACCGCAGCCCCTATCCGCGGAACCTCCAATTTCTTCGTGAAAATGCTCGACGCGGGGCGAGCGGAGTGCCACGATAGCCAGAGACGTTCCGTTGACGCGAGGAGATCGACGTGCCCCAGACCCCCGAGAACCCCCAGTCCCCGCCCTCCGGTGCCGCACCGGCACAGACGGTCGCCTATCCGAGCCCGGCCAAGCGCGCAAAGCGTGATGCGGTGGAGTGCGACCCGCACGTCGTCGTGCTGTTCGGTGCCACGGGCGATCTCTCGCGCCGCAAGCTGCTGTGCGGGCTCGGCCACCTCGCCGTCTCGGGAATGACCGGAGGCCTGCGGGTCATCGGCACCTCGCTCGAAGACATGACCGACGAGGAGTTCCGCACCTTCGTGCGGGAGTCGATCGAGGCGGTCGGCGCGCGCAAGCTCACGGCGGAGCAGTGGGAGCAGTTCGCCCCGCTGCTCTCGTATGTTCCAAGTGGAGCGGGGCCTGAGGCGCTCAAGGCCAAGGTCGCGGAGGCCGAACATGAACTCGGAAGCGGCGTGCGTCGCCTGCACTACCTCAGCGTGCCGCCCAAGGCGGCGACCGCCGTCATCACGATGCTCTCCGAGGCGGGCCTTGTAGCTCGCTCGCGCGTGGTGATGGAGAAGCCCTTCGGCGAGGACCTCGAATCGGCGATCGCGCTCAACGCGCAGGTGCACCGCACCTTCAAGGAGAGCCAGGTCTTTCGCATCGACCACTTCCTCGGCAAGGAGGCCGCGCAGAACATCCTCGCGTTCCGCTTCGCGAACGGTCTCTTCGAGCCGATCTGGAACCGCAACTTCATCGACCACATCCAGATCGACGTGCCCGAGCAGCTCGGCCTCGACGCCCGCGCCGCCTTCTACGAGCCCACGGGTGCCTACCGCGATATGGTCGTCACCCACCTGTTCCAGGTGATGGCGTTCGTGGCGATGGAGCCGCCGACGGCGCTGGAACCGCGCGCGATCTCCGAGGAGAAGAACAAGGTGTTCCGCTCGCTCGAGCCGATCCGCCCGGAGGACACTGTTCGGGGCCAGTACATCGGCTATCGCGACGAGCCCGGTGTGCACCCCGAGTCAGACACGGAGACCTTCATCGCCCTCAAGGCGCGCATCGACAACTGGCGCTGGGCAGGTGTGCCGTTCTACCTGCGCACCGGCAAGCGCATGGCCGAGGGCATGCGAATCATCTCGATCGCGTTCAAGGAGGCGCCGAAGTCGATGTTTCCGGCGGGATCCGGGATCGGCTCGCGCGGCCCCGACCACCTCACCTTCGACCTGGCCGACGAATCGAAGGTGTCGCTCTCGTTCTACGGCAAGCGCCCCGGGCCCGGGATGAAGCTCGACAAGCTCTCCATGCAGTTCTCGACGGAAGAGACCTCCCACGCCACCGACGTGCTCGAGGCCTACGAACGCCTCATCCTGGATGCGATGCGCGGCGACCACACCCTGTTCACGACCGCCGAGGGCATCGAGTCGCTGTGGGAGCGCTCGGCTCCGCTGCTCGACTACCCGCCCGAGGTGAAGTTCTACGCGCCGGGATCGTGGGGGCCGAACTCGATCCACCAGCTCATCACACCGCACGCCTGGCGACTGCCGTTCGAGCGCGAGTGGCGGGCCGGCAAACGCTGACGGTCACGGGGTCGCGAGCCGCAGGCCCCGATCAGTAGGCAGACACTGCCGCGCAGTAGAGTGGTGAGCTATGGCGGGCCGGATACGCGCGAGCGACATCGAAGAGGTGAAGCGCCGCACCAACCTCGCCGATCTCGTCGGCGACTACGTCACGCTCAAGAACGCCGGTATCGACTCGATGAAGGGCCTGTGCCCCTTTCACGACGAGCGCAGCCCGAGTTTTCACGTGCGGCCGGCCCTCGGCTACTACCACTGCTTCGGCTGCGGCGAGTCGGGAGACGCGTTCACCTTCTTGCAGCGCATGGACCACCTCACCTTCACGGAGTCGGTGGAGCGCCTGGCCGCTCGCGCCCGCTACGTGCTCACCTACGAGGAGGGCGGGGAGCGGCAGCAGGACGGCCCCAACAGGGCCCGACTGCTGGCCGCGAACCAGGCCGCGGCGGCGTTCTACGTCGCCCAGCTCGCGGGCGAGGAGGGCGGGATCGCGCGCGAGTTCCTCACCGGGCGCGGCTTCGACGCGGCCGCCTGCGAGCGATTCGGCGTGGGATACGCGCCGCGCGGCTGGAACAACCTCATCGATCACCTGCGCGAGCAGGGTTTCACCCGTCAGGAGCTCACGCAGGCCGGGCTGGTCTCGGAGGGTCAGCGGGGAGTCTACGATCGCTTTCGCGGGCGGGTGGTGTGGCCGATCCGCGACACGAGCGGCCAGGTGCTCGGCTTCGGTGCGCGCAAGCTCTACGAAGACGACGGCGGGCCGAAATACCTGAACACGCCCGAATCGCCGGTGTATCACAAATCCCAGGTACTCTACGGACTGGACCTCGCGAAGCGCGCGATCTCGCGTGCGAAGCGGGCCGTCGTGGTCGAGGGCTACACCGACGTGATGGCGTGCCACCTCGCCGGCGAGGAGGCCGCGGTCGCCACCTGCGGCACGGCGTTCGGCAAGGATCACATCGCGGTGCTGCGCCGCATCATGGGCGACGATGCCGCCGCCGAGGTCGTGTTCACCTTCGATCCCGACGAGGCCGGGCAGAAGGCCGCCCTGCGCGCCTTCAGCGAGGAGAGGCGCTTCACCGCGCAGACCTACGTCGCCGTCGCGCCGGAGGGACTCGACCCCAGCGACCTGCGCCTGCACCGCGGCGACGAGGCGGTGCGCGAGCTGTTCACCCGCAAGACCCCGCTCTTCGAGTTCGCGCTGCGCCAGGCCGTCGGCCGCTTCGACCTCAACAGCGTCGAGGGGCGGGTCAACGCGCTGCGCGCCGCAGCCCCCATCATCGCCGAGATCAAGGATCCGTCGCTGCGACCAGGATACGCGCGCGAACTCGCGCGCATGCTGGGCAGCGAGCTGGGCGAGGTGCAGCAGGCGGTGCGCGCGGCAGAGCGCGGTGCGGGATCCCGAAGCGGATCCGGAACCCGCGAGGCAGCGCAGATCCCGGCGCACCCAGACTTCGACCAGAGCGGCACCGACCCGTACGGCGCGGACCAGCGCGGCGCACCTCCGCGCATCCGTCTCGCGTCGCTCCCAGCCTCACCCACCACCTGGCTGGAGCGCGACGCCCTCATGGCGATGTTGCAGCAGGGCGGTGCCGTGGGCGCGGACCTGCTGCAGCAGGCCGTCACCGCAGAGGTCTCCGAGCCGAATCTGCGGGTCGTGCGCGACGCGATCGCCGCCGCGCTACCGACCCTCGGCACTCCCGGCTGGCTCGACACGGTGCTCGCGGCGACCCCCGAGAGCCACCGCGACCTCGCGCGCGAACTCGCGATCGCGCCCCTGCCCGAGCGCCGCATCGAGCAGCTCCCCGCCTACGCCCGCGACGTCGTGATCTCACTGCTCGATCGCGATCTCCTCTCCCTCAAACGCGAACTGCTCGCGCGCCTGCAGCGCATCGGCGATCCGGCAGATTCTGGATCGCGCCGCATCCAAGAACAGCTCATGGCGCTGGAGGCCGCCCGGCGAGGGTTGAGGAACGAGTGAGGAACGGGTGAGGAACGGGTAGAATCGCTTGACATGGCACTTCCCGTACCAGACGCCGACCCGGCCGTTCGCGTCTCCGACCTTTCGCTCGGCTACCCGGCGCACGCGGGTGGACCCGCGTTTCAGGCCGTCGAGGGTGTGAGCTTCGAGCTCGCCCGCGGCGACGTAATGGCACTGCTCGGCGAGAGCGGGTCGGGCAAATCGACGCTCACCCGGTTCTTGACGGGTCGCGCCGCCGACGCGGGGGAGAAGGCCGCCCGCATCAAGCTCGTCGGCGGTGACGCGCGGGTGCTCGATATGCCGATGAAGCGCCTGGGTCGCCGGGCACGAGCGCGACTCACGGCCTACGTCGGGCACCTGTCGCAAGACGCGGGTGCCACGCTCACCCCCGAGCTCAACGTCGGAGACATACTCTTCGAACCCATCGTCGAGCGCTCCAAGCGCTTCGATCGCGATGAACTCGGCGAGCGCATCGCAGAAATGTTCGACATCGTGGCGCTGCCGCTCAGCAAGCTCCAGGAGTATCCCTACGAACTTTCGAAGGGACAGCGCCAACGGGTCGCGGTGATCCGATCGCTCATGCTCGATCCCACCCTGCTCGTCGCAGACGAGCCCACCCTCGGCGTCGACGCCAACAACCGGCCCAAGATCGTCGACCTGCTCAAGTGGTACCGCGAGCGCACCGGTGCCACCATGATTCTCATCAGCCACGACATCGGCATGCTCGAGGCGCTCGTGCAAGACGTGCTCGTGATGCAGGAGGGTCGTCTCGTGGGTCAGGGCGACATCAACGAGATCTTTCGCCACGCCGATCACGGCTACGTGCAGCGGCTCGCGCAGGCGCTGCGGGCGACCGCGTACGACGAGATCGCCGAGGAATAGGCCTCCTGATCGCGGTGCCGGGTGCGCCTCGCCCGGGAGCACGGCACCGATTTGCAGACGCAATTGCCGTCTTGCTAAGATAGACGGGTTGCTTCGGCAATGATCCCCTGTAGCTCAGTTGGCAGAGCGCTTGACTGTTAATCAGGATGTCGCTGGTTCGAGCCCAGCCGGGGGAGCGCGCAGCCCTCACCGTCACGGTGAGGGCTTTCTGCTATCCGAAGGAGGATCGCCGATGACCGAACTTCCCGCCCCCGACCATCACGGTCGCATCATCGCGGTGGAACCCTTCGGCGCCCCAGCCGTAGATCCCTCCGCCTGGCTCGCTCCGGGCTCGATCGTCGTCGGCGACGTCACCATCGGCCCCGACTCCAGCGTCTGGTACAACGCGGTGATCAGGGGCGACTCCGACGCCGTGCGCATCGGCGCGCGCAGCAACTTCCAAGACGGCGTGGTCGTGCACACCCAGCGCGGCGGCGACGCGGCCATCATCGGCGACGACGTCTCCGTGGGGCACAACGCGGTCGTGCACGGGGCAACCGTCGAAAACGGCTGCCTCATCGGCATGAACGCCACCGTGCTCAGTGGTGCGGTGATCGGCGAGGGATCCCTCGTCGCGGCCGGCGCGGTGGTGCCCCAGGGGATGCGGGTGCCGCCGCACTCGCTCGTCGCCGGGGTGCCCGCGCGCGTGGTGCGGGATCTGCGCGACGCAGACCGCGAAGCCGTGCGCCGCAACTCCGAGATCTATCTCGACTACACCTCGGCCCACGCCGCCGCCACGCGCGATTGAGCACCCCGATGTGCGCAGAACCCCACCCTATGCACTATGATCAATTGGGTGCTCAGGCACGCTCTTGCTGCTCGCAGCACGGGGATGTAGCTCAATGGTAGAGCCCCAGTCTTCCAAACTGGCTACGCGGGTTCGATTCCCGTCATCCCCTCAGCGGAATCCCCTTGCCAAACGGCAAGGGGATTCGTGTTTCAGGGACTCCGGGATCTTCAGAACCCGGAACTGCAGCCGAGGGCGGCTGCAGCGCCGGGGCCGCGCAAAGCGATGCTTTGCTCCAAGCGGCCCAGCGCCGAGGCAGAGGCCTCGGCACGGCGCGCGAGAAACGCTGACGCTTTTCTCCACAGCGCACACGTGCAATTCCCGTCATCCCCTCCCACTCGGTAAGCCCCGCTCCTGCGGGGCTTACCTCGTTCTCCTAGGTGGTTGAGCGAAGCGCAGCGGAGTCGAAACCACAGGGCTGACACTTCCTCGAAACCGGAGTTCTCAAAACCGAAGGGTATTTGGTTTCGACTGCGGCCTGCGGCCTTCGCTCAACCAGCTAAGTGATCGCGCAGATCGTCGATACCATTGGAACCCCGGTCCCTGCGGGGCCGTAACCACCCGAAGCGACGGGAGGCATCATGTGCCGCTGGGTTTCGTACCTTGGATCGCCAATCGTGCTCGAAGACGTGCTCGTGAGGCCCGATCACTCGCTCATCGACCAGAGCCTGCTCGCGCGCAACCTGTATCTTCCGGGTGTCGGACTCGCGCACCAGTTCCGCGGCCGGGAGTTCCCCACGAACGGCGACGGGTTCGGCATCGCCTGGAGCGGGCGAGGCGGATCCCTCGGGCAGTATCGGCAGACGACACCGGCGTGGGACAGCCAGAACCTGCGGCACCTCGCAGCACAGATCGAGTCGGGCTGCTTTCTCGCGCACGTGCGAGCAGCCCCGGGAGGCACCATTTCGGAGCAGAACTCGCACCCGTTCGTGCAAGACGGGTGGATGTTCTGTCAGAACGGGGAGGTCGGCGGCTATCCGACGCTCAGGCGAGACCTCGTGATGGCCGTCGATCCCGACCTCTTCCCGTACATGCAGGGGACCGTCGACACCGAGGTCTGCTTCTTCCTCGCTCTCACCTTCGGCCTCGCCGAGGATCCGGTTCGGGCTCTCAGACGCATGGTCGGCTTCGTCGAGGAGGTGCGCGTTCACCACGGCGTGCAGCTGCCGTTCCGCGGAACGTTCTGCGCGAGCGACGGGTCGCGTCTGATCGTCGCGCG
Source organism: Leucobacter sp. (assembly GCA_047973175.1). Lineage (GTDB taxonomy): Bacteria > Actinomycetota > Actinomycetes > Actinomycetales > Microbacteriaceae > Leucobacter. The sequence continues at coordinate 74,650 of JBKEBN010000159.1, forward strand.
CTGGGTCAGTCCGGACTCCGAGGTGCTGCCCGCCCCGAGTCTCTTTCACTCCTCCGGCCCAGTCACGCTCCACACGGGCGAGGGGTTCAACGGAATCGCCGACCAGACCGAGACGCTGCCGGAAGACGCGCAACTCGTCGTCTCCGAACCCTTGGAACTGCACTGGAGCAAGCGCACCTGGCACGAGATCCCGAACGCGACGATCGGCGTCTTCGAGCGCGGAGCCTCCCCGGTGTTCAGCACTCTCGATCCAACCGACATCGATGAGGGAGCCGATAAGCGCTTGTAGGGCGCTCGCGTTGCCTTAAGCGGTCGAGCGCAGCTAGACTTGCTCAGGTTGCGCGTTTTTCGCGCTACGACTGCGAAACGGGTGGGTGTCGAGACCTGCAATATTTCGGGGCGTAGCTCAGCTTGGCTAGAGCGCCCGCTTTGGGAGCGGGAGGTCGCAGGTTCGAATCCTGTCGCCCCGACCAGGGTCACAGGGCCCGGGACAGGCTGTTACCAGCAAGATTATTTCCGACGATGAGAGGCCAAATTGCCGAAGACGACCGCTGAGAAGATCACTCCGACCCGCGCCAAGTTGAGCGTCGAGGTTACGCTCGATGAGCTGGAGCCGTACATCGCTCAGGCGTACAAGACCATCGCCGAGCAGGTTTCCATTCCCGGCTTCCGCAAGGGCAAGGTGCCCCCGCCCATCATCGATCAGCGCGTCGGCCGGGAGGCCGTCGTTCAGGAGGCCGTGAACACCTCGCTCGATGACTTCTTCCAGGCCGCTCTGGCCGAGTCGGGCGAGCGCCCCATGGGTCGCCCGACCGCCGATGTCGAGCAGTGGATCGACGCGAAAGACGCCGACAGCACCCTCGTGCTGGTGTTCGAGGTCGAGGTACGCCCCGAGTTCACCCTGCCCGACTACGACGGCATCGAGATCACCGTCGACAATGCCGAGATCGACGATGACGCGGTGGAGGCTGAACTGACGAAGCTGCGCGAGCGCTTCGGCACCCTCGTCACCGTGGAGCGCCCCGCTGCGAAGGGCGATTTCGTCGAGCTCGACCTCGTCGCCACCGTCGACGGCAACGAGGTGGATCAGGCCAGCGGCGTTTCCTACGAGGTCGGCGCGGGCAACCTGCTCGCGGGCACCGATGAGGCCGTCGAGACCCTCACCGCGGGCGAGTCGACCACCTTCACCTCGCAGCTGCTCGGAGGCGACTTCGAGGGTCAGGACGCCGAGGTCGAGCTGACCGTCACCGCCGTCAAGGAGCGCGAGCTGCCCGAGGCAGACGACGACTTCGCCCAGCTCGCCAGCGAGTTCGACACGATCGACGAGCTGCGCGAGAGCCTGAAGGAGCAGGTCGGCCGCACCGCCGTCTTCGCGCAGGGCCAGCAGGCTCGCGACGCCTTCACCGCGACGCTCATCGAGGAGGCGGGCATTCCGGTCTCCGAGGAACTCGTCGAAGAAGAGGTGCAGCGCCACCTCGAGAGCGAGGGGCGTCTGGAAGACGATGAGCACCGTGCCGAGGTGCGCAAGTCGACCGAGGAGCAGCTCCAGCTGCAGCTGCTGCTCGACGCGATCGTCGAGGCTGAGGGCGTGCAGCCCACCCAGAACGAGCTCTCGCAGTACATCTTCCAGTCGGCGCAGCAGTACGGCATGGAGCCCACCCAGTTCTTGCAGGCGATCAGCCAGGGCAACCAGATGGGCGTCATCGTCGGCGAGGTCACGCGCAACAAGGCTCTGGCCGTTGCGCTCGGCAAGGCTAAGGTCGTCGACCGCGACGGCAACGAGATCGACCTGAGCGAGTTCACCGCGGTCGATAGCGAGCCCGAGTTCGACGCCGAGGCATTTGCAGATGACGAGATCGACGCTGGGGAGGCCGAGGCAGAGGCTGAGGTCGTAGCCGAGGCAGAGGAGATCGTCGACGAGGCCGAAGCCGAAGAGCAGAAGTAGGCACCTTTCACCGTCGGGCGCACCGTTGCCGCCCCGACGATGGTTCAGGATCCTCCGCCCGTTCCGGGCGGGGGATCCTGTCATCTGCGGCACCGCGGGCCGCAGCCCCCGCGAGACGGTGAACACGCCTAGGGCGAACACGACAACGCGGTGCTCACCGAGTCGATACTCTCGTAGCAGACGACAACGAATGGAGCGCCGCATGGCAGAACAGACGCCACCCAACAGCGTGTTCGACCGACTGCTCAAAGACCGCATCATCTGGCTCGGATCAGAGGTGCGCGATGAGAACGCGAACGAGATCTGCGCCAAGATCCTGCTGCTCGCAGCAGAAGATCCCGAGGCGGATATCTACCTCTACATCAACTCGCCGGGCGGCTCGATCACCGCGGGCATGGCGATCTACGACACGATGAGCTTCGTGCCCAACGACATCGTCACCGTGGGCATCGGCATGGCCGCCTCGATGGGTCAGTTCCTGCTCACGGCCGGCACCCGGGGCAAGCGCTACATCACTCCGAACGCGCGTGTGCTGCTGCACCAGCCCCACGGCGGCTTCGGCGGCACGGCGAGCGACATTCAGACCCAGGCCGAGCTGATCGTGTCGATGAAGAACCGCCTCGCTCAGATCACCGCCGCGCAGACCGGCAAGACGGTGGAGCAGATCAACGAAGACGGTGACCGCGACCGCTGGTTCACCGCCGAGGAGGCGCTCGAGTACGGCTTCGTCGATTTCATCCGCGATTCGGCCAGCGACGTGGTCGGCGGCGGCGGAACCAGCAAGTAGGCCAGGGAGAGAACCAGGAATGAACTTCGAAATGCCCAGCGCCCGCTACGTGCTGCCCTCCTTCGAGGAGCGCACCGCCTACGGCTTCAAGCGTCAGGATCCCTACGCCAAGCTGTTCGAGGATCGCATCATCTTCCTCGGCGTGCAGGTCGACGACGCGTCGGCCGACGACGTCATGGCCCAGCTGCTCGTGCTCGAGAGCCAAGATCCCGAGCGCGACATCACCATGTACATCAACTCGCCCGGCGGCTCGTTCACCGCGATGACCGCGATCTACGACACGATGCAGTACATCCGCCCGCACGTGCAGACGGTGTGTCTGGGCCAGGCGGCATCGGCGGCAGCGGTGCTGCTCGCCGGCGGCACCCCGGGCAAGCGCCTCGCCCTGCCGAACGCCCGGGTGCTGATCCACCAGCCCTCGACGGGACAGGCGGGCCACGGCCAGGCCTCCGACATCGAGATCCAGGCCCGCGAGATTCTGCGCATGCGCGAGTGGCTCGAGGAGACGCTCTCGAAGCACTCGAAGCGCACGACCGAAGAGGTCAACCGCGACATCGATCGCGACAAGATCCTCAGCGCGCAGGAGGCACTGGAGTACGGCCTCGTGGATCAGGTGCTGACGAGCCGCAAGAACCCGCAGCCCGTCATCTCGCAGTAGTCGAAGATGCCCCGCCGCCCGACAGGGTGACGGGGCATCACGGCGTGCCAGTGACGTGAATGTCGGTGGTGCCCGCTACCCTCTAAAGAGTCCCGTTATTACGACTGCGAAGGAGTCTCGGCATGGCGAGAATCGGCGAAAGTAGTGAGCTGCTCAAGTGCTCCTTCTGCGGCAAGTCCCAGAAGCAGGTGCAGCAGCTCATCGCCGGGCCGCAGATCTACATCTGTGACGAGTGCGTCGCGCTCTGCAACGAGATCATCGAAGAGCGCCTCGCCGAGCACCAGGCCACCGAGCCGTCAGATTTCACGCTGCACAAGCCGCGCGAGATCGCCGATTTTCTCGATCAGTACGTGATCGGGCAAGATCGCGCGAAGCAGTCGCTCGCGGTCGCGGTCTACAACCACTACAAGCGCGTACGCGCAATGTCGGCACTCAGCCCGGCCGAGGTGGCCTCCGAGCAGGTCGAAATCGCCAAATCGAATATTCTGATGATCGGCCCCACCGGTTGCGGCAAGACCTATCTCGCGCAGTCGCTGGCCCGTCAGCTCGGCGTGCCGTTCGCCGTTGCCGATGCCACTGCACTGACCGAGGCCGGCTACGTGGGCGAAGACGTCGAGAACATCCTGCTCAAGCTGCTGCAGGCCGCCGACTTCGACGTGCAGCGCGCCGAGACCGGCATCATCTACATCGACGAGATCGACAAGATCTCGCGCAAGGCCGAGAACCCGTCGATCACACGCGACGTCTCGGGTGAGGGAGTGCAGCAGGCCCTGCTCAAGATCCTCGAGGGCACCGTCGCCTCGATCCCGCCCCAGGGCGGTCGCAAGCACCCCAACCAGGAATTCATTCAGCTCGACACCTCCAACGTGCTCTTCATCGTGGCCGGGGCGTTCGCCGGGCTCGAAGAGATCATCGCCTCTCGCCTCGGCAAGGGCGGCATCGGCTTCGGCGCACCGGTCTCCAGCAAGCGCAACGACGACCAGCTGTTCTCTGAGGTGCAGCCCGAAGACCTGCACAAGTTCGGCCTGATCCCCGAGTTCATCGGGCGTCTGCCCGTCGTCGCCACCGTGAATCCGCTCGACGTCGAGGCGCTTACCCGCATTCTGACGGAGCCGAGAAACGCGCTGGTGAAGCAGTACCAGCGCATGTTCGAGATCGACGGTGTCGGGCTCGAGTTCGAACCCGCCGCGCTTGAATCTGTCGCCGAACTCGCGGTCGAGCGCAAGACCGGTGCCCGCGGCCTGCGAGCGATTCTCGAAGACATCCTCGGTCCCGTCATGTTCGAGGTGCCCTCAGACGGCGACGTGACAAGGGTCATCGTCACCCGCGAGTCTGTGCTCGGAGACGCCCCGCCCCGTGTGCTGCAATCACGTGGCGGCGGTCTCCGCGAAAGCGCATAGTTTTTTCTCAGCGGGATCGAAGTGCTCTAGGTGATTGAGCGAAGCGCGAGCGGAGTCGAAATCCCTGGATTGAGCGAAGCGCGAGCAGAGTCGAAATCCTTGGATTGAGCGGAACGCAGTGGAATCGAAATCCCTGGATTGAGCGGAACGCAGTGGAGTCGAAATCACATCCGTAAGTTTTAAGAAACTGTTTTAAGAAACTGCGACTCTGTGATTTCGACTGCGTGCTTCGCACTTCGCTCAATCACCTAGAAGAGGTTTCGCCTGCAGCGTGCGGCCTTCGCTCAATCACCTAGAAAAGGTTTCGACTGCGGCCTGCGGCCTTCACTCAATCACCTAGAAGTGGTTTCTACTGCGGCGATTCGATGTCGTAGTTGAGGAGGATCGTTCCGTCGGTCTGGGGCATCATCACCGCGGCGACTTCGAGGTCCGGTGAGGTGAGCGTCGCGGTGCGGTCGCCGATATCGCTCTCTGACAGGTCGGCGACAGCGAAGTGACCGTCGGCGATGATGCGATTCCAGTAGGTATCCGCCGTGGTCTGATCGGGGGCACTGATCACCACGAACCACGAGTCCTCCCGCTGACCGGTGTCATCGATGACCGCGTCCTCCGGGATCGGGAAGAACTCGCTCGGAAAACTCGCGGGAAGGTCGGTGCGCTTCTCGAAGGTGTCGTCGGGCACCTCGGGTTCGGGCGAATCCGATGCCGTCTCCGAGCCCTTCTCAGTCGCGCTGCTCTTGCCGTTGGCACCGGCGATCTCCTCCGGTTCGGGAGCGCACGACACCAGGCCGAACACCAGCAGTGCAGCCGCACCGGCGGCGACCACACGAAACACCGCAGCCTCCCTAAGAGAGCCAGTCATCGTCGTCGTCATCCGCAAGCGCCTGGCCTGAACCCGCCGATCCGGTGGTGCCGCTGACACCCGTCTCCGCTTCGGACTCGACCGCCACCTCGCCCGCTGCCGTGAGCGTCACGAGCACCAGATCGTCGAGCTCGCAGCGCGGCCGACCTTCGAGCCAGGTCAGGGTCCAGAAAGCCCCGTCGGGCCAAGCAGACTCCTGCTCCGCGATCGCGGCGTGCAGCGCCGGGGGCACGCTGCGGTGCGGCGTGTCTCCCGCCCTCCAGCGCACCCCCAACTGCACGGCTATCCCTCCGCGGGTACTTCGAGTTGAATGTCGGAGACCGTTACCGAATCGATCTCCGCCGCCTCAATGCGCAGTTCGGCGATGCGCCCGACCGCTGCCAGGTCACCCGCGGCGAGAGCGAGGCGATCCCGATCTGCCGACGGAGCCTGCACTACCGCGAGCGTCACCGGCGTGCGCTGCGAGGCCTTCGCAGCCGTCTTCGCGCCGCGCACGCCGACGAGAGCGCGGCCAAGCAGATCGAGCAGTCCGGCGTCGGCATCGTCACCGGCGAGCGACGAGACCTCCGAGGCAACCGGCCAAGCGGCTCGGTGCACCGAGCCCTCGCCGAACCACGACCACACCTCCTCGGTCGCGTAGGGCAGGAACGGTGCCAGCAAGCGCACGAACGCCGAGAGCGCGGTGCGCAGCGCAGTCACGGCGGAGGCCTGCGGCTGGCCCGTGCCGTCGTCGCCGGCCGCGCCGTGAGCGCGCTCCTTGACGAGTTCGAGGTAGTCGTCGCAGAACGTCCAGAAGTACGACTCGGTCAGTTCGAGCGCGCGGGCGTGATCGTAGGCTTCGAACGCGGCCGTAGCGCGCTCGATCACGGTAGCGAGGCCCGCGAGCATCGAGCGATCGAGCGCCTCGGTGACGGTGCCCGCTGCGATCCCGTCTGCGTCATCGGCACCGGCCGCGCCAGCAGCAGATGCGTCGAACGACAGCGTGAACTTCGCCGCGTTCAGCAGCTTGATCGCGAGGCGGCGCCCGATCTTGATCTGCGTCGGGTTCTGCGGGTCGAAGGCCGCGTCGGTGCCGAGCTTCGCCGAGGCCGCCCAGTAGCGCACCGCGTCGGAGCCGTGCTGCGCGAGCATGCCTGCCGGTGTCACGACGTTGCCCTTCGACTTCGACATCTTCTTGCGGTCGGGGTCGAGGATCCAGCCCGAAATGCCGGCGTTGCGCCACGGCAGCGCCCCCTCTTCGAGCTCCGACCGCAGCAGGGTCGAGAACAACCAGGTGCGAATGATGTCTTGCCCCTGCGGGCGCAGATCGTAAGGGAACACGAGGCCGAACAGCTCGGGATCGCGCTCCCAGCCTCCCGCGAGCTGCGGAGTCAGCGAGGAGGTCGCCCAGGTGTCCATCACGTCGACCTCACCCTGGAAGCCACCCGGCACGCCACGCTGCTCCTCGCCGTAGCCCGCGGGCACGTCGCTCGAGGGATCGACGGGCAGCTGACCTTCGGAGGGGAGGATCGGCTGCTCGAACACCGGGTTGCCGTCGGCATCGAGCGGGTACCACACCGGAATCGGCACACCGAAGAAGCGCTGGCGCGAGATGAGCCAGTCGCCCGAGAGGCCCTCGACCCAGTTCTCGTAGCGCACGCGCATGAAGTCGGGGTGCCACTGCAGCTCGCGGCCGTGCGCGAGCAAGCGCTCGCGCAGCGCCTCGTCGTGCGCGCTGTTCTTGATGTACCACTGCCGGGTCGAGACGATCTCGAGCGGGCGGTCGCCCTTCTCGAAGAACTTGACCGGGTGGGTGATCTTGCGGATCTCGCCGGTGATCTCGCCCGAGGCCTGCAGCAGCTCGACGACCGCCTGCTTGGCGCTGAACACGGTCTTGCCCGCGAGCTGGGCGTACGCCTCGCGGCCGGCCTCGCTCGTGATGGCCTCGGGCGCTTCGCTCACGATGCGGCCGTCGAAGCCGATGAT
>JBKEBN010000019.1:0-54074 GCA_047973175.1 Leucobacter sp.
GACTGCTACCTCGCCGGCGTCTCCACACGCCGGATGGACAAGCTCGTCAAAACCCTCGGGATCCACGCGCTGTCGAAGTCGCAGGTCTCCCGGATGGCGGCGGAGCTCGACGAGCACGTCGACCAGTTCCGCCACCGCCCCCTCGATGATGCGGGCCCGTTCACGTTCGTCGCCGCCGACGCGCTCACCATGAAGGTCCGTGAGGGCGGACGCGTGACGGGCGCCGTCGTCCTGGTCGCGACCGGGGTGAACGGCGACGGCCGCCGGGAGGTTCTCGGCCTGCGGGTCGCGACCAGCGAGACCGGCGCGGCATGGAACAGCTTCTTCGCCGACCTCGTCGCCCGCGGCTTGGGTGGGGTCCGTCTGGTCACCAGTGACGCCCACGCCGGGCTGGTGGAGGCCATCGCGGCGAACCTGCCCGGCGCGGTCTGGCAGCGATGCAGAACCCACTACGCGGCGAACCTGATGTCTGTGACGCCGAAGAGCATGTGGCCGGCGGTGAAAGCGATGCTGCACTCCGTCTACGACCAACCCGACGCCGATGCCGTGAACGCCCAGTTCGACCGGCTCCTGGACTACGTCGACGAGAAGCTCTCCGACGCGCACGAGCACCTCGACACTGCCCGGGCCGATATCCTCGCGTTCACCGGGTTCCCCGAAGGGCTCTGGCAGCAGATCTGGTCCAACAACCCGAACGAGCGCCTCAACCGCGAGATCCGCCGCCGCACCGACTCCGTCGGGATCTTCCCGAACCGCGACGCGATCATCCGGCTCGTCGGTGCCGTGCTCGCCGAGCAGACCGACGAATGGGCCGAAGGCCGCCGCTACCTCGGCCTCGACATCCTCGCCAAGAGCCGCCTCATGCTCGTCCCCGACGCCAGAGACGAGGTGAGCACCGACCCCGTCCTCGAACTCAGCGCTTAACCGACACCAACAACAGAAGGATCACCGACCGCTACACCACTCCACGGGGCTTGACCAAGAAGCAGGGCGTGCGGCAGTTCAAGGTGGAATACACGCTTCGCGCCGGGAAGAGCACCGCGAAGTCGAACCCGGTGCTCAAGAAGAAGGCGTACTCGTCGGCGAAGTTCGCTGACGACAAGCGCAGCGTCAAATATCAGGCTCCGAAGCAGAAGTGGAGCGGGCTGAAGGCCGGAGTTGCCGGAGGATATTGGATGCGCGCAACGGTCACCTGGAAGCGACCCGGGCAGAAGGACTGGACCGTGCAGAACTACGTCGTAGCCGTGTGCTCAGGCCCAGTCACGTTCTAACTAGCCCAGACCGAGGCAGAGCAAAATGCGTAAAACCTTTGCAGCAGCCGCCGTGGCGATCCTCGCGCTCATGGCGCTGGTCTCACCCGGAGCCGCAACCTCCCCGGCTGCGGCAGCTGATCCAGTAGGCAACGGACCGCTGCTCATCGTAGACAAGAAAGATCAACCCTGGGCGGCGAGATGGGTGCCACAAGACATCGCTGGTCCGAGCGGGAAAATGGCGGTCGATTTCAATCCGGAGTTCTGGAAGCACCCCAATACGTTCGCTCTATCAGACGACGGCAGCATGATCGTCTATGCGACCCCGAATAACAAGGACTGGGGCGAGCTGTCCGTGATCAGAGTGATGACTGCAGAACAGGAATTCGTGGTCGGGTACGTCACCGGCACCGTAAAGGATCTTGCGATCTCGCCGGATAATTCACTGATTGCCCTCATTGCCCGTGGCGGCTTCCATGACGACGATGGGTATAACGGTTGGGATGCAGATTGGGATCGCATGTACACATTGCCTGCCACAGCACCCGTCGCAAACGGGGTAGAACCGAAGATGATTCTCGACTCGGGCATTGGCTCCGGACTTGACTTCGACCCCGTTACCGGCAAAATCGCTTTCGGAGGTTCTGGACATATTGGTCTCGCTGAACCCTCAACCGGATCTGTGATCGAGTTCACAGGAACCTGTACCTGGGAACGCGTCCATGGATTCGGGAACTGCCCCGATGACCTCGGCGCAATAAATGTTGACGGCAGCCTGAGCTTCTCTCCCGACGGAAACCGGGTGCTCATGGTAGGAAATCAGTCCTACTGGGATCAGGAGAAGAACAAAGATGTCTACGACATGTTCTACGCGACGATGACACGAGCGGGGAAAGTAACCCGTGTACTGAACATTCCTGAAGCGACGTACAAAGACCGTGAGTATGCGCCGTTTCGGGCGTATTTCTCGCCGGACGGGAAGAAGATCGCAGCGGCTCTGAACCCGGGTGAGATCGTCGTATTGCCGGCGGCGGGCGGCTCCGCGACCAAAGTAGCCAGCAACTCCACGCTGCACGGTTGGCTTTCGTGCCCGGGGAATGTGTGTGCAACGTTCGCCGTCGCAAAGGTCGCACCGTCGATGTCGGTGTCGGTAGCTTCACCGGTCGCTTACGGCTCCGCACCGAAAGTGAGTGTCGCGATGTCGGGCAGCAAGGGCACCCCATCGGGGGAGATCACTGTAGAAGAGGGATCGAAGAGCCTGGGAACCGGAACCTTGAAGTCAGGAAAAGCCTCGATCCCGCTCCCGAAGACCCTCGGAGTCGGCACCCACACCCTCACCGTGAGCTACGCTGGCGACGGCTCCTACAAGTCGGCATCGAAAACCGTGACAGTGATCGTGAAAGCCGCGGCGAAGCTGCAGGGCACCATTTCTTCGACGGTGTTCCTGACGGGCGAGAAGATCAGGCTCACCGCAAGCCTGACCACGACCCCGAAGATCAACGCGACCGGCACGATCACAGTGCTCGTCGACGGAAAGAAACAGGCCTCGAAGGCGCTGACCGCAGCAGACAAGAACAAGCTGAACTTTACGCTGAAGCCGCTCGCCAAAGGCAAGCACACCGTCCAGATGACCTTCACGAAATCACCGGAAGCGATGGACGCAAAAACCGGAAAGGTCTCCGTTACCGTCTACGAGCCGTAGAGGGCCGGCAGCTGGTAGTCTTCACCGCGCAGCTGCGCCAAGATCAACCGGAGTTTCTGCACATCCCGAACTCGAATATGCGTGCGCGCGACATCGACGACGCCTTCTTCGACAAGTCGTCTCAGCGCGTGATTCACACTCTGCCGACTACTCCCAACGAACTGCGCAAGCTGAGTTTGCGTGAGAGGCAGCTCTCCCCCGAATATCTCGCTCAGTCGACTGAGCCGACTCAGCAACCGCTCTTCCAGGCTGCAATACATCTGCTCAGCCAGCATCTGCTGCAGTTCGAGGATCCGACCGGCGAGCTGCCGTTGGAACAGACGCTGAACCCGAGGATTCGTCTCGAGTAGTTGGAAGGAGGCGGGCTGGAGTACATAAGTGGTCGTGGCTCGCAGTGCCACAGCCGACGTGAAATACTCCGGCCAGCCAAGAAGCAAGGGGATCTCGCCGCAGGGCATGCCTGCGCCGAGTATGTTGACGAGACCCGTCTGCCCGCTGGGCAAGGGGGATTCCAGACCTACGGCTCCTTCCGCGATGAGGTGCAAACGGCCGACAGCACCGCGGGTCTGCCAAAGATAGTCGCCCTTCGCATAGCGCAGCACCTCCGACTGTGACAGCAGAATCTCTCGCTCTGCCTCAGTCAATACGTCTAGTAGCCCAGGCCCCATGTTTCGGAGCGTAGACAGGTTGCACCATCCGAGGTAGTCATGTCTTTACAGGACATCGGAACCGCCTCGGTTCAGTGGCAGAGGACAAACCGACGCACGAGAGGGTTGCAGGGTCTCATCGCGATGACGAGATCCTGCAACCCTCTGGCGCCTCCCTCAGCAGGCCCTAGCGCTTCTTCGTCTTTGCCTTGGTCACCTTGAAGGTCAGCGTCTGGCTGCCGCCGGTCAGCGCCTTCGGAGCGAGGTGCCTCGTCTCCTTGGCGGCCGGCTTCTTGGCCTTGCCCTTGGTGTAGCTCGTCGCGACGGTGATGCGATCGTTCCGCTCGTTGTCGTCGATGGCCTTGACGACTCCGGCGAAGTCAGAGGCTCCGCTCGAACCGCAGTATTCCTCTTCCTCGAGGTCACCGTACAAGTAGCCGTTTCCGCCTTCCACCTGCACCGTGAGCTTCTTGTTCACGTTCTTCGGCACGCGCACCTTGAACGGCACGTAGTCGGTGCCCTTCACCGCATCGGGCGCGCCGCGCAGCACCGCGCGCAGCTGGTAGGTCTTGCCGGACTTCGCAGAGACGACGGCCTTGTTCTTCAGGCTCTTCCACTTGCCGCCGGTCTTGATCTGCACGCCCGCCACGCGTGCGGCGAGGTACTCGGGCGAGAACTCTGTGGTCACGTCGACCCCGGTCACCCGCACCGTCTCGAACTCGTTCGCCTGCAGTGCCGCGATATCCATCGCGATGTCCTCACCGACGGTCTCGGCGAACCAGACGTTCTCGGCGTATCGATCGGCATTGGTCAACGAGGCCACCTTGCCGTTCGCTCGCTGGTAGGTGACCTTCCACCTCACCTTGGCCGAGCCGACCTCGTAGTTGTCAATCATTCGCAGGGCGTCATTGCCGACTTGCAGGTAGGCGATGGGACTCAGAGCCCACTTCTCCGAGACGTAAGACACCGCGGTGCTGCGGTGCTCACCCACGCTGCTCCTGGTGGTCACCTTGACCGTCTGAGGCAGTTGCCCGAGGGAGCCCCTGATGCCGGCGAGGCGGTCTTCGGTGATGGTGCCCTTGGGGCGACCGATCGACTCGACCTCCTTGTACGAGCTGCCGGCGTCGGGCACGATCCTCGCCGCCGACGCACCGTGGAAGCTCGACACGAGAGTGCTGTCCCACGCATTCGGGTGGCCGAAAGCAAAGACCTCGTCGTCGCACACCGCCGTCACCGTGCCAACGCTTGCAGAGGTGACCGCGCCGTGGGCATAGGACACCGCGATGTTGCCTCCGGGCACGATCGGCAGATCCTCACCGCTGTTCACACCACCGGCAATGGACTGACCCGACTGCTTCACCTGCTGGAACCCTGAAATCTTCTTCGCGATCTTCTCGCTCTTCGCGTCGAGCTGTTCCGAGGTTGAACCAACCGTCACGCGCACGGGCTGCAACTGCCGCAACCCGCTCGTGGGAGCCGCACCGGCCGCTTCGGCAACGGCCGCACGAGCGGTGCGATCCAGCTTCACCACACCGGGGACATCGCCGATGTCGCGCATCACCTCAGCCGGTGTCACGCCTGCGACATTGTCGACTTCCCAGCTGAACCCGTACGAGACCGCGCCGATCAGCGCGCCATTCGCGTCGTACACCGGCGATCCCGAAGCACCCGCCCACACGCCGGTGGCCGGCGACCCGTTCGTGCCGTCGACCTCCGGGCTCGAGAGTTTAACCAGCAGCAGATCCCGCGCCTCGCCGTTGGGGCCGTAACCGAGCCCGTTCGCGATCTTGCCGATGTATTCACCGGTGAACGACGACGGCTGCGTGCCCTTGACGGTAGAAAGCCACTCGACGGGCTGCCCCTCGGTGAGCCCGCTAACGGGGGCCATCGGCTGACCGGCGCAGAACTCAGAATCGGATACCGGAGCGGCCGGGGCCGTCGGTTCGGCGTTTGCGGGCGAGGCCAGCATTCCGCCTACCAGGGCCAGGCTGAGACCCGCGCCGAGCACCCCCCAGCGCTTTCGAGTCGAATGCGGCATGACACTCCTTCAGTTCGGCAACAATTGTTATGGAGCGAATATACCGGGAAAAGGTGCCCTAGGCCATCCCCTATTTGGGTGATCTGAACTGGATCAAAGTCCGATAACGCTCGGCCGAAGGGCCGAAATGGGTCACTCAGCGCACGCGCACGCGCCCGCCGAGAGCCCGCTCGTCGCGCTTGCCCGATGCGTCTTGCCTGAGTTCCTTGGGCAGCGAGAACACCAGGTCTTCTTCGGCCGTGACCGTCGCCTCAACATCGGAGTATCCGGCATCGGCGAGGTCGTCGAGCAGCTCCTGCACGAGCACCTCGGGCACCGACGCACCGCTCGTCACGCCGATCGTGCGCACGCCTTCGAGCCACTCCTGCTGCACCTCTGACGCGAAGTCGACCCGGTAGGCGGCCTTGGCCCCGTATTCGAGCGCGACCTCCTTGAGGCGCACCGAGTTCGAGGAGTTCGAGGAGCCCACCACGAGCACGAGATCGGCGTTCGGCGCGATCTTCTTGATGGCGACCTGCCGGTTCTGCGTCGCGTAGCAGATGTCGTCGCTGGGCGGATCGTGCAGCTTGGGAAACTTTGCGCGCAGCCGCCGCACCGTCTCCATGGTCTCGTCGACCGAGAGCGTGGTCTGCGACAGCCACACGAGCTTGTCGGGGTTCTGCACCTCGAGGGTGTCGACGTCGTCGGGCGAGTTGACGATGGTGATGTGCTCCGGGGCCTCGCCGCTCGTGCCCTCCACCTCCTCGTGACCGGTGTGACCGATGAGCAGGATCTCCATGTCCTGCTTGGCGAAGCGCACGGCCTCGCGGTGCACCTTGGTGACGAGGGGGCACGTCGCGTCGATGGCGTGCAGGCCGCGATCCGACGCCGCGTGCACCACTGCGGGAGAGACGCCGTGGGCCGAGAACACGACGTTCGCGCCGGTCGGCACCTCGTCGACCTCGTCCACGAACACGGCACCCATCTTCTCGAGCGTCTTCACCACGTGCACGTTGTGCACGATCTGCTTGCGCACGTAGACCGGGGCACCGTAGCGATCCAGCGCCTTCTCGACCGCCACGACGGCCCGGTCGACCCCGGCGCAGTATCCGCGGGGGGCCGCGAGCAGCACCTTCTTCTCGCCGCCGACCGGCAGGTCTTTGAGGCGACCGTGCTCGCGCCGCAGCCGGGGCATGGCGAGGCTCACGACGGGAGCACCGACGGTGCGCTGGTCTACGATGCGACGATCGGCGGCACGCTGATCCCGAACCTGCTGCGCACCGCTGTTCATACCGCCGTCACTCATGGCCTCGATTCTACCGCGCCTCACCTGCGCTCCTTCTCCGGCCGGCCTCTCCGGCATCCTGCCGGGTGGCACGGTCGCCCGGTGGTACGGTCGCCCGGTCACTCGATCGCCCGGTGGCACGGCCGCCCGACAGCCCCGCAGCGGTGTCGGAGGTGCCGACTAGGCTGGGGCGCATGGCAGAAGCAGGATCGGCACCCGCGACGCGTGAGGCACCGTGGCCCGTCGGGCTCATGAGCGAGAAGATCGCGGCGTGGGTCGACCGGCTCGGGCAGGTGTGGATCGAGGGCGAGGTCACCCAGTGGCAGGTGCGGGGCGGCCACGTCTACGGCAAGCTGCGCGACCTCTCGCAAGACGCGACGGTGAGCTTCACGGTGTGGCGCTCGGTGGCCGGGCGGCTGACGAGCGAGTTCGCGCAGGGCGACCGGGTGGTGGCGCTGGTGAAGCCGAATTTCTGGGTCAAGGGCGGCTCTCTCACGGTGCAGGTCTTCGAACTCTCGCACGTGGGCCTCGGCGAGCTGCTCGAACGGCTCGAGCGGCTGCGGCGGCAGTTGCAGTCGGAGGGCCTGTTCGAGGCGTCGCGCAAGCGCCCGCTTCCTTTCCTGCCCGGGCTCATCGGCCTCGTCACGGGCCACGATTCCGACGCAGAGAAAGACGTCATCCGCAACGCGACCCTGCGCTGGCCGGGTGTGCGGTTCAAGATCCACTACGCGGCAGTGCAGGGCGATCGCGCCGCCGCCGAGGTGACCGCGGGCATCGAGGCTCTGGATCGCGACCCCGAGGTCGACGTGATCATCGTGGCGCGCGGGGGCGGCGACTTTCAGAACCTGCTGCCCTTCAGCGACGAGCGGGTGGTGCGCGCGGCCGCGGCCGCCACGACGCCGCTCGTGAGCGCGATCGGGCACGAGGCCGACCGGCCGCTGCTCGACGAGGTGGCCGACCTGCGCGCGTCGACTCCCACCGACGCCGCGAAGCGGGTGGTGCCCGACGTGGGTGAAGAGCTGGCGGGTCTGGATCAGGCCCGGGCCCGCATGAGCAGCCGCATCGGGCAGTTGCTCGCCCACGAGACCGATCGCATTGCCCAGCTGCGAGGGCGACCGGCGCTCGCGCAGCCGGAGCGGCTCATCGACGAGCGGGCCGACGAGCTCGTGCGCTGGGCGGCGCGCGGTGCCGAGCTCGCAGACCGGGCGATCGAGGATCGCGCACGATCCCTCTCCGAAACACGTGCTCGCCTCACCGCGCTCTCCCCGCAGGCCACGCTCGAACGGGGCTACGCGATCGCGCAGCTCATCGGAGCCGAAGGCGTCGCGGGTGACGTGCTGCGGGATCCCGCGGCGGCACCTGCCGGTGCCGCGATCCGGCTCTCCCTCGCGGGCGGCAGGCTGGCCGCGACCTCGAACGGCAGGGCCTGAGGCCTTGAGGGGCAAAAGCCCGAGAGCAGGCGGCGGCGGTGTCAGTGGCGCAGAGTAAGCTGGGCGACATGGCAGAAACCGTGAGCCGCGATGTTGCCGCGCTCAGCTACGAAGAGGCGCGCGACGAGTTGATCCAGGTCGTGAGCCGTCTCGAGCAGGGCGGCACCACGCTCGAAGAGTCCCTGCGTCTGTGGGAGCGGGGCGAGTCGCTGGCCGCGCGCTGCGAGGAGTGGCTCATCGGTGCCCGACAGCGACTGGAGGCCGCGCGCGGGCAGAGCGTCGCGAGCGGTGCCGGTGCGAGCGGTGCTGCAGCCTCAGAGGCGGACGCATAGTCCATGTCGAAGAAGCAGAAGCAGCCGGTCGTCGTCGCCGAGCTCGGCCGCCCCGAGACGCCGTACGAGACGGCCTCGCGCAAAGCCCGCGACAGTCGGCTCTACCGGCAGCGCAAAACGGTCAACAACCTCGTCTTCTCACTGCTCGTCAGCCTCGGCCTCATGGTCGCCATCGTGCTGATGGCCCCCGGTCTCATCGGCGGCAAGAGCGCTTTCGAAGAGCAGTCGGTCGATGTCGCCTCCCTCGCCGAGGCGGCCGCCCCTGGTGCCGGCCGCACGCTCGCGGCCCCGGCCGTGCCCGAGGCGTGGAAGGCGAAGCAGGCCGCCCTGCGGCAGAGCGACGGCGTCACCTCCTGGCAGATCAACTACACCACCGTCGACGAGGCCACCTCGAGCGAGGCCTACGCCGCGGTGGTGCAGGCGTTCACCGCCGACGGAGCACCCGTCGAAGACGCGTGGGTCTCGCAGCAGCTCGAGCAGCTCGCCCCGACGGGGTCGGAGCAGCTGGGCGGCATCGACTGGATCGTCTACGACCACCCCGATCGCAAGATCGACGGCAGCAACGTGCGCTTCGCCGTGCAGGGCGTGTGGCAGGGCGACACGATCCTCGTCTACGGCACCGACTCCCCCGCCACCCTCCGTCAGCTCGCCGTTCAGACCGTCGAATCGCTCGAGCAGCAGTCGACGGAGGCACCCGCGGGTGCCGACGGATCCACCACCCCCGAGGAGAGCAGCTGATGACCGAGCCCCGAGTCACCCCGCAGCAGGCCTGGGAGGCCTTTATCGCCGGCAACGAACGGTTCGTGGGCGGCGCATCGAGCCACCCGAACCAAGACGTCGAACGCCGCACGGAACTCGTCAACCAGCAGGAGCCCGACGTCGCCCTCTTCGGCTGCTCCGACTCGCGACTCGCGGCCGAGATCATCTTCGACTGCGGTCTGGGCGACCTCTTCATCGCCCGCAACATGGGCCACGTGGTGGCGGAGTCGATCACGGCCTCCATGGAATACGCGGTCGCAGCGCTCGGTGCCTCGCTTATCGTGGTGCTGGCTCACGACTCGTGCGGCGCGGTCGCCGCAGCGATCGACCAGTCGAGCCGCAGGCCGAACTCGGCGACCCGCGCGGTGCGCAACACGCTCGCTCCGATCCAGCCCGCGGTGCAGCAGCTCTGGCACCGCGAGCACCACAGCACCCCGTACGTCGAGGCCTCGCAGATCGATGCCGACGCCGTCGGCCGCCTGCACCTCGCCGCGACGGTCAACGAGCTGCTGCGCAACTCCCGCACCATCAGCGACGCCGTCGACTGCGGCAAGCTGGCCGTCGTCGGCTGCCAGTACCGGCTCACCGAGGGCCGGGCCGTGCCGTACACGGCGGTCGGCCCGCTCAGCATCGAGACGCACGAGCTCTGATCCCGCAGCACCACACCCTCCCAACCGCTAGAACGTAAGGAAGACAGTGACCGAAATCGAGTACCGCATCGAGCACGACACCATGGGCGAGGTACGCGTTCCCAAGAACGCGCTCTACGCTGCACAGACGCAGCGCGCCGTCGAGAACTTCCCCATCTCCGGCAAGGGGCTCGAACCCGCCCAGATCGTAGCGCTCGCCCGCATCAAGCGCGCCGCAGCAATCGCCAACAGCGAACTCGGCATCCTCGACGCCGATGTCGCCGACGCCATTGTCGCCGCGGCAGACGAGATCATCGCCGGCGAGCACCACGACCAGTTCCCGGTCGACACCTACCAGACCGGCTCCGGCACCTCCTCGAACATGAACATGAACGAGGTGCTCGCAACCCTCGCGACGAAGCACCGCGGTGCGCCCGTGCACCCGAACGACCACGTCAACGCCTCGCAGTCGTCGAACGACGTCTTCCCCACCTCGGTGCACATCGCCGTCACCGGTGCCCTCATCGAACAGCTGAAGCCCGCCCTCGCCCACCTCGCCGAAGCGCTCGAGGCCAAGGCCGAGCTGTGGAAGAGCGCCGTGAAGTCGGGCCGCACCCACCTCATGGACGCGACCCCGGTCACCCTCGGCCAGGAATTCGGCGGCTACGCCGCCCAGATCCGCTACGGCATCGAGCGCATCGACGCGGCCCTCCCCCGCGTCGCGGAGGTGCCCCAGGGCGGCACCGCCGTCGGCACCGGCATCAACACCCCGCTCGGTTTCCCCGAGAAGGTCATCGCCGAGATCGCCGCGTCGAGCGGCCTGCCCATCACCGAGGCGCGCAACCACTTCGAGGCTCAGGCCAACCGCGACGGGCTCGTCGAGGCGTCGGGCGCGCTGCGCACGATCGCGGTCTCGCTCACGAAGATCAACAACGACATCCGCTGGATGGGATCCGGCCCCAACACCGGCCTCGCCGAGATCCACATCCCCGACCTGCAGCCCGGCTCCTCCATCATGCCGGGCAAGGTCAACCCCGTCATCCCCGAGGCCGTGCTCATGGTGTGCGCCCGCGTCATCGGCAACGACGCCACCATCGCCTGGGCCGGTGCCTCCGGCGCGTTCGAGCTCAACGTGCAGATCCCCGTCATGGGCACCGCGCTGCTCGAGTCGATCCGCCTGCTCTCCAACGCCTCGCTCGTGCTCGCCGACAAGACCGTCGACGGGCTCGAGGCCAACCTCGGCCGCATGGCGACCCTCGCGGGCATGAGCCCCTCGACCGTCACGCCCCTCAACCGCCTCATCGGCTACGAGGCCGCCGCGAAGATCGCGAAGCACTCGGTCGCCAAGGGCATCACCGTGCGCGAAGCCGTCTTCGACCTCGGCTACGTCGAGCGCGGCGATGTCACCGAGGCCGACCTCGACAAGGCTCTCGACCTGCTCTCGATGACCCACCCGGGCGTCGCGAAGTAGAGGTTCGCGACGAAGCGGCTTTTCGCCGCGGGTATCGCTGAGGGGGTTCGGGATCGCGCTGATCCCGAACCCCCTCGCGCATGCACCGCACAGCTTTCGCTCGACGCTCCCCCGTCGGCACCGCCCGCCCGTTTCTTCGGCGCGGATCTCTTGCCTCGGCGCTCCGCCGTGCCGACGCTCCCCCGTGCCGACGCTCTTCGCTACGCTGTACGGGTGAGTGCTGCCCCCGAGATGCCCGCAACCTCGCCCGTGTCCGGCGCAAAGGCGCTCGCGCTGTCTGCGACCGCATCGATCGCGCGCGTCGCCAGGTGGGAGCGTGTGCAGGGCTGGGCGAACCGCCCCGTTGTCGAGCTCGCCGAAATGCAGCCCGTCACGGCCGAGTGGTGGCGTGAGCGGCGGCGCGTGCCGGGGCGCTTCTTCCACCTCGCGCTCGGCGATTCGACGGCTCAGGGCATCGGCGCGAGTTCTCCGGGCCGCAGCTACCTCGGGCAGCTCGTCGACCGCACCGAGGCGCTCATCGGCGAACCGGTGCACGTCACCAACCTCGCCAAGTCGGGTGCGACCACGGCGCTCTGCGTCGAGAACCAGCTGCCGCGCGCCGTCGGCCCGCTCACGAAAAACCCCGACCTCGTCACCGTCGCCATCGGCGCGAACGACATCGCCCTGTGGAACCCCGTCGCCTTTCACGACAACATCAGCCGCATCTTCGACGCCCTTCCGCCCTACACGATCGTGGGCGAGGTGCCCTGTTTCCACCTGCCGCGGCGGGAACTCCTCGTCGCCGAAGCGAACGGCATCCTGCGCACCATCGCGGCCGATCGCGGGCTCACCGTCGCCCCGGTCTACCGGGCCACGCGCGAACGGGGCGTACGCGGCATCGTCACCGAGTTCGCGGCCGACGCGTTCCACCCGAACGACCGCGGCTACCAGGTGTGGGCAGACGCGTTCTGGCCGGCGGTGCGCGAGCGCGTCGAGAGCGCGTGGCCGAGGCCGGAGGCCTGATCCCGCGCCGCCCGGGCTCCTCTCCTGTCGCGCCTGCGCCGCCGCCACCACCGCATCGCCACCCCCCCCCCCACACGCCCCCCCCGCCCACGTGTGGCCCCCAACCCGTCGCCCCCCCCACCCCCTCACACCCCCCCCCCCCCACCCCCCTCTCGCCCCCGCCGCCAACGTGTCGCCACCTCCGCGTCGCCACCCCGTCCCCGTCTCACCGCCGCGCCCCCTCCCCGCCCCGCATCCTCCGTGCCACCACCCCGCTCCGCCCCTCTAAAAGACGCAGATGGTCGGTATTCGCCCTGATACGAACCATCTGCGTCTTCCAGAGGGCAGTCGGGAGCGCTCTTTGGTGAAGCATCCCGTTCAATGTCACTTTGGGGGAGAGTGAAATGAAGCCTCGAGATCGCGAGAATCGAGGCGACCTGCCCCTGCCCGCGACGCCGCGCGGTCGTCAGTAGGGCTCCGCGAAGTATCGGGCAAGGCCCGGTGCCAGTCGTCGCGGCTTCTCTCCGAGGAACTCGCACAGCGTTGCTCGAGTCTGTTCGAGCAGGTGCGGCCAGAAATCCTCGTAGTGCGTTCGCAGCGTCGCGTATCCCGCTCTGCGCGCGTGCTCAAGACGGCTCACATCGCGCAGATACTGTCCTCGGTCGGTTCGGTGCTGCTCGCCGTCATACTCGAGAATGCGCTTCTTTGCACGATCCACTGCGTCGAATCGCCCGATCCAGACCCCGTCATCGTCCCATAGCTCCGCCTGCAGTTCCAGCGTGTCGATTCCCATGCGCGCGAGTTCGAAGTGCTGCAGGCTCTCCATGCGCGACTCGGCCCCGGCTCGTGCCACCCTCACCGCCGCTCGCAATTTCGGCATACCGTGCCCGGAAGAAGAAGCGGTCGCGATGCTGAGCCCTTCGAGCGTCGCAAGCGAGCACCGGTTCGAACGTGGCCCGCAGGGCTTGATCAGGTGGTCAGTCGCGACAACAAGTTCTCTGAAACTTAGCAGCGAGGCGGACTGAACGAGAGCCTCGGCGGGTGAGACGCACGGGATATACGCTCCTTCGACGCCAAGCTGCACTACTTGAAATGCGTCGCTAGTGTGTCCGCGTACACCACGACCGCGTGCGCGACCGTGGGGCGCGGGAACAGTGAGGTGCAGCTGATCTGAGCTGCGGATGGGAGCGCCGAACAGGATCAACGCGGTCGTATGGCTGAAGGCCTCCCCACGGGTGCCTCGCACCAACGGCAGATACTCGCGGACCGAACGTGCGACGCGGTCTCGCAGCCCGCAGCCTTCGGGAAGCGCAGGCTTCAGGCTGCGAACACCGTGGTGCGGGGCAGGGTATTGCGGGTGGCGCATGCGCCCACGGCTCGCCCCCGCTCGCTCGCCATCTGAAACGGTGAAAGCATGCCCCCGCAGGGGCTCCGGGAGTGGCTTGGGTGCTCGGGGCATATCCACAGCATGCACCGCGGCAGACCCTGATGTTCAGTTATCCACCGCATACACGGCGAATGATCGCAATCTAGCTCTTTTTGACTACCTGTGGACGAAGCTCCCCGCCTTCTTCCTCTGCCTACCCTCACTTCCCTGCCCCGTGCCTTCCTCCACTCTCCCCCGTCTGTTTTCATCTCCCTGCCCGCGCTCCTCCCCTGTCCCCTCCTCCCCCTGCTCTGGAAGACACAAAGAGTCGGTATCGGGCGCTATACCGACCATTCGCGTCTTCCAGAAGGGAAGCAAAGTGCGGGGGCGGGTGAAGTGGGGGCGCAGGAGAAGAAGGACGACGGGAAGGCAGGGCAGGGGCGGAAAGGTAAAGAAGGACGAGGGGAAAGGCAGGGCCGGGCAAGGGGCGGAAAGGCAGGACCGGGCAGGGGGGCGGGAAGGCAGGGCTGCGGCGGAGGTGACGGGAAAGGACGGGAAAGGAAGGGAAAGGAAGGGAAAGGAAGGGAAAGGAAGGGAAAGGAAGGGAAAGGAAGGGAAAGGAAGGGAAGGGAAAGGAAGGGAAGGGAAAGGATGGGAAAGGAAGGGAAGGGGCTCAGTCGAGGAGTTCCGTCACGAGCGCGGCGATGTCGCTGCGCTCCGATCGCGTGAGCGTCACGTGCGCGAACAGCGCGTGCCCCTTCAGCCGCTCGATCACCGCGGCGATGCCGTCGTAGCGCCCCACCCGCAGGTTGTCGCGCTGGGCCACGTCGTGCGTCAGCACGACCCGCGAGTTCTGCCCGATGCGCGACAGCATTGTCAGCAGCACGCCCCGTTCGAGCGATTGCGCCTCGTCCACGATCACAAACGCGTCGTGCAGCGAGCGCCCCCGAATGTGCGTCAGCGGCAGCACTTCGATGAGGTCCCGGGCGATCACCTCGTCGAGCACGTTCTGCGAGACGATCGAGCCGAGGGTGTCGAACACGGCTTGCGCCCACGGCCCCATCTTCTCCTCGCGGTCGCCGGGCAGGTAGCCGAGTTCCTGCCCGCCCACCGCGTACAGCGGACGGAACACCATGACCTTGCGGTGCTGCCGCCGTTCGAGCACGGCCTCGAGTCCGGCTGCGAGCGCGAGCGCTGATTTGCCGGTGCCGGCGTTGCCGCCGAGCGACACGATCCCGAACGAGGTGTCGAGCAGCGCATCGATGGCGAGCCGCTGCTCCGCGCTGCGCCCCGTGATGCCGAAGACTTCGCGGTCGCCGCGCACGAGCCGGAGGGATCCGGGGCCGTCGACGCGGCCGAGGGCGGATCCGCGCGGCGAGGTCAGGATCAGCCCAGTGCCCTGCGGCAGTGCCTCGACGGCTGGGAGCCCGTCGAGCCGCTCCTCGTGCCAGAGTTCGCGCATCTCGTCCTCGGCGAGTTCGATCGACGCCGTGCCCGTGTAGGCGTCGTCGTGGGCGAGTTCGGCGCGGTACTCCTCCGAGCCCAGCCCGAGGGCCGCGGCCTTGAGGCGCATGGGCAGATCCTTCGAGACCACCGCGACCTCGAGGCCCTCGGAGGCGAGGTTCAGGGCGACCGCGAGGATGCGCGTGTCGTTGTCACCGAGACGCATGCCGCTCGGCAGGGCGTCGAAGCTCGAGTGGTTCAGTTCGACGCGCAGCGATCCGCCGGCCTCTCCGACGGGCACCGGGAAGTCGAGACGCAGGTGCTTCTCGCGCAGTTCATCGAGGATGCGCAGAGCGCGGCGGGCGAAGTAGCCGAGGTCGGGATCGTGCCGCTTCTTCTCGAGTTCGATCACGACGACGATGGGCAGCACCACGGCGTGCTCGGCGAAGCGGAAGATCGCCATCGGGTCGCTCAGCAGCACCGAGGTGTCGAGCACGTAGGTGCGCTGCGCCTGTTCGGTGCGCTCGAGCGCCGCGAGATCCCGAGCCGAATCAGCTGCCGGATCCCGAGCGGGATCACCAGGATCACCGGGACCAGCAATACCAGCAATACCACCGGGATCAGCAAAATCGGCGGGATCGCTCGACGCGGCGGGTGTGACGAACCTGGCGATGGCGGGGTGCTGGATCTCGGTCACGGCAGCTCCTCTGTCGGGGACCACTGTCCCGTTGCTGCGAGGGCGACCTTCCGAGCGGTGCCGACGGGCCTCCCCCGATCGGGCGGACCGCCCGATGCCTCACACGCTACGCGGCAGCCCGAGAGACTCCGTCAGCGACACGCGCCCCTCCCGGTGAACTCTTCGTTGCGAGGCCGTGAACGGCTGTGCGCTGAACACATATCGCGGCACGTCTCCGCGGCCCGCACCCGCTCATCAGCACAATCGTTACACCGGCCGACCTCGGCACCGGTATCCTTAGGGGCGTCATCCTGCACACTCTCACCGCATTCTCACAGACTCGAGGAGTACCGATTGCGAACGATCGACTGGGTCGACGGGGCCGTCGAACTCATTGACCAGACCCTGCTGCCGCATCGCATCGAGGTGATCCGGGTCACCGAGCTCCCCGAACTCATCGACAGCATTCAGCGGCTGGCGGTGCGCGGTGCTCCGGCGCTGGGCGTCGCGGGCGCGATGGGCACGGCGCTGATCGCGGCGAACGTCGTCGCGGCCGGCGGCAGTGTCGACGGCGATCGCGACGAGGTGCTGCGCCAGGCGATGCTGCTGCGAGAGGCGCGCCCGACGGCGGTGAACCTGTCGTGGGGTGTGGATCGCGCGCTCACCAAACTGGATCAGGGTGCCGAGGCGATCCTCGCGGAGGCTCTCGCGATTCGAGACGAAGACGTCGCGGCCTGCGTGTCGATGGGGCTGCGCGGTGCCGATCTCACGCGCGAGTTGACCGCGAAGGATCGCGTGCGCGTCATGACCATCTGCAACACCGGCAGCCTCGCCACGGTCGAACGCGGCACGGCGCTCGGCGTGATCCAGACCCTGCTCGAACAGGGTTCGCTGGAGGAGGCCTTTCCCCTCGAGACGCGTCCGCTGCTGCAGGGGGCTCGCCTCACGGCGTGGGAGTTGCAGCACATGGAGGCTCCCTTCCGCCTGCTCATCGACTCGGCCGGTCCCTTCCTGCTGTCGCGCGGGATCGCCGACGCGGTGTTCATCGGTGCCGATCGCATCGCCGCGAACGGCGACACCGCCAACAAGATCGGCTCTTTCTCGCTCTCTCTCGCCGCTCAGCACGCCGGAGTCCCCTTCATCGTCGTCGCCCCCGAATCGACCATCGACATGTCGACCGCGAGCGGCGACGACATCGAGATCGAGGATCGCGGGGTCGATGAGGTCGCCGGTTTCGGAGCGGTCCGCACGGCCCCCGAGGGCATCGACGCCGTCAATCCCGCCTTCGACGTCACCCCTCACGAACTCATCACTGCGATCGTGACCGAGCGCCGCGTCATTCTTCCCGGCCGCGGCGAATCTCCCGCGACCGTGCCACTCGACCACTTACGCGCCTAAGATTTACTCGTTCCCTGTTCAGTCGAAAGGATCATCCATGTTCTTCTCCAAGCGCGGTGCCCGTGCGGCACTGATCGCCGGGGCCGCTTCGGCCGCACTGCTGCTCACCTCCTGTTCCGGGGGTTCGGGCGGCGGCAATGAGACCACCGACGAGGGCAGCGACGGCCCCAGCTTCATCTACATCACGAGCGACCCGATCGGCCAGAACGAGTTTCTCAAGTCGGGCAAGGCCGGCATCGACGAGGTCGCGAAGACCTACGAGGGCACTGCGAAGACCTTCGAGTCGAAGGACGACGCCACTCGTCGCTCCAACCTCGAGGCTGCCATCGCCGAGGCCCCCGAGGTCGTCGTGATGCTCGGCTTCCAGTTCGGCGACGTTGCGAAGGAGCTCGCCGAGCAGAACCCCCAGCAGAAGTTCGTGCTCATCGACACCTTCGTCGACGGCGCTCCCGAGAACCTGTACCAGGCCACCTTCCGCGAGCAGGAGCCCTCGTACCTGCTCGGCATCGAGGCCGGCCTGCTCACCGCCGACAACAAGGTCGGGTCGGTCATCTCGGTCGACAACCCGCTGCTCAAGAAGTACTCCGAGGGCTTCGCCGAGGGTGCCAAGAGCGTCAACAAAGACGTCAAGATCGAGGGCCCGCAGGTGATCGGCGGCGACAACCCGTTCGCCGATCCGGGCCGCGGCAAGGATCAGGCGATCGCTTTCGCGGGCACCGGTGTCGACCAGGTCTTCGCCGTGGGCGCGGCTTCGAACGGCGGCATCATGGAGGCCGCGTCGGAGAAGGGCTTCTTCGCCTACGGCGTCGATGCCAACCAGTGCCCGATGGCTCCGGGCTTCGTGGTAGACGGCACGGTGAAGGCGGTCAACAAGGTCGTGGAGACCGTCGTCGGCGAGATCATGGACGGCAAGTCCTCGTCTGAGGCCACCACCTCGTTCGGTCTCAAGGAGGAAGGCATGAACATCGTCAGCCTCACCGAGGACGCCGCCGATTCGCAGTGCACGGTCATCGAGCACACCGACGTGCTCGATGAGGTCAAGCAGGCCCGCGACGAGATCGTGAGCGGCAAGATCGAGGTGAAGGATCCGACCGCCTAAGAGGTTCCGCGGATCTGATCCGCACACCGCTGCGCGCCTGATTCGTCGTCAGGCGCGCAGCGGCACAGACTGAAACACACACCGAGGAGTGGGCATGGTCGCTGAAGTCTCGATGCGCGGCATCACCAAGCGATTTCCCGGCGTGCTCGCCGACGACAACGTCGACTTCGAGGTCGCTCCCGGTGAGATCCACGCCCTCATGGGCGAGAACGGCGCGGGCAAGTCGATCCTGATGTCGATGCTCGCGGGCGTGTATCAGCCCGACGAAGGGGAGATCTGGATCCGCGGCGAGCGCCGCAGCTTCGCCTCGCCGCTCGACGCGATCGATGCCGGAATCGGCATGGTGTTCCAGTCGTTCAAGCTGTTCCCCTCGCTGACCATCGCGGAGAACGTGGTGTTCCGCAGCGAGCCCACGAGGCGCGGCCTCATCAATCGCCAGGCTGCCAACAAGCGCGTCTCCGAGATCGCCGAGAAGTACGGCCTCGCGATCGACCCGACGGCACGCGTCGACTCCGTGCCCGTCGGAGTGCTGCAGCGCGTCGAGATCGTCAAGGCGCTCTACCGCGAGGCGAGCGTGCTCATTCTCGACGAGCCCACCGCGGTGCTCACTCCGCAGGAGACGGATCGCCTGTTCGATGTGCTGCGCGCGCTCAAGGCCGACGGGCGCACGATCATCATCATCACCCACAAGCTGAACGAGGTCATGGCGATCTCCGACCGCGTCACCGTGCTGCGAGACGGCCGCAGCGTCGCCCGGCTCGTCACCGCTGAGAGCTCTCCCGAAGAAATCACCCGGCACATGACGGGCCGCGATGTCGACCTCAGCACTCCGCCCCCCGCGCGCGAGCCGGGAGAGGTCGTGCTCGAGGTGCGGGGGCTCACCGTTCCGGGGTCGGGCGAGCGCAACGACGTCGACGACGCGAGTCTGTTCGTGCGCACCGGCGAGGTCGTCGGCATCGCCGGTGTCGCGGGCAACGGCCAGGTGGAGCTCGCGGAAGCGATCATCGGCATGCGCCCGACGAGTTCGGGCGAGGTGCTGATCGAGGGTCGCGACGTCAGCCGCTCGTCCATCGCGCAGCGCCGAGACGGTGGCATCGCCTACGTGCCGGAAGACCGCCACGCGGTCGGCAGCGCCGGCACCGCCGATGCCATCGACAACCTGGCGCTGGGCCACCACCGCAAGCCCCCGATCCTGCATCGCGGGCTGCTCTCGCGCGGTGCGATGGTCGACCACGCGAAGCGGCTCATCGAGCGCTTCAAGATCAGGATCGCGGCCCCCACGACGCCCGTGGGCACCCTCTCCGGCGGCAACCTGCAGAAGGTCGTCGTCGCGCGAGAACTCGACTACGGCTCGCCGCTGCTCATCGCCGAGCAGCCCACCCGCGGGGTCGACATCGGCGCGATCGAGTCGATCCACCGCGAACTGTGCGAGTATCGCGACGGCGGCGGCGCTCTGCTGCTCATCTCGGCCGAGCTCAGCGAGATCATGTCGCTGTCGTCTCGCATCCTGGTGATGTTCGAGGGCCGCATCGTCGCGGAGGTGCCGAAGCAGGAGGCCGACGACGCCCTGCTCGGCCTCTACATGGCAGGCCACGAGCCGAACGAGCGGCACCGCCCCGGGGCATTCGCCGCGGCGCTGAGCACGGAAACGGAGGCCTCCCGATGAGCGGTCTGCAGAAGATCGGCCGCTGGCTCACGGGCCCGGTGCCGGTATCGGTGGTGCTGGCCTTCGTCATCGGCGCGTGCTTCATGCTGATCGCGGGCGCTGATCCGATCAGCGGCTACCGTGCCATGCTGAACGGCTCGTTCGGCACGGGCGTGGGCCTCGCGAACACGCTGCAGCGCGCGATCCCGATCATCGGCATCGGCATCGCGATCGCCGTCGCGTTCCGCGCGGGCGTCATCAACCTCGGCGCGGAGGGGCAGGCTGGTCTCGGCGCGCTCGTCGGCGGCCTCGTCGCGATCTACGTGCCCGGCCCCGCGGCGCTCATCCTGCCGCTCGCCTTCGTCGCGGCGATCGCGGCCGGTGCGGCCTGGGGCCTGATCGCAGCGGTGCTGCAGAATCTGCTCGGCGTGCCGATCCTGCTCTCCACCCTGCTCCTCAACTATCCCGTGCGCTACTTCTCGTCGTGGCTCATCAGGTTCAAACTGGACGAGCCGAGTTCCGACCTCGTGTCGACCAAGCAGGTGCCGCCCGAGAATCAGATCGGCATGCTGGTGCCCCGCGATTCGGCCCTCGCCGAGTCGCTGCGGGGTTCGCTCGGCCCGACCAACCCGGTCACCGCGGTGCTCACCGGCGTGAACTGGTCGCTGATCGTGCTCGTCGTCGTCGTGATCGCCGTCGTCTTCATGAATCGACGCACGCGCTTCGGGTTCGAGTCGGGCCTCAGCGGGCAGAACGCCGAGTTCGTGCGCTACGGCGGCGTGAAGCCGGGCCCGCTCGTGCTGTGCACCATGGCCCTTTCGGGCGGTCTGGCCGGGCTCTTCGGGTTCATGTTCACCATCGGGGCACCGAACACGCGTCTCATCGAGGGCGGCTTCATCCAGACGAACTACGCGTGGACCGCGCTGCTCGTCACGCTGCTGGCGCTCTACCGCCCCGTCGGCATCGTCATCGCCGGCGTGTTCTTCGCCGCGATCATGGTCGGCAGCGACGCGATGGGCCGCGAGCTCGGGCTCTCGCCGCAGATCGCGGCCATCATCCAGGCGCTCGTCATCATCCTGCTGGCGTTCCACGTCGCACTGCCACGCTTCAGACGCAAGAAGCCGAAAGCCTCACCTGGTGGTGGTGACGTCGCCCCTGACGGGGGTGGTGGATCGGCCGAAACCCGCCCCGGCCTCACCTCTCCCGGGCAGGCCCCGGTTTCCGCTATGGCGGCGATGGAACCCGCCACCCCCGAAGCGAAGGAGTCGGAGCGATGACCTTCCTCGACCTCTTCACCGAAGACCTCTTCTCGTCCGTGCTGCGCGCGCTGATCCCGATTCTGCTCGCGGCCCTGGGCGGCATGCTCGCCGAGCGGGCCGGCGTCTTCAACATCGGCCTCGAGGGCATGATCCTCATCGGTGCCTTCTGCGGTGTCGCCGCGTCGTACTTCGCGCACAGCTGGATCGTCGGCACGATCGCGGCGATGCTGGCGGGAACCCTGTTCTCGCTGCTCCTCGGCTACGGCACCGTCTACCGCAAGGGCGACCCGATCGTGCTCGCCATCGCGATGAACATTCTCGCGGTCGGCATGACGAGCTTCCTGCTCGTCGCGATCTTCGACGTGCAGGGCGTGTTCCAAGATCCGGGCATCGACGGTCTGCCGGTGTGGCGCATCCCTCTGCTCGCCGATATCCCGTGGCTCGGGGCGCTGTTCTCGCTGACGCCGCTCGGCTATCTGGCGCTGCTGCTCGTGCCCGCGCTCTGGATCATGCTCTTCCGCATGCCGCTCGGCCTGCGGTTGCGCGGCGTCGGTGAGCGTCCCCTCGCCGCGGCGACCATGGGTGTCAACCCGCAGCGCTACCAGCTCGGCGCGGTGCTCGCGTCGGGCGCGCTCGCCGGCCTCGGCGGCGCGCAGCTCGCGCTCGGCAACGTGGTGCAGTTCACCGAGAACATGTCGGCCGGCCGCGGCTGGATCGCGGTCGTCGCGGTGATGCTCGCCCGGGCGCACCCGATCGGGGTGCTGGGAGCGGCGCTGCTCTTCGGCTTCACCGACGCCATCGGCTTCCGCCTGCAGTCGTTCGGCCTGCCGCAGCAGCTCACCGACGCGAGCCCCTACGTGGTCACGCTGCTCGTGCTCATCTTCATGAGCAAGCGCTTCCGCAAGACTCGCGAGGCGGCGCTGGCGTGAGCGTCGACGCTGCTGGCGTGGCCGGCGCGGCCGTCACCCCCGAGGCGGCCGATGCGCGCGAGGCGGCCTGCGCGCGCGAGGCGGACGCCCACCGCGACCTCCCCGCGGAGGCTGCGCGCTGGGTCTCGCACCTGGGCCTCGAGCCGCTCGAGCATGAGGGCGGTCTCTTCCGCCGCACGCACCTCGACGAGCACTCCAGCGCGATCTACTACCTGCTCGCGGCACCCGATTTCTCGGCGCTGCACGCGCTCGGCTCGGTCGAGGTGTACCACTGGTATGCGGGATCGCCGCTGAGCCTGCTCCTGCTGCACCCCGACGGGCACGCCGAGCAGCACGTGCTCGGGCCCGACCTCGAAGCGGGCCAGTTGCCGCAGCTGGTCGTGCCGCCCGGGGTGATGCAGGGATCCTCTCCCCTGGGCCCGTGGACGCTCATCGGCACCACCATGGCACCCCCGTTCCAGTGGGACGGATTCGCGCTCGGAGACCGTCTTCTACTACAGCAGCGCTATCCGCTTGTCTCTGAGCGCATCTCACAACTCACCAGGTGAGAGTTTGAAAATTTTTTACACGGTGTAAGTTAAGGTGGTCGCATGACCGACGCGAGAATCATTCGTACACGAGCTGCGCTGCACGGCGCGATCCTTCAACTTGCCACAGAGAAGCCGGTGCCCAACGTCACCGTTTCGGAGCTCGCAGACCTCGCCGGCATCAACCGCGTGACGTTCTACAAACACTTCTCGACGACCGCCGAAGCGCTCGGCTCGGCCCTGAGCCTCGAGCTCGACGAGGCCCGCAAGCACTTCGTCGACGCCTACGCCTCGGGCGAGCAAGACCCGGTCGAGGTCTTCCGCGAGAGCATCATCCAGATACTCGACCACATCGATCGTCACCGCCAGCTCTACCTGAAGTCGATCCAGTCGCCTCAGGACGGCACGATCCCCAACATGCTCGCCGACCACTTCACGACCACGCTCGAGCAGTACCTCGCCCAGCGCGTGAACCTCGAGCCGAAGACGCCGGAGATCGACATCCCCACCGTCGCACGCTTCTTCGGCACTGGCCTCGTCGGTGCCATCAAGGCGTGGGTGGTCAGCGGTGCCGAGGATCGCGAAGCCTTCGTGCACTCCGTGCAGTCCCTCGCCCCCGACTGGTGGTTCCCGCAGGCCTAGAAGCCCGCAGGCCTAGCCTCAGCGGCGCGCGGATCGCGTTCCGCGCGCCGCTGAGCTGAGCCCCGCTCAGAACGCGGCGATCCCCGTCAGCTCGCGACCGATGACGAGCTGGTGCACCTCATCGGTGCCCTCGTAGGTGCGCACCGACTCCAGGTTGGCCATGTGCCGCATGACGGGAAAGTCGCTCGTGATGCCGTCGCCGCCGAGGATCGCGCGCGCGGTTCCAGCGATCTTGATGGCCTCACGCACGTTGTTGAGCTTGCCCACCGAAATCTGCCCGTAGGAGAGATTGCCGGCGTCCTTGAGGCGACCGAGGTGCAGGGCCAGCAGCAGCCCCTTCTCGTACTCGACGAACATGTCGGCGAGCTTGGCCTGGATGATCTGCTTGCCCGCGATGGGGGCACCGAACACCTCGCGCATCTGCGAGCGGGAGACCGCGGCCTCGAGGCAGGAGCGCGCAGCGCCCATGACCCCCCACGCGATGCCGTAGCGAGCCTCGTTGAGGCACTTGAACGGTGAGGAGAGGCCCTTCGAACCCGGCAGGATCGCGTCGAGCGGCAGCCGCACGTCGGTCAGCTCGATCTCGGTCTGCAGCGAGGCCCGCATCGAGAGCTTGTTCTCGATCGCGGTCGCCTCGAAGCCCGGCGTGTCGGTCGGCACGATGAAGCCGCGCACGATCCCCTCGTCGTCCTTCGCCCAGATCACGCCGAGCTGCGCGATGGTGGCGAGCCCGATCCAGCGCTTGCGACCGTTGAGCACCCACTCGTCGCCCTCGCGGCGCGCCGTGGTGATCATGGTGTTCGGATCTGAACCGCCCTGCGGCTCTGTGAGGCCGAAGAAGCCGATGGCCTCGCCGCGGCCCATCGGGGGAAGCCACCGCTGCTTCTGCTCCTCCGAGCCGAACTTGTAGATCGCGCCCATCGCGAGCGACCCCTGCACCGAGAGCGCCGTGCGAAAGCCGGAGTCGACCGCCTCGAACTCCATCGCGACGAGCCCGTAGGCAACCGACGAGGCCCCCCGCAGGCCGTAACCCTGCAGGTACATGCCGAATGCGCCGAACTCTCCCACCTCGGGCAGCAGTTCGACGGGGAGGCGGCGATCCTCGAACGCGTCGTCGATGATGGGGCGAATGCGGGTCTGCGCGAACTCGCGCGCCTTCAGCTGCCACTCGCGCTCCTCTTCGGTGACGAAGTCGGCGACGTCGAACAGCTGGTCGATGGTGGTGGTCATGGGTCGGTTCCCTTCGGAGTTGTCTGCGGCGGGGGTCTAGCGAGCCGCAGGATCTCGGTGGTCGAGGACGGATGCCGCGGCTGCGCGCAACGCGACGGGCGGTGGATCGGAGCTAGCGCTCGAACCAGGTGGCACCCTGGTGCTCGCCGACGCCGGGAGGCGGGGCGGAGTATCTTGCCGGGGTCTCTGAGAAGTGGATCGGCGTCGCGATCGAGCGGAGCACCTGCTCAGCGCCGTCCTCCGAGACCGCCGCGGTCTCGGCAATGGGCTCCAGGCCGAGCGACGAGGCGAGGTCGATCGCCTGCGCGACGGTGTTCACGCGGCCCGCGGGGATGTTCGCGGCGGTGAAGGCGTCGATCCACTCGCCCGCGGCCCGCGTTCTCAGGCGCTCCTCGAGCAGTCGGCGCAGCTCGCCGCGATTCGAGACCCGCGAGGGGTTGTCGACGAACCGCGCGTCGCTCGCCGCCTCGGGAATGCCGAGCGCTTCGCAGAGCCGCGCGAACTGAGCGTCTGTGCCGACCGCGAGCGCGATCGGCTGGTCGGCGGCGTGCAGCGTCTCGTAGGGAGCGATCGAGGGGTGCGCGTTGCCCATGCGCTCGGGCGAGATGCCGGTCTCGAGGGTCGAGGAGGCCTGATTCGCGAGCGCCGAGAGCAGCGAACCGAGCAGGGTCACTTTGATGTGCTGGCCCCGCCCCGTGCCTCCCCCGGACCTGGCGCGCAGCGCGGCCTGGATTCCGATGACGGCGTTGAGCCCCGTGAGCACGTCGACGAGCGCGACGCCAACCTTCGTGGGTTCGCCACCGGCCTCGTCGCTCTGGCCGGTGATGCTCATGAGACCGCCGACCGCCTGCACCAGCAGGTCGTAGCCCGGGAGGTCGCGCCCCTGGGCGTCGCCGAATCCCGAGATGGAGCAGTAGACGACACCGGGGTTGCCCGCGGCGACGGCCTCGTAGCCGAGACCGAACCTGTCCATGGTGCCGGGCTTGAAGTTCTCGATGACGACGTCCGCGGTGCGGGCCAGCTCTGCGGCGCGGGCGAGCCCCTCCTCGTCTCGCAGGTCGCACACCACCGACCGCTTGCCCCGGTTGACGCCGGCGAAGTAGGTGCTCTGCCCGATCGCGTTGACGGGCGGCGACCACTGTCGGGTGCCGTCTCCCTCAGGGCTCTCGACCTTGATGACGTCCGCCCCCAGGTCGGCGAGGATCATGGTGGCGTGCGGGCCCGCGAGCACCCGCGAGAAATCAGCGACGCGGATGCCGCTGAGCGGCCCCGGCACCGCGGGCGATCCGGGCGTGCGCGGCTCGCGAGACCGTGTCGTCGTCTGTTGCTGTGTCGTTATCCGTCGCGCTGTCACACCGCAAGTCTATGGAGCGATCTCGACGGCCATATCGCCCTTCTGCACAGTGAGCAGCAGACAAGCTATGCAAGAATGGCTCATGGCCACCCTGTCGCAGTTGCTCGCTCTGCCCGATCTCGGCCTGACGCTCGTGCAGGCCGGTTACGGCGATCCCGAGATCAGCTGGAGTTCCATCACCGAACTGCTCGACCTGGGCGAGTATCTCGAGGGCGGTGAGATCATCATGACCACCGGCCTCGCGCTCGGTGCCGACGACTCCCGGTGGCGCGACTTCGTCGCGGGTCTCAGTCGCGCTCGCATCTCGGCCATCGGCTTCGGCGTCGGCGTCAATCACGATCACGTGCCCCACCCGCTCGTCCTCGCGGCGAGCACCTACCGGGTGGCTCTCTTCAAGATTCCGCTCCCCGTACCGTTCATCGCCGTGGGCAAGGCCGTCGCCCAGCTCCTGCGGGCAGACGAACTGCGCGCGACGCACACCGCGCTGAGCGCGCAGGAGCGCCTCCTCGACAGCGCGCGAGGCGACCGGACTCCGGCAGAGGTGCTCGCGAGCATCGCCCAGGCCACCGGCAAGCAGTTCGCGGTCGTCGGTGCCGACGGCACCCGCATTGCGAGCACGGCGGGCTTTCCCGCGGCGCAGCAAGGAGCCGCCGGAGGCGACCTCGAAGCCGTTCCGCTCGACTCCGCAGGCACGAGCCAGCTGCTCATCGCGGGCAGCGCGCCACTCACTCCCGAGGGACGATCCGTCATCGCAGCCGGCGCAATGGTGCTCAGCCTCGGACTGCGCGGGGGAAGCGCCGCGAACACGCGCGAGCGGGAGCAGTGGGAGCGTTTCACGGCCGGTTTGCTGGCGGGTGCCCAGCGCCCGGAGGCGGGCGCGATCCTGGATCCCGCGCTGCACCTCCCAGCGCGCGTCAGGGCCATCGCGGTGCAGGGCGGTGCCGAAGATCTCGCGAACTGGCGACACCGCACGCGCACGGGTATCGACCGCCTGATCGCTCCCGCTGAGGAGCCCGCGCGTGCGCAGGGCCTCGCGCAGGCGTGGCAGCTGTGCCCCGACTCCGAGACGGCACTCGGCGTCGCACTCGACACGGCCGCGGCCTACCGCCTCGATGCCGTCGTCGGCAGGCCCGCAGCGCTCGCGGATGCCTCGCTCAGCCGCCGCTCTGCGACTGCCCGACTCTCCGCGCTGTCGACCACTGCGCCGCTCTATGCCGAACCCCGCGTTCCGCAGGTCGTCTGGGCCGACCGCGAGGCACCGATCCTCGAGGCGCTGCTGATCGACGCGGAAACGGTCGGCAGCACCGCGACCGAGTCACCGGTGAGCGCGATCACGGAGCGCGTGCTCGGCCCGCTCTCGCTGCACTCCCCCGCGCTCGACGCCTCCGAGCGCGACACCCTGCGGCTCACCCTGCGCGCGGTCTTCGACGCCGACAGTCAGCGCGGACCCGCGGCGGTCGCACTCGGAATCCATCGCAACACCCTGCGGGATCGCATCACGAGAATCGAGAGGATGACGGAGCACTCACTCGCTCGCGCAGATGACCGCGCCGAACTCTGGTTCGCGCTGCAGCTCGAAGATCTGACCGCTCGATCGTGACTTTCGTCAGGCGTCCGACCGACGGGGCTCCTCTTCCGCATCGCCACCGGGCTCGTGCAGGTTGCGCAGAACGCCGCGCATGTTTCCGTGCAGCAGATCGTCGACCAGCTCGTCGACCGCTACCGCCTCGCCGGTGCCCTGCGGGACCTCAACGCGGATCCCTGTCTCACGTGCTTTCTTTCTTTCCATAGCTTCAAGGTACTCCCGTTTGTTGGGGAAAGAAAGCGGACCCGTCGGCGGGGATTCGGCGTGTCTCAGTAGAGCACGAACTGGGCGGTGTCCTCGCTCTCAACCTCTCCCACTGTCACCCACAGGTGATAGGAATCGCCCTCGGAATCGACCGGATCCCGGGTGATACCGCAACTCTCCTCACTCGACCGGGTGCGATCCCACTCGATGGCCTCCGAGGTGAGCGGCTTCTCCGGATCGAGGATCACCGAGCGATGGTCGGCGTTCTCCTGACAGTCGACCGAGCGCCACACCTCGTCGTCACCGCTGGTGATGCGGAACTGCATCGTCGCGGTGCCGAGATCTGCGACGCAGGCATCCTCGCCGACGTTCTCCACTATCAGAGAGAGCTGCGGCAGCTCGCCGTCTGCGTAGTCCGTGCTGTCGGTGACCGGCGTCACCCGCAACTGGTCGGCCGCGCACTCGGGCGTGTCTCCCTTCTGCTTCTGCGAGGGCGTCTTCTCGGGC
Organism: Leucobacter sp.; assembly: GCA_047973175.1. GTDB lineage: Bacteria > Actinomycetota > Actinomycetes > Actinomycetales > Microbacteriaceae > Leucobacter. The sequence continues at coordinate 28,368 of JBKEBN010000019.1, forward strand.
TCCTTCGACGTGCCCGTGCCCGGAAGATCGTTGGGCACTTCGACCTGACCGGCCTCGCGCGCACCATCGCCAGACCCCGGCTTCACAATGATCAGCACGATCGCCGCAACCACCGCGAGCAGCAAGGCCAGCACCGCCAACCTTCGCCGAATATAGACGCTGCGATCTTTCGGTCCGACGGTCTTCGACATTCCGTCAGGGTACCGCGTCAGCCTGTCAGAGCCTCTTGAGCATGCGCGTGTTCCCGAGCGTGTTGGGCTTCACCCTGGCCAGGTCGAGAAACTCGGCGATGCCCTCGTCGTGCGAGCGCAGCAGCTCACCGTAGATGTCGGCTGCCACCAACTCCGTGTTCTCGCTCACCTCCTCGAAACCGTGCCGCCCGAAGAAGACGGTCTCGAAGGTGAGGCAGAAGAGCTGCGTGAGCCCCAGTTCGCGAGCGCGGTCTTCCAGCGAGTCGAGCAGCCGGTGCCCCACACCGCGGCCCAGCCACTCCTCTGAAACCCCGAGCGTGCGCACCTCGCCCAGCTGATCCCACATCACGTGCACGGCACCGTAGCCGATGACCGTGTCGCTTCCGCGAGTAGCACCGGGGGCACCGACGTCACCGGCCTCGTCTCCGTCCACGACGGCCACGAGAAACTCCGGTACCGCCGCGTACAGGTCGACCAGGTCTTTGCCCAGCAGAATGCGCTTCGCAACGAGGGGTTCCATGAGCGCTGCCATGCGCGGCACATCGTCGATGCGTGCGTTGCGTATGCGGATCGCGATCGCCTCAGTCATTCGTCCAGCCTAGTGGTGTGTTCCGGAGCAGCAGGAGGGGCCCACCGCCGAAGCAGTAAGGGTCCGACAGTAAGTAACCGCTGCGAGTGAGGTTTCTGAGCGGGATGCATGATAAAGCTGGGGTTCGTCGGCGTAGTGGTGCTACGTCGACGAACCCCAGCTGCGATCATGCGCCCGATCAGGAAGCGACACGCAGCGATTATTTACGGGAGGGCACTAAGCCCCTCCTGCGCGTATCGCCCCTGTAGTCGCCTACGCGGCGGCGGTGCCGGGCGTCGCCGCGGTCGAGGCCACAGCGGCCGCGGCCGCCGCAGCGGTGTCGCCGTGCGCCTTCTCGGAGCGGCGATCGGTCTCGAAGGTGAACTCGCCGTCGACGAAGTCGACCTTCACGAGGTCGCCCGCCAACAGCTCGGCTCCGAGGATGCGCTCGGAGAGGCGATCCTCGATCTCGCGCTGCATCGAGCGACGCAGCGGCCTGGCACCCAGCGACGGATCGTAGCCGATCTCGGAGAGGCGCTCGCGCGCGGCCTGCGACATCTCGAGGTGCATGTCGCGATCGAGCAGGCGATCCCTCAGCTGCTTCACGAAGAGGTCGACGATCTGCAGCAGCTCTGCCTTGGTGAGCTGCGGGAACACGATGGTGTCGTCGACGCGGTTCAGGAACTCGGGCTTGAAGTGCTTCTTCAGCTCCTCGTTGACCTTGCCCTTCATCTTCTCGTAGCCGTGGTGCACGTCGCCCTCGATCTGGAAGCCGACCGGGCCGCCAGCGATAGCCGTCGATCCGAGGTTCGTCGTCATGATGATGACGGTGTTCTTGAAGTCGATCACGCGGCCCTGGCCGTCGGTGAGACGACCCTCCTCGAGAATCTGCAGCAGCGAGTTGAAGATGTCGGGGTGGGCTTTCTCGATCTCGTCGAACAGCACCACCGAGAACGGCTTGCGGCGCACCTTCTCGGTGAGCTGACCGCCCTCCTCGAAGCCGACGAACCCGGGAGGCGCGCCGAAGAGACGCGACACAGTGTGCTTCTCGCCGTACTCGGACATGTCGAGCGAGATCAGCGCATCCTCGTCGTCGAACAGGAACTCGGCGAGCGCCTTGGCGAGCTCGGTCTTGCCGACGCCGGTCGGGCCGGCGAAGATGAACGAGCCCGAGGGGCGCTTCGGGTCTTTCAGGCCCGCGCGCTGGCGACGGATCGTCTTGGAGAGCGCGGCGATCGCCTCGTTCTGGCCGATGACCCGCTGGTGCAGGGCCTCCTCCATGAACCGCAGTCGAGCGGTCTCCTCTTCGGTGAGCTTGAAGACCGGAATGCCGGTCGCCTGCGCGAGCACCTCGGCGATGAGCCCCTCGTCGACCTCGGCCTGGGTGGCCACGTCGCCCGAGCGCCACTGCTTCTCGAGCCGCAGCCGCTCCGCGATGAGCTTCTTCTCCTCGTCGCGCTTGTTCGCGGCGGCCTCGAAGTCCTGCGCCTCGATCGCCTTCTCCTTGTCGGCGCGCACGACCGCGATCTTCTCGTCGAACTCGCGCAGCTCCGGCGGGCTCGACAGGATCGACAGGCGCAGGCGGGCACCGGCCTCGTCGATCAGGTCGATCGCCTTGTCGGGGAGGTAGCGATCCTGCACGTAGCGATCGGCGAGGTTCACCGCGGCCACGATGGCACCGTCGGTGATCGACACCTTGTGGTGCGCCTCGTAGCGGTCGCGCAGGCCCTTGAGAATGTTGATCGAGTGCGGCAGCGAGGGCTCGTTCACCATGATCGACTGGAAGCGGCGCTCGAGCGCCGCGTCCTTCTCGAAGTGCTTGCGGTACTCGTCGAGCGTGGTCGCGCCGATGGTCTGCAGCTCGCCGCGCGCGAGCATCGGCTTCAGAATGTTGGCGGCGTCGATCGCGCCCTCGGCCGCACCCGCGCCGACCAGCGTGTGGATCTCGTCGATGAAGATGATGATGTCGCCGCGGTTGCGAATCTCCTTGGTGACCTTCTTCAGGCGCTCCTCGAAGTCGCCGCGGTAGCGGCTGCCCGCGATCATCGAGCCGAGGTCGAGCACGTAGACCTGCTTGTCCTTCAGCGTCTCGGGCACCTCGCCCTTGACGATCGCCTGCGCGAGGCCCTCGACGACGGCGGTCTTGCCGACGCCCGGCTCGCCGATCAGCACGGGGTTGTTCTTCGAGCGGCGTGAGAGGATCTGCATGACCCGCTCGACCTCTTTCTCGCGACCGATGACGGGATCGAGCTTGCCCTCGCGGGCGGCCTGGGTCAGGTTGCGACCGAAGTTGTCGAGCACCTGCGAGCCCTTGGTCTCGCTCTGCGGCTCTGCGGCACCCACGGTCGCGTTCTCCTTGCCGGCCTGGTAGCCGGAGAGGAGCTGGATCACAGTCTGCCGCACGCGGTTGAGATCTGCGCCGAGCTTGACCAGCACCTGAGCGGCGACGCCCTCGCCCTCGCGGATGAGGCCGAGCAGAATGTGCTCGGTGCCGATGTAGTTGTGGCCGAGCTGCAGCGCCTCGCGCAGGCTCAGCTCGAGCACCTTCTTGGCGCGCGGCGTGAACGGGATGTGGCCCTGAGGGGGCTGCTGCCCCGTGCCGATGATGTCGGTCACCTGAGCCCGCACGGCATCGAGCGAAATGTCGAGCTGCTCGAGCGCCTTGGCGGCGACACCCTCGCCCTCGTGAATCAGACCGAGCAGAATGTGCTCGGTGCCGATGTAGTTGTGGTTGAGCATCTTCGCCTCTTCCTGGGCGAGTACGACCACCCGGCGAGCACGATCTGTGAATCTCTCGAACATCAATAACCTCCTGTGCGCGGGGTCGCGTCGCAGGTGCACCCCGGCCAATGCTTCAAGGCTACGCCCCGAGTGCGGGTCGCGTGCCGATGTTCGATCACGGCGTAATGGAGAACCGGCTCTATCCTTGGAGGATGAGACGACTCCCCTCCCACCCGGTTCGCCCGGGCGCGGAACAGCGATGAACCGGCTCACGCGCGCGTTTCTGCGCCTGTTCGCGGCTCCGCGTCTCGACGTGCGCAGAGACTACGAGAAGATGCGCAGATTTCAGCGCCTCGCCGCGGCTCCGGTGCCCAGGTACCGCACGCTCGACCGCGCGATCACGTCCGAGGACGGCAGCCACGACATTCCGGTGCGCGTGTTCCTGCCGAAGGAGCGGCGTCGCGAAGACGTGATCCTCTTCTTTCACGGCGGCGGCTGGGTGACCGGAGACATCGAGAGCTACACCCCCGCGTGCACGACGATGGCGGATCTCACGGGCTGCGTCGTGGCCTCCGTCGACTATCGGCTGGCTCCGGAGCACCCGTTCCCGGCCGGACTCGAAGACTGCCTGCGCGTGGCCCGGCTCGTGCTCGAGGAACCCGGACGGGTCGGACTGAGGGACGCGGAGCGCGTGGTGCTCGTCGGCGACTCCGCCGGCGGCAATCTCGCAGCCGTCGCCTCGCAGGTGCTGCGCGACGAGGGCATCTCGCTTCCCCGCCGCCAGATCCTGCTCTACCCGGTCACGCACTGGGACCACGATGCGGCCACATCGCTGTTCGGCACGGTGCGCGACCACGGCGACGACTATCGTCTCACCAACACCGAGATCCAGGAGTACATGGAGCTCTATGTTCCCGATCCCGAGATGCGTCGCAGCCCCCTGGTCTCTCCGCTCATGGCGGAAGATCTCTCATCGCAGCCGAAGACGCTGATGCTCACCGCCGAGCTCGACCTGCTGCGCGACGAGGGCGAGGCCTACGGCGAAGCACTCGCGAAAGCCGGCAACGACGTGCGGGTGAACCGCATACCCGGTGCCCTGCACGGCTTCATCGCACTACCGCGGTTCGCGCGGCCGCTGCGCGAATCCTACGATCTAATCAACGCGTTTCTCGACGAGGACGGCGAGGATCGCATCGCATCCACGCTCACCGGCTCAGACCGGCCGTACGACCCCGAGCAGGCGACGTGAGCGGTCGAGCCTGGGTGCGGCTCGACAACGCCTCGAACATCTTTCTCGCCGCGCGCAGCGATACCGACTCGAAGGTGTTCCGAATCAGCGCCGAGGTCGACCACGAGGTCGACCCGTTACTGCTCCAGGCCGCGCTCGACTCCACGTACGACCGCTACCCGCTGTATCGCGCGGTGCTGCGGCGCGGGGTCTTCTGGTACTACCTGCAGGACAGCGATCTGAGGCCCCGGGTATCCCTCGAGCAGCAGCCGACCTGCGCCGCCATCTACCAGGCGGATAGGCGCACACTGCTCTTTCGCGTGGTCTACTATCGGCGACGGATCGTTCTCGAGACCTTTCACGCCCTGTCCGACGGCACGGGCGCGCTGTGGTTCCTGTCGGATCTGGTGAACGCCTACGTCAGCTTGCGATACCCGGGCGACTACGTCCCCCCGACTGATCCGCCGCACGAACTCGTCGGCGACAGCTTCGGGAAGTACTTCCGCGGCCGCAGCCCGGAGGGGCGCAAGCGGCAGGCGTTCGGCAGCAGGGCCTACCGCGTTCGCGGCACGCGCACGCCCGACAACCGGACTCGCGCGGTCGAACTGACCATGCCGGTCGCCGATGTGCTGCGACTCGCCCGCGCGGAGGGGGTCACGCTGACGATGTACCTGACGGCGCTGTTCTTCGAGGCGATCCGCCGCGATGCGGGCGACCTGGGCAAGCACCGCACGATCGCCGCATCCGTTCCCGTGAACCTCAGACAGTTCTTCCCGTCGACCTCGGCTCGCAACTTCTTCACGACCGTGCGCGTCGAGCACACCTACGGCGACCCCGGCAGCGACGACCTGGGAGCTGTCTGCCGCGATCTCGAAGCGCAGTTCCGCCCGAAAACCGCGCCCGAAGCGCTCGAGAAGCACCTGCGCCAGCTCATCCGCCTTGAGCGCATGCCGCTGCTGCGCGTCGTGCCCCGGCCGCTGAAAGACTTCCTCCTCGGGCTCATCAACCGCAGCAGCAACCGAGGCTTGACGGTCGCGCTCTCGAATCTCGGCAACGTGATGCTGCCCGAGCCCGCTGAGTCGCGCGTCGGCCGCATGCTCTTCCACGTCTCGGCTGCACGCCCGCAGTTCTGCGCCATATCGCACGCGGGTCTGATCACCGTCACCTTCACGTCGCCCTTCAGCGAAACCGGGCACGTGAGGGAGTTCGCCCGCATGCTCACCGCTCACGGCGTCGACGTGACGGTCGCCGCGGCGCGCGTCACCGAAGCCGAGCTCGCAGAGGCGGCACGATGATGCGATGCGACGCGTGCGCGGTCGGGATCGAAGGATTCTGGAGCCGCTGCCCGCTGTGCGACGCGGAGATCCCCGCAACCGGCGGTGCCGTGCCCAGCCCGCTCCCCGACGTGCCGCTCAAGTTCTCTCGCAGACACGTGCTGCGCGTGCTCTTCATCACCTCGCTCGCGCTGATTCTCGCCTCGCTCGCCGCGCAGTTGATATTCAGCCGCGGGCTCGACGGCATCGGCATACTGCGTTCGATCTGGCTCGGCGTCACAGCCATGTGGCTGGTGGTGCTCATGGCGGTGCGGAAACGCCGCAACGTGGCGAAGGGCACCCTCTATCTCGTGGTGATCGTGAGCCTCGTCTGCCTATACTGGGACTACCTCACCGGCTGGCATGAGTGGTCGGTGACGTACGCGATCCCGATACTCTGCACCTGCTCGATCGTGGCCGTGCTGATCACCGTGCGCGTGATGCGCATCGAAATCGGTGAGCACATCCTCTACAGCAGCGTGACGGTGCTGCTCGGTCTCGTACCGATCGTATTCCTGCTGCTCGGCTGGGTGACCGACCCGATCCCGTCGGTGATCTGCATCGTGCTGAGCCTGCTCGTGCTCGCACTCGTGCAGCTCGACGCGAGCGACGAGATGAAGCACGAACTGCGCAAGCGGCTGCACCTCTGAGGACCGGCTGAGGGATCGACCGCGCAGGCCCGATCCCGGGGCTGACAGGCGAAAGAGGCGCGGCCCTGGAGGTCGCGCGTTCTGGCAGCGCCTCAGATCTCTCCGCGGTTGAGTGCCCAGGAGGCGACCTCGAAGGCGCGAACGGTCCAGAAGAGCTTGTCGGGATCCTGCGGCATCGGCCAGCTCGACAGCTTGACGCCCACCACGCCGGTGGATCGGTTCATGTAGATCATCTGGCCGTGAATGCCGAGTGCCAGCATCACGTTGCGGCTTTCGCCCGGGAACCAGAAGCCGTTGCGGTACATGCCGCCGCGCATGTAACTGGCGTTGTCGGATTCGGCGAAGGCCTCGCTCGAATCCGAACCGCCCGTGAACGTGTCGTCGATCCACCACTCCGGCAGCACCGTGGCACCGTCGAGCGCTCTGCCCTCCGAGACGAACAGGTTGCCGAAGCGGGCGAGATCCCGCATCGCACTCGATACACCGCCGTCGAACATGCCGGCTCCGTTGGCGTCGACACTCACGTTGGCGTCGAACTCGGCTCCCATCGGTTGCCACAGCCGCTCGGACATGACATCGCCGGCGTGCTGCGAGGCGGCCCGCTGAATCACGAACCCCAGAGCGTCGGTCTCGCACGACTTGTAGTCGAACGCCCGACCGTGCGGGCCGTCCTGGCCCAGAGAAGCGAGAAACTCCAGCAGCGAATCGGGCACTTCGGGGTGCTTCTTCGGTGCCCACCCGATCGCTTCCTCGAGCAGGCGCACCTCGGCGTCCTCGTTCAGGTACTCCTCCGAGAAACGCACCCCGGTGCGCATGTCGACCAGGTTGCGCACGACCGTACCGTCGTATCCCGAGCCGATGAGCTCCGGCACGTAGTCGGTGACGGAGCGGTCGAGGTCGAGTTCGCCGCTCGCCGCGAGCAACCCGGCGGTGGTAGCGGTGAGAGACTTCGACACCGACATCAGCAGGTGCATCCCCGTCGAGCTCAGCGTGTCGAAATACTGCTCTCCGACGACCTCTCCGCGGTGCGTCACCATCCAGCCATCGGTGTGGGTGAGCCGCATGACCTCCTCGAACGAGGCCTTGCGATCCTCCCACGGATGAGGAACGGACAGAGAATCGAGAGCCGACGGGCGGCGCGTGAACTCGGTCGCACGCGCCCCCCGCCGGATGTGATGCACCGGAAGGAATGTCTTGATGTTCTGCATCGACCACTGCAGATACGGCTCGAACTGCCACTCGGCGAGCGGCGGCACATCGATTCCGTGTCCGGTCGTCGTACTCATCCCATATTCGGTTCCGGAAGTCATCCGATTAGCATCTCACACGAGGTCAGTTTCCCTTGGCAGGAACGGGCCTGAGCGCAGGCTCGTCGCTTCCCTCGATGATGGTGGTCTGGTACATGTCGCGAATGGCATCGATGAGATACTTCGCGTGCAGCGTCAGCCCGCCGTGGTCAGCCTCGAGGTGGGCCTTCGTGACGAGCACGCCGAGATCGGCACCCTTCCAGCGGTAGTCGCCTCCGCTGTAGAAGCGCAGGAAGAACGCCTCGGCGTCGTTCGAGAGCAGGTGCCAGTCGTTGTCGCTGTGAGCGTAGACCAGGTGCCCGGTGTGATCGAGCACGTACCGTCCCGTGCGGGGAGCCGACTCGATGTACTCGACGGTGTTGCGCGTGTGCTTGATCACCATCGTGCTCCACTCGTCTTCCGAGGCGAGCTCCTCCCAGCGAGCGTTGATCTCGTCGACGTCGATGTCGAAATCGACGCCCGAGTACTCGAGCAGGTGGAACGCGAAGAGCGGAACGTCGGCGTAGGCTCCCGCGGTCACGTTCGTGACGGCCGAGGCACCCGAGATGCGCGGGTTGAGCTCGCCGAGGTAGACGTCGCCCGTGTCGACGTCGAGAAGCACGTCGACCTCGAAGAAGCCGCGGTAGCCTTCCTTGCCGAGACGATCGCCCAGTCGGCGAACCAGCTGAATCGCGGCGTGGCGGCTTTCGTCGTCGAGCACCGTCGGGAACATCTCGTTGCCCGCCCAGCCGCCGCGGTAGGGCGTCAGGTCGGCGTGGCCGGTGATCTCGGTCATGCACGGACCGACGATGGTGCCCTTGCGCGTGTTCACCGCCTCGATGGCGATGGGGCGGTTGTTGATGCGCTTCATGATCTTGATCTCGACGCCCACGACCTCGTCGGCGATGGCGGCGAACTCGGCCTCGCTCGTGACGAAGAAGGTGGTCTTGCCCGAGTCGCCGTAGGCGGTCTGGATCACGAGATCCTGCCCCAGCCCGGCCGCGTCGGTGACCTCGACCAGCTCGTCCCAGTCGGCGATGGTCGTGAGCACGTTCGGCACGCTGGGCACGTCGACCGAGTCGGCGATCTGAGTCGTCACGATCTTCGAGTCGAGCCGCTCGCGCAGGGCGTGGCTCGGCAGGATCAGCTCGTAGTCGAGCTCTTCGCAGATGCGCTCGGTGTCTTCGTCGAAGAAGACCATCACGATCTGGGGGCGCACGCCGGGCGGGGTGCTGCGCTCGATGTGCGCGCGCACCTCGTGGTTGCTGAGCAGCCAGTTGTTGATCTCTTCACCGCTCTGAAACTCAATGTACGGCTTCTCGCGCGGTGTGAAGAGGCGCGGGTGCGTTCCGTCCCAGCTGTCGTAGTAGGTGATGTAGGAGAAGCCGCGCACCCAGCGGTCGAGCCCCAGCAGGTTGAACGCGGTCGCGCCGACGAAGAACACCGGGCGATCGTTCGTGCGCAGGTAGTGCCGAATCTCGGACATGTTCTTGAGCTGAGTGCTGCCGCTGCGGCCGATGGCCACGGGGCCGGTCTTCGGGGTGCTGCGCGGACGCTTGCGGCGCGTGAGAGACCTGCGGGGTGCGGGAGCCGGCTCGGCCTTGGCCGCGGGCTTCTTCTCGGCCGCCTTCGGCTCGGCCTTCGTCTCAGCGGGCTTGGCGGAGGCAGCGCGCTTGGTCGCGGCGGCGGTCTTGGATGCCGCACTGGACCTCGATGACGCGGCGCGCGTCTTGGCGGCAGGCTTGGCCGGGGCTTTGGTCTCAGCCGCAGGAGTCGATTTGTCTTTCGACTTTGCGTCTTCAGCGGGCTTGTTCTCAGGTGCGCTGGAGGCCTGTTGGCGCGTCATTGCGTTGTCCTTCCGTCAGGATCTGTAGAGGAATAGTTACACGAAGTCGGCGGAATTCCAAAACGAGCCGTGATCGGTGACATTTGCGGGCGGGTCGTAATCGCCTACTGCAGGGCCGACGTGAGGCGCGCGAGTCCGTCGAGGAGCTTCGAGCGCAGCGGTTGCTGCAGCCACTCCTCGAGTGTGAGCTCGCGAGAGTTCGCGCGATAGTAGTCGTTCACCTCATCGAGATCCCGAACGAAGCTCGCTCCGTAGACGACCATCGAGATCTCCATGTTGAGGCCGAAGGATCGCTGATCCATGTTCGAAGAGCCGACTACGGCGACCTCATCGTCGATCGTGAAGTGCTTCGAGTGCAGAATGTACGGCGGGCGGAACATCCAGATGCGCACCCCCGCTCGCAAGAGTTCTTCGTAGTACGAGCGCTGGGCATGGTAGACGAGCGCCTGATCCCCGACCTCCGAGACGAAGAGTTCGACGTCGACCCCGCGAGCGGTCGCTGCTCTAAGTGCGTTCATGATCGAGCCGTCGGGCACGAAGTAGGGACTCGTGATGCTGATGCGGTGATTCGCCGCGTAGAGCAGCGAGACGAACACCTGCAGATTGTTCTCAGTCTCGTAGCCCGGCCCGCTCGGCACGATCTGGCAGTCGAGCACTCCGGCGCGCTGCACCGCAGCGCCGTGCGCCTCGGCGTGCGGCAGATACTCCGCGGTCTCCAGGTACCAGTCGCCCTCGAATACGCCCTCGAGGCCGAGCACGATCGGCCCCTCAAGACGCACCATCAGGTCTTTCCAGTGCAGGCCCCGGCGTCGGTTGCGGCGTTTGTTGTAGCTGGAGTCGACGAGGTTCTGAGACCCCATGAAGCCCACGCGGCCGTCGACGACGAGCAGCTTGCGGTGATTGCGCAGATCCGGTCGCTGATACTCACCGCGCCACGGCCGCACCGGAAGCATGTAGGTCCAAGCGACGCCGATCTCGTTCAGCCGCTTCTGCGTGCGGCGTGTGCCGGGGTTGCGCACCGCCGAGACGTGGTCGATCAGCACCCGCACCCGCACGCCGCGGCCCACAGCCTGCTGCATAGCTCGGAAGATGTCGTCGGTGGTGTCATCGTGCACGAGCAGGTAGAACTGGATGTGCACGTACTCGCGGGCCTCGTCGATCGCGTCGGTCATCATGGCGAGCGACTTCTCGTAGTCGGTGCAGATGCCTGCGGTGTTGCCGAGGAGCATGGGCTGCGCGCCGAGCGATCGGCCCAGGCGCACAGCGCTTGCGACACCCACCGGCAGATTGCCGAGCCGAGTGAGCAGCCCGCGACCGTCGCGCTCGGTCAGCTCCGCCACGAGCGCGTTGATGGCCTCCTGTTTTCGCTTGCGGCGCTTCGGCAGGCGCTTGCTGCCGATCACCAAGAAGAGCAGCAGCCCCGGAACGGGAGCCAGGAAGATGGCGAGCAGCCAGGCCATGCCGGCCGTGGGGCGGCGGTTGCGAGGCACGACGAACACGGCGACGACCCGAATGGCGTTGTCGATGATCAGCGCCGTGAGCGTCCAGGCGTAGGGCCAGTTGGACTCCGACCAGGTGAAATCCACTGCCCTACCCCCTCTCGACTGCGCGGTCGCTCCTCCGAGCGGGAGTCGAGAGCTTCCAGGTGCGCGAGCGCCCGATCAAGAGTCGTCTCGTGCCGGCAGCCCGGCCTTCGCCCGCTCCTCGTCTTCGATCTGCTGGTAGACGCGCCGCTCCGTGCGGTCGGCGCGAAGGATCAGACGCATCACGAGCCAGAAGAAGAGTCCGATCAGCACGGTAGGGGTCAGTGACCAAACCGCATTCAACCACCAGTTATCCATGATTTTTCAGTCTACCCGCACGCCCCCGGTGCTTCCTGGGACGATCGAAACGCGCCGGGGTCCCCTGCCAAGCCCGAAGACTGCTCCGCTCGCCGACCCGGCTCACCCGCCTACTTCACCAGCGGGAAGAGGATCGTCTCCCTGATGCCAAGCCCGGTCAGCGCCATGAGCAGGCGATCCATGCCCATGCCCATGCCGCCGGCCGGGGGCATGCCGTGCTCGAGCGCGCGCAAGAACTCCTCGTCGACGGGCATCGCCTCGTCGTCACCGCGAGCGCTTTCGGCCGCCTGCTGCACGAAGCGCTCGCGCTGCACGACGGGATCGACGAGTTCGGAGTAGCCGGTCGCCAGTTCGAAGCCGCGCACGTAGAGATCCCACTTCTCGACGACGCCCACGATCGAGCGGTGGTGGCGGGTGAGCGGGCTCGTCTCGACCGGGAAGTCCATGACGAAGGTGGGGCGGGTGAGGCCGCCCTTCACGAAGTGCTCCCACAGCTCTTCGACGAGCTTGCCGTGGTTCGGCAGCTTGACCTCGACGCCCTCGGCATCTGCGATCGCCTGCAGCTCGGCGACCGGAGTCTCCGGCGTGATCTCGCGCCCGGCCGCCTCTGAGAGCGTGCCGTACATCGAGATGCGATCCCACTCGCCGCCCAGGTCGAAGAGCGTGCCGTCGGCCCACAGCACCGTGTGCGTGCCCTCGCGCTCGGTGCCCTCGTTGACGGCGAGCGCCGCGTTCTGGATCAGGGCCTGCGTGAGGTCGGCGATGCCGTTGTAGTCGGTGTACGCCTGGTACGACTCGAGCATGGCGAACTCGGGGCTGTGCGTCGAGTCGGCACCCTCGTTGCGGAAGTTGCGGTTGATCTCGAAGACGCGCTCGAGGCCTCCGACGACGGCGCGCTTGAGGTACAGTTCGGGCGCGATGCGCAGGTACAGCTCGGTGTCGAACGCGTTGGAGTGCGTCACGAAGGGGCGCGCCGAAGCACCGCCGTGCATGGTCTGCAGCATGGGCGTCTCGACCTCGATGAAGTCGCGCTCGGCGAAGGTCTTGCGCAGGCTCGCCATGGTGCGGGCCCGGGTCACGACGTTGGTGCGGGCCTGTTCGCGCTGGATCAGGTCGAGGTAGCGCTGCCGCACGCGCGTCTCTTCGTTCAGCTCCGCGTACATGTTGGGCAGGGGTGCGATGGCCTTCGCGGCGACGCGCCACTCGCGCACCATGATGGAGAGCTCACCGCGACGGCTGGAAATCACCTCGCCGCTCACGAAGAGGTGATCACCCAGGTCGACGAGCTCCTTGTAGTCGGCGAGCGAGGCCTCGCCAACCTCTGCGAGGCTGATCATGGCCTGAATGCGGGTGCCGTCTCCGGCCTGCAGCGAGGCGAAGCAGAGTTTGCCGGTGTTGCGCTGGAAGACGACGCGACCGGCGACCCCCACGGTCGCGCCGGAGGCGGTGTCGGGGGTCTCTTCGAGGTGGCTCCACTCGGCTCGCACCTCTGAGATGGTCGCGGTGACCGGCACCTCGACGGGGTAGGCTCCCCCGCCGAGATCGGCCTCCGCGTTCAGCCTGTCCCGCTTCTCCAGCCGCACCCGCTTCTGCTCGAAGACCTCGTCCTCGGTCGAGACGGGTGCGTTGTCTGCGGGCTGCTCGCTCATCGGGGGTGTTCCTCCATTGATTGATCCGGGCTGATCTCGGCACGGCTGTGATGTCGGCACGGCTCTGATATTGGCACAGTGGTGACTCCGGCACGGTGGCCGGCTTCGGCGTGAGGGCGCGCCGAAGCTCGGTGTCGGCGGCGCACCGGTCCATCCTACCCGCCCTACTCGGCAGATCTGCCAGGCAGTCCCCTGAGCGCACCTCGCGCGCGCCCTGAGGCGCAGAGACAGGTCAGAGACAGCGCAGAGACGGGTCAGAATTCGGGATCCTGCCCCGCCACCGCACGCAACTCCTCTTCGATCGCGGCCCGCACCACGCCCCCGACGAGCCGGTCGGTGCGTTCGAGGCCGAGGTCGCGCATCGCCGACGCCGCGTTGCGCACCACGGCTCGGGAGAAGTCAGCGGCGGCCGTGATGGCCTCGGCGTAGGCCGGACGGTCGCCCTCGGCGACGATCACGGGTTCGGCCCCCATTTCGACGGCGAGCGCCTGTCCGATCGGGAGCACCGGTGCGGGAGCGGTGACCGCCACCGTCGCTCCCGCGAGTCGGGAGAGGTCGAGACTGGTTCCGGTGAAGACGATGGCCGGGTGCAGGGCGAGCGGGATCACGCCCGCCGCAAGCGCCGGGCCGAACACTCCGTAGCCGTGCTCAGGCGCGGTGTGCACCGCGAGCTGCCCGGGCTGCCACGCGTCGGTTGCCGCGAGTCCGCTCACGAGGTTCGGAAGCTCGGTGCCCGGGACCGCGAAAAGCACGAGTTCGGATCGGCGCACGACCTCTCGAACGTCGAGGATCGGCACCCCCGGCAGCATGGACTCGGCGCGATCGCGACTCTGCTCGCTGACCGCCGAAACACCCGTGATGGAGTGGCCGGCTCCCGCGAGCGCTCGCGCGAGCACCGGGCCGACCCGGCCGGCCCCGACGACGCCGACACCGAGCCGCGACGCCTGCGAGGAGCTCACCCGAGCGCCTCGCCGTGCCTGGCACCCCCGGGAGCGACTCTGTCTTCTCCCTGCACGCGCAGCACTGTCGCGGCGAGTTCGTCGAAGGCCTGCTGGGCTTCACCGAGCTCGATGCCCCGCATCTCCATTCGCACCGGACCGAGCACGGTGTGCGCCTGAATCGAGGCGAGCCCGAGCATGCGGTGCACGAGTGGCCTCCTGAGCTGGATCGACTGCGCACGCAGCACCGGCATGATGCCGAGCGATCGCGTAAGTGCTCCGCGCCGCACGCGCAGCGTCGCCTCGGGAGTGTCGGCGTCGGCGATGCGGAGACCCGCGCGCCTGCGCCCCCACAGCAGCACCCATCCTGCCCGCGGCCCAGCCCCGAGGTAGCCCGGTGCCGACCCGGTGAGCGCCTCTCGCAGACCCGCGATTTCGTGCTCTTCGTTTCCGACGCCGGGCAGCAGCGTGTCGATGACGCGCAGCACATCGACTTCCTTGCCCACCGGCAGCACAACGTTCTGCGTGGCGTTCTGGCCACCCTGCGCTACCGAGTGCCCCGCGGTGGTCACCCGCACCTTCCACCAGCCGAGGGGACGCCACAGCAGCGGCTGTCTCGCCTCAACCGCGTGAATGCGGCCGAACGGGATCGTCTCGGTGATCGTCGAGGTGAGCCCCGAACCCGTGCGCACTGCGTCTGCGGCGCGTGAGAGGGTGAAGTTGAAGCCCTTGTTGAACTGCGAGATCATGATGCTCGCCATGACGATGAGGAGCGGGATCAGGCCGAAGACGATCGCGGGCTCGATCAGGGCACCGACCACGATGATCGCGACCACGAGCACCGCCAGCACCGCGGCCTCCCAGCTCAGCGCGATGCTGGCCGCCAGCCGGCCGACCGGCACCTTGACCAGGGTGCGCGTGGCGAGCGCCTCCGGGTCGACGTCGATATCGGCGAATTCCTGCACGCGAGCCGACAGCGCGTCGGTCTGCGCCGCGTAGACGTAGCCGTCGAAACCGACCGAGGGCGGAGCTGCGATATCGGCCGCGCCCGGGGACGCGCCCGGAAGAGCCCGAGCCGCGTCGCCCCGAGGGTGCCGCGCCTCGCGCTTCGCCGCGGCGAGGCGCAGGATCTGCTCGCGCACCACCTTCGCGTCTCCGTGGCCCAGATAGGCGAGGTCGACCTTGCCTCCCTGACCGGCAGTGACGATCTCGATCTTGGTGAGGCCGAGTGCCCGGGCCAGCAGCGGACGCTGCAGGTTGACGCTCTGAATGCGCTCGAGCGGGGCGCGGCGATGCTTGCGGAAGAGTATGCCGCTCTTCTCCTCGACGGCCTCGCCGCCGATGCGGTAGGTGTGGAAGCGCCAGGAGAGCCACGAGAAGAACACGATGAGCAGAATGACGAGCAGCAGGCCGCCGAGCACGAGCAGCAGCAGCCCCTCTTCCACCAGAAACTCGTAGACGTCGACCAGGTCTCCCTCGCCGGAGATATCGACGTCGTCTCGGCCCTTCCACACGCGATCCGCGAAGAACAGTTCGACGAAGCGGTCGCGGAAGTTGGCGACGATGATGCCCGCGATCACGATCAGCACGAGACCGCCGCGCAGCAGCGGCGACAGCGGGTGCAGGCGACGCCAGCCGTCGGAGTCGGCCGTGCCGGGAAGCGCCTCGTCTACCGCTGCGGGAATGCCGGCGACGGTTCCGGCTGAGTCTGCGTGAGCGTCTCCGCCTGCGCCGACCGCCCCGTTCGGCCCGTCTTCCTCAGGGCTTCCGCCGCCGCTCACAGACCCGACCTCCGCGTCTCCGCGAGCTCCACCAGGCGGTCGCGCAGCGTTTCCGCGTCTTCCAGCCGCAGACCGGGCAGGTTGACGCCGGTCGCCGCCGAGGCCGTCACGAACTTCAGCGTCGCGAGCCCGAGCGCCCGCAGCAGCGGCCCGCGGGTCACGTCGACGAGCTGCAGGCGGCCGTAGGGCACCGCGACGACGCGCTCGAACATGATGCCGCGACGGAAGAGCAGGTCGTCTTCGCGCAGGATGTACCCGATCGCGCGCACGCGGCGGAACGCGAGCAGACAGCTCACCAGCAGAGCGGCGATGACGATGCAGATCGCGACGAGCACGAGCACCGGTGCCTTCTCATCCGGCACCACCATCACGACGACGAACGCGACGACGGCGATGAGCACCCAGATGAGGTTCAGCGCCAGGTCGGCCCAGGCGTAGGAGGGTGAGACGCGCTGCCACTCGACCGCGCCGCCCGGCCACCGCGATTCTGCGGTGCGCGACTCCTCGGCGTGCGATCCGGCAACGCGCACGTCGCCTTCCGGAGCCTCGGGCACCCGCGCCCCAGCCTCCGCCGCCGCACCCGTCGCGGGCGCGCTCGGCTGCGTCCCGTTCGTGTTTCCCTGCTCTTCGTTCACGTCTACCACCATAGAGGTCACCTCTGAAAACACGGAGCAGGCCGGGAGCCGCGGGCTTTCCGTCCGCCCGAGCTCACCCGCGATAGGCGGGTCTGTCGCTCGGGTGACCGCCACTCACGGGCCCGACATCGGGATCCCGCGCCTCGTCGTTCTCACCGTCGCCCGGCGGCACCCGGCACAGGTGCTCGGTAATCGCGGCGCAGGCGACGAGCACCGCACCGCCGAGCAGCGCCAGCAGCATGGGCAGCCACGTCGCGACCGGTGCCGGCACACTGCGCCCGAGCAGAGAGAGGGCGAGGCCGCCGCAGAACCCGCCCAGCAGGGCTCCGACGAGCTGCCCCGCCCGCGCGGCGGCGAGCAGGCGCACCGCGTGGAAGGGGTTGATCGCGCCCGGTCTGTGCTTGACGTGCCGCCGCAGCCGCAGGCCGAAGGCCAGCAGCAGCCCGGCGATCACGAGCAGCGACGCGGCAAGCGAGATCGGGGGAACGAAGGGCGGGTGCCCGCGACCGGACAGCGCGAACTGCACGACCAGGCCGAGTGCGATGCCGACCGCCGCGGCCGCGACGACGACGAGCGGGTTGGTGCGCTCAACTCGACGCATCGCGGGGTTCTTCCAGCGGCCGGGTCGTGTCGCCGACGCGGGCGAGCAGATCGGCGACGCGACCCCGCCCCATCAGCACTGCCGCCGGGTCGAGGTCGAGCCAGGGCGCGAGCACGAAGTCGCGCTCGTGCGCGCGCGGATGCGGCACGTGCAGCCGGTCGTCGCTGATCACCCTGCCGCCGTAGAGAATGATGTCGATATCGAGCGTGCGGTCTCCCCACCGCTCGTCGCGCACGCGGCCGTGACCGCTCTCGATGTGCTGCAGCAGATCGAGCAGCGCGTGCGGCGACAGCGCTGTCTCGAGGGTCGCGACGCCGTTCAGGTAGCGCGGGGCTGCGGGATCGGGGCCGGCCGTCGTCAGAGCGATCGTCTCGCGCAGGGGCGACGCGACGAACTCGCGAATGCCCTCGGTCGCGGCGAGCTGTCGCTGCGCCGCGCGGATCGTCTCGCCCCTGTCGCCGAGATTGGCTCCGAAGGCGACCAGCACGGGCACGATCTGCGCGATCATCAGGCGAGCCTCCTGCCGCGCGCGGTGCCGCGCACGACGGTGACCGCGACGTCGGCGAAGCTCGCGTCGATCGGCGCATCCGGCTTGTGCACCGTGATCGTCGCCTCGCACACCCCCGCGAAACCGAGGGCGACGGCGGCCACTCGTTCGGCAACGGTCTCGATGAGGTCGACCGGATCGCGCTCCACGGCGGCGACGATTGCTTCGGCGAGTTCGCCGTAGTGCACCGTGCGTTTCAGCTCGTCGCCGGCCGCCGCGGCGCGGAGGTCGACGGCCACCTCGGCGTCGATGACGAAGCGCTGACCGCGCTCGCGCTCGAAGTCGAAGACCCCGTGGTGTGCGAAGACCTCGAGCCCGGTCAGGGCGATGCGATCACGGTTCGCCGCCCCGTCGTCTCGCCCGGTCGCCGCTCCTCCGTTCGGTTCGCCGGCCGCCTTCCAGGCGTCGATCACCGCGAGCGCCTGCGCGCTCCCGGCGACGTCGTGCACGCGCACCCCCCAAGCGCCGGCGCGGGCCGCCAGGGCGCTCACCACGGAGGTCGCCAGGTCGCGCTCGTGCACGTCGTCGCGCGCGGCGTCACGACCGCGCGCCTCGGCGCTGAGGCCGCCGAGCGTTTCAGCGATCATGCGCTTGCGGGAGGCACCGACCAGCACGGGAAACCCGAGTGCGACGAGGCGATCGAGGTGCGCGAGCAGCTGCCAGCTCTGCGCACCCGTCTTGTCGAAGCCGAGCCCCGGGTCGAGCACGATGTGCGCGGGGTCGACGCCCGCGTCGATCGCGTCGGCCGCGAGCGCCGCGAGCGCGTCTCGCACCTCGGCGACGACATCGCCGTAGTCGGACCGGCCGTAGTCGGGGTCTGGAATGCCCCGCCAGTGCCCGATGATAAACCCCGCGCCGTATTCGGCCGAGGCCCAGGCCGCCGCCGCGAGCATCGCCGGATCGTGGAGCCCCCCGGAGACGTCATTGATGAAACGCGCACCCGCCGCTACGGCCGCCTGCGCGGTGCCCGCGTGAACGGTGTCGATCGACACCGAGATGCCCTCGGCCACGAGCGCTCGGATAACCGGGAGCACCCGCCGCAGCTCCTCCTCGCGAGCGACCGGCTCCGCACCCGGTCGCGTGGACTCCCCGCCCACGTCGACGATGTCGGCACCCTGCGCGATGAGCTGCTTCGCGCGCTCGACCGCCGCCTCCGCGGTGTCGAAGCGACCGCCGTCGCTGAAGGAATCGGGCGTGACGTTGAGAACGCCCAGGATCAGCGCGCGCCCGCTCCGGCTATCGGCGATGTGTCGCCCGCTCACGGTGCATCGCCCTCTGCCGCGCCGGCCGTGCCGAGCAGCGCGAAGACCGCAGCCTGCTCGGCCGCGTCGGAGAGCACCCCCCGCGAGGCGACCGTCACCGCGAGCGCCTCGGTCTGCCGCACGCCGCGGTCGGTGACGCAGCCGTGGCTCGCTTCGAGCACGACGAGCACGCCCTGCGGGGCAAGCCCGTCGTAGAGGCTCTGCGCGATCTGATCGCCGAGCCGTTCCTGCACCTGGGGGCGGGCGGCCAGCACCTCGACCACGCGCGGAATAGCGCTGAGACCTACGACTCTGGCCCCCGGACGGTACGCGATGTGAGCGCGCCCGCGGAAGGGCAGGAGGTGGTGCTCGCAGACGGAGCGGAGAGCGATGTCACGCACGATCACGAGTTCCCCCGTCTCGCTGTCTCCCACCGGAACCGCGTCTGCGAGCAGCGCGGCCGGATCCCGCCCCACCCCAGCGAAGAACTCCGCGTACGCGTCGGCCACGCGGAAGGGCGTGCTCGCCAGCTCCGGGCTGTCCGGGTCGGAACCGATCGCGCTCAGGAGTTCGCGCACCGCCGCAGCGATGCGCTCACGATCCACGTTCTCGGCCATCAGCGCTCGCGGGCCCCATCGGGATCGTCGCCGCGAACGCCCAGGTTGCGCGGTGCTTCGCCCTCGTCCGAGCCCGTGATCGCGCCCGCCGCGGAACCGTCGATGACCTCAACCGTTTCGGCCGCGCCGCCCGCGTCTTCCGGAGCGGTGTACGTGCCGGTGTCGCTCGCATCGACCGGCGGCTCGCCGACGGCCCGACCCTCGTCGTTCGCGGCGGTGCGATTGTCGGTGCGCACGTTGGCCGGCACCTCGATCGGCGGACGGTCGGACACGGGCCGGTCTCCGCTCGAGAGCCAGGTCGGCCGCTCGGGCAGCTTCTGAACGTCGCGGAAGATCTCGGCGATCTGCACGTGGTCGAGCGTCTCCTTCTCGAGCAGCTCGCGCGCGAGGTTGTCGAGCACGTCGCGGTTGGTGACGAGCACCTCGTAGGCCTCGTTGTGAGCCTGCTCGAGCAGCGCGCGCACCTCGGCGTCGATCTCGATCGCCACGCCCTCCGAGTAGTCGCGATTCTGGCCGAACTCGCCCATGAACGCGCCGGGCTGCGCCTGGCCGAGCTTCACCGGGCCGATCGAGGTGGTCATGCCGTAGTCGGTGACCATCTTGCGCGCCGTGCCCGTAGCCTTCTCGATGTCGTTGCCCGCGCCGGTCGTAGGATCGTGGAACACGAGTTCTTCGGCGACGCGACCGCCCAGCGCGTAGGCGAGCTGATCCTGAAGTTCGTTGCGCGTCACCGAGTACTTGTCTTCGAGCGGGATCACCATGGTGTACCCGAGCGCGCGACCGCGCGGCAGGATGGTGATCTTGGTCACCGGATCGGTGTGGTTGAGGCCCGCCGCCACGAGCGCGTGACCGCCCTCGTGATAGGCGGTGATGAGCTTCTCACGGTCTTTCATGACGCGCGTGCGGCGCTGCGGGCCGGCGATGACGCGGTCGATGGCCTCGTCGAGCGCGCGATTGTCGATGAGCTGAGCATTGGAGCGAGCCGTGAGCAGCGCGGCCTCGTTGAGCACGTTGGCGAGGTCGGCACCCGAGAAGCCCGGGGTCTTGCGGGCGACCACGTCGAGGTCGACGTTCTTCGAGAGCGGCTTGCCCTTAGCGTGCACCTGCAGGATCTTGAGCCGGCCCGGCATGTCCGGAGCGTCGACGCCGACCTGACGGTCGAAGCGACCGGGCCGCAGCAGCGCGGGATCGAGCATGTCGGGGCGGTTGGTCGCCGCGATCATGATGACGTTGACCTTCGGATCGAAGCCGTCCATCTCGACGAGCAGCTGGTTGAGGGTCTGCTCGCGCTCGTCGTTGCCGCCGCCGATGCCGGCGCCGCGGTGGCGACCGACCGCGTCGATCTCGTCGATGAAGACGATCGCCGGGGAGTTCTGCTTGGCCTGCTCGAACAGGTCGCGCACCCGGCTAGCGCCGACGCCGACGAACATCTCCACGAAGTCCGACCCGGAGATCGTGTAGAACGGGACGCCCGCCTCGCCGGCGGTCGCCCGCGCGAGCAGCGTCTTGCCGGTTCCGGGCGGGCCGTAGAGCAGCACGCCCTTGGGGATGCGGGCGCCGACGGCCTGGAACTTGGCGGGCTCCTTGAGGAAGTCCTTGATCTCCTGCAGTTCCTCGACGGCCTCGTCCGCACCGGCGACGTCCTCGAAGGTGACGGTGGGGGCTTCCTTGCCGACGAGCTTCGCCTTGGACTTGCCGAACTGCATCACCCGTCCTCCGCCGCCCTGCAGACGGGTGAACAGGAAGAAGAAGATCACGCCTATGATGACGAACGGCAGCAGGGTGAACAGCAGCGATGTGAAGATGTTCGTCTGCGGCACCTCGTCGTCGAAGCTCTCGACCTTCGATCCGGCCGCCGTGGTCGCCTCGTTGATCGCGGTGATGACCTCTTCGCCGCGCGGGGTCACGTAGTAGAACTGCACCTTGTCGCCGAATTCCTCGTCGGCGGTCGCGAGGGTGAGGTCGACGCGCTGTTCGCCGTCGACGACCTTGATCGTCTCCACCTTGTTGTCCGCGAGGAACGCGAGACCCTCCTGGGTGGTCACCTGCTTGAAGCCGGACTGCAGCAGCAGGCTCGAACCGACCCACACCACGATGATCGCGATCAGGATGTAGATGATCGGTCCGCGGAAGATCTTCTTGAGGTCCATGGTGCGATCAGGCTACCCGCGCATTCTTGGGCGCATCCGAGTGTTCGCCGTGGGCAGAGCGCCGGGACGCCCCTCATGCCCTGTCGGTATATACGTGCGGTGCCAGAACCGCCAGGCCGCGCAGCCCGCGATACCGCTCGGCGTAGTCGAGCCCGTATCCGATGACGAAGCGGTTCGGGATGTCGAATCCCACGTACCGCGCATCCACGTCGACCTTGAGCGCCTCCGGCTTGCGGAAGAGCGCGCAGATCTCCACGGAGGCCGCCCCGCGGCCCTCGAGGTTGTCCCGGAGCCAGCTCAGCGTCAGACCCGAGTCGATGATGTCCTCCACGATGAGCACCTCCCTGCCGAGGAGGTCGGTGTCGAGGTCCTTGAGGATGCGCACGACGCCCGAGGACTGCGTACCCGCCCCGTAGCTGGAGACGGCCATCCAGTCCATATCCACGTGGATGCTCATCGCGCGCACCAGGTCGGCCATCACCATCACCGCGCCCTTGAGGACGCCGACGACGAGGACATCGCGATCGCGGTAGTCCTCGTCGATCGCGGCGGCGAGTTCGGCGATCCTTGCCTGGATTTCCTCCGGCGTGTAGAGGATGTCGTCGAGGTCGTCGGCGATGTCGGAGAACTCCATGGAGCGAGCCTAGGGGGTGTCGCCGGTGCACGCTCCGGGGCGCGGCGACCGGGCCGGCGGTGGCGCGGGGTCAGTGCGGGGTCGGCGCCGGCACGGGGTTTCAGCGCGGGGCGACGAACCGAATCATTCCGCCGACGCGGTCCGCCCGGCAGCCGGGGAGGTCGATGGGGCCCTGGCCGTGCCAGTCGACGGCGAGCCGGGCGACCTCGAGGGTCTGGGATCGGCTCAGGGAGACGCCGAACTCGCTCGCCACGACGAGCCGGATCAGGCGATGGCGGAGCGCGGCCGGATTCGCCACGAGGGCGGCGACGGGCAGGGCGATTCCGGCGTCCACGTGTTCGGCCAGATCCTCCGCGACCTCGTCCACCATCCGGTCGAGGGCGTCGTCGTCTTCGTGCAACTGCTCGGCCGTCCGGGCGAGAGCCTCCGCGACGCCGGGGCCGAGTTCGAGTTCCAGGTGCGGCAGCACCGAGCGGCGCACCCGCACACGGGTGTAGGCGCTGTCGTCGTTGTGCGGGTCGTGCCAGGGGGTCAGTTCGAGATGGTGGCACGCAGCCTCGGTCTCGGCGCGGCGAATGCCGAGGAAGGGTCGCCGCCACACCTCGGCGATCGCGGCCATACCGCGCAGGCTGCCAGGCCCGCTGCCGCGGGCGAGACCGAGCAGGACGGTCTCGGCCTGGTCATCGAGGGTGTGCCCCAGCAGAACGGCCGCGGCGTCGTGTTCCCGCGCGACGGAGCGCAGGGCGCCGTAGCGGGCCTCCCGGGC
Source organism: Leucobacter sp. (assembly GCA_047973175.1). Lineage (GTDB taxonomy): Bacteria > Actinomycetota > Actinomycetes > Actinomycetales > Microbacteriaceae > Leucobacter. The sequence goes on from JBKEBN010000019.1 coordinate 51,571, forward strand.
GGCGGCCTCGGGACCGCCGTCCGTGCCGACGTCGACCCGGCGCACGAGGACCGGGTCGAGGCCGAGATCGCGCGCGGCGGCCGCGGCCCGTGCGGCGACCTCGGCGGAGTGGCGCTGCAGACAGTGGTCCACGACGACGGCACCCGCCCGCAGCCCGGAGCGGGGCGCCTCGAACGCGGTCGCCGCGGCGAGCGCGAGCGAGTCCGGACCGCCGGAGAGGGCGACGAGCACGAGCGCGTCCGGTGGCAACCCGTGCACGGCGTCGCGCACGGCGCGGCGGGTGTCCGCGATCGGCGGGGTCAGGCGCGGGCGCGCAGGCGACATCCGATAACGTTAGTGCGCCAGTGACTCGCTCGCGACGGGTCGCCTTCCGAAACTTCAGGAGCCTTCATGGGTGTGTACGACGCCGTCATCGAGATCCCCCGCGGCAGCCGCAACAAGTACGAGATCGACCACGCCACCGGCCGGATCTATCTCGACCGCTACCTGTTCACCGGAATGGAGTATCCGACCGACTACGGCTTCGTCGAGGACACCCTCGGCCTCGACGGCGACCCCGTCGACGTGCTCGTGCTGCTGCACTGGCCGGTCTTCCCGGGTGTGTGCGTGAAGGTGCGGCCCGTCGGACAGTTGAACATGGAGGACGACGGCGGCATCGACACGAAGGTGCTCGCCGTGCCCGACGGCGACCCCCGCTGGGCACACATCCAGGACATCACAGATGTTCCGCAGCATCAGCTGGACGAGATCGCGCACTTCTTCGAGCACTACAAGGATCTGGAGCCCGGCAAGTGGGCCAAGCTCGGCGGCTGGGAGGGCGCCGAGGCGGCGGAGCGCACCGTCGTCGAGGGCCTCGCACGCTACAAGGCGCCGGGGCACTGAGCCCGGGAGATTCCGCCTAGAACCACACCCCGCGGGAGGCCATGAACGGGGCCGGGTTGATCCGCCCGCCGCCGGTGAGCACCTGGAAGTGCAGGTGGCATCCGAAGGAGTATCCGGTGTCGCCCGTATAGCCGAGTAGGGTCCCCACTTCGACCCACTGGCCGGCCGAGACCATTAGCTGGTAGTGGTGGGCGTATCCCGTCGACACCCCGCCGCCGTGGTCGATCTGCACGTAGTAGCCGAGGCCGCCGTACCAACCCGCGTAGGTGACGGTTCCGGAGCCCGCGGCGACGGTGGGTGCCCAGCATCCGGTGCCGAAGTCGGTGCCGTTGTGGTGGCCGGAGTAGCCCGGCGAGTACCCGTAGGGGCTGGTGATGCGCCCGCCGGCGGGACGGACCCATCCCTGGGAGCTGATCTGCGCCCAGTTGATCGACGCGTTGCGAGCGGCGAGCTCCTCTTCGAGGCGCTTCTGCACGCCCTCCTGGTACTCCGCCTCGAGATCATCGGTGATGCCCTGCAGATAGTCGGCCATCGCCTCGAGCTCCGGCACGAGTTCCTGCTGCTCCGCGAGGGCGACCTGCGCGGCCTCGTTCGCCGCTTTCGCCTCCTCGAAGGCGGCCTGCGCCGCGGCGGAGAGCCTCTCGAGTTCGGCGCGCATGAGCTCGGCCTGATCGGAGAGCGACTGGGCGGTGTTGCGCTGCTGGGTCGCCACCTCCATCTGCTCCTGCGCCTGCAGGAAGACACGGGAGGATACGCCGATGGACGTGAGCACGTCGTCCGCATTGCCGCTGTCGGCGAACAGCTTCAACACCGGGTCGCCACCGCCCACGCGGGTCAGCTGCGCTGCCCACTGTCCGGCGCGGAGTTCGGAGACCTCGGCGAGTTCGGCGGCTTCGTCGGCCTGCGCCTGCAGTTCCTCGACCTCCGCCGCCTTGGCGAGGTAGGCCTCCTGGGCCTCGTAGGCGATCTGCCCCTTCTCCTCCGCGATCTGCTGGGTGCGCTGGACCTCCGCCTCCATCTGGACGATGAGGTCCTGCACGCGCTGCAGTTCGGCCGCGGCGCTGGACGAATCGGCACGGGCGGCCTCCACCTCTTCCCAGGTGGGGTAGTCGTCGGCGTGGGCCGCGGGAACGGAGTTGAGGCTGGCGAAAACCCCGAAAAGGAGAACGAATACGACGGTGAGGGCGATGCGTGCGCGAGAGTAGCTGGGAGGGCGCTCAAGGCGCACGGCCGACGGACTCATCCAACTTCTCCTTCGCGGGTTTCCACCGCGGGTCAGCGAAAACTCACTATTCACACTAACAACATCAGCCTCATTTGCACACCCCTGCCACGTGGTTTGTGGAAACTCCCACCTCCGCGTATGCTCGTGGGTCGGAAGTCGAGAGTTCGCAAGATCGTCGGCCCCATCGTTTAGTGGCCTAGGACACCGCCCTTTCACGGCGGCAGCACGGGTTCGAATCCCGTTGGGGTCACCGCACAACTTAATAGGAACACAAGGCCCTGTGGCGCAGTTGGTTAGCGCGCCGCCCTGTCACGGCGGAGGTCGCCGGTTCAAGTCCGGTCAGGGTCGCCGAGAGGGAGCCCTTTCGCTTGCGGAAGGGCTCTTCTCGTCGGATGCT
>JBKEBN010000021.1:0-18968 GCA_047973175.1 Leucobacter sp.
TGCGCGCGTCGCGCAACCGGGCACCCGCGATCGGAGTGTCGACAGTGAACTGCAGCGTGTCGAACCCGGCGGCCGCGGCCCGGCGGACCAGATCGTAAGAAATCTCACGGTCGCGCATCACGTAGAGCTGAAACCAGTTGCGGCCTTCGGGGTTCGCCGCCCGCACGTCTTCGATCGACGTGGTGCCGAGCGTGGAGAGCGTGAACGGAATGCCCGCCACCCCCGCGGCACCGGCCCCCGCGATCTCGCCCTCGGTCTGCATGAGGCGGGTGAAGCCGGTCGGGGCGATGCCGAACGGCATCGACGAGCGGCCTCCGAGGATCTCGACCCCGGTGTCGACCTCGCTCGCCGGCTTGAGGATGTCGGGGTGGAACTCGATGTCGGAGAACGCTTCGCGAGCGCGCTCGAGCGAAAGCTCGCCCTCCGCCGCGCCGTCGGTGTAGTCGAACGCGGCCTTCGGGGTGCGCCGCTTCGCGATGGTGCGCAGGTCGGCGACGGTGAGCGCCGCGTCGAGGCGGCGCTTCTTGCCGTCGAGCTCGGGCTTCTTGAACCGCATGAGCTCGAAGATCTCTGCGGGGCGGGGGAGCTGGCGCTGCGCCATCGTGGTACCTCGGGTTTCTTCGGACAGTGTGGTCTGACCACATAACTGTAGGTGGCACCCCGGTGGCGCGTCAAGTGGCTCTCGGCCCCGGTGCCTTACCAGTGAGCGTCGACGAGTTCGCCCATCAGCAGGCTCAGGTCTCGGTCTCGCGATAGTACCCGTCGATGTGGGCGCGCAGCAGCTCGGCACCCGCGTCGCGGTCGCCGCGGCGCAGCGCGTCGAGAATCTCCCGGTGCTCGGCACGCAGCCGGTCGGCGGTGGTGCGCCAGGCCGGCAGCGCTCGCGCCCGCGCGGCGGTGTGCTCGGCGATCGAGAGCCTCAGCGCCTCCATGAGGGCGCTGATGAGCGGGTTGCCGGCTGCTCGCGACAGCGTCACGTGGAACTGCGCATCGTGCGCGAGAAAGTGCTCGATGGGCAGTTCGGGATCGTCCATCAGGTCGAGCAGGTGCGCGGCGGTCTCCCAGTCGCCGAGTGCGGGATCGGAGTGCGAGGCCGCCCAGGTCTCGAGCAGTGCGCGCGTCTCGGCGACGTGCCGGTGCTCGACGTGGTTCGTCGCGAGCTGCAGATTGAGCGCGAGCGAGAGGGCCTGCTCGGGAGCGGCGGTGATGACCGTGCCGGATTTCGGCCCCGAGCCCGTCGCGCTGCGAATGGTGCCGAGCGCCTCGAGCACGCGGAGCGCCTCTCTGAGCGAGGCGCGGGAGACCCCGAGGGTTTCGGCGAGCGCCCGTTCGCTCGGCAGGCGGTCGCCGATGCGCAGACGCCCGCTCGAGAGTTCGTCGGTCACCCAGGCCATGACCGCCTCGTGCGCCTTCATCGTTCGTCTCGTTTCTTACCCGGCCCGGGCTACTCTCCGCGCAGGCGCTGCATCGGGATCGTGTCGTCCGACGGCGGCGCGCTCGGCAGGTCGACCCGGAAGGTGGCCCCGCCTCCCGGAGTCTCGTGAGCGCTCACCGTGCCGCCGTGCGCGTCGACGATCGACCGCACGATGGCGAGGCCAAGACCCGAGCCTCCGGTCTCGCGGTTGCGCGAGGTGTCGACCCGCCAGAAGCGGTCGAAGATCTTCTCGCGGATCTGCTCGGGAATGCCCTCGCCGTGATCCACGATCTCGAACCGCGACATCGGCGGCGCTCCGCCGTCCTGCGAAGCAGGGGAGGCCGGCGAGTCGGCCGGTGCCGGCGACACGACGACCTTGATGGGGCTGCCCTCCGGCGTGTGCCGCATCGCGTTGCCGATGAGGTTGGTCATGAGCTGGCGCACCTTGTGCTCGTCGCCGAGCACCTCGAGGGTCGCGGGATCCTCGATGACCCGCACCTCCCGATCCGGTGCCTGCGCGCGCGCGTCGAGCGCGGCGTCGTGGGCCAGCACGTTGAGCGGCAGCGGCTTCAGCTCGAGCGGCCTGCGCTCGTCTAGGCGTGCGAGGGCGAGCAGATCCTCGACCAGCGAGGTCATGCGAATCGCCTCCTTCTCGATGCGCTCCATGGCCTGCCCCACCTGCTCCTGCTCCTGCAGCGCCCCCATGCGGTAGAGCTCGGCGTAGCCGCGCACCGAGACGAGCGGCGTGCGCAGCTCGTGGCTGGCGTCGCCGATGAAGCGGCGCATGCGCTCGATGGTGCGCGCGCGGTCTTCGAGGGAGCCGTCGAGGCGATCCAGCATCACGTTCAGCGACTCGCCCAGGTGCCCCACCTCGGTGTGCCGGCTCGCCACCATGATGCGCTTGGAGTAGTCGCCGCGCGCGATCTCGAGCGCGGTTCGCTCGACCTCGGCCAGCGGCAGGAACGTGGCGGTCACGAGCAGCCGCGTGAGCGCGGCACCGAGCAGGATCACCGCGATGCCGAAGCCGGTGAAGATGACGACGTACTGCGCCACGGTCTGGTTGATGAACGCGGTCGACGACGCGATGAGCAGCGTTCCGCTCGGCTGCCCGTTGCGCGTGATGGGGGCGACGATGGCGCGCCACTCCGAGCCGTCGCTGCCGCTGAGCGCGATGAAGTCGCTGCGCCGCTGCATCACGACGTCGAGGGGCAGCTTCGGCACCTCGGGCCGCGCCGCGCGCTGCTCGCCGCGATTGTTGTCGTACTGGAGGTTGCCCTCGGCGTCGAGCACGGCGACGTAGTACATGCGGTTGGCGTAGAGCACGTCATCGCGCGACAGGTTGCCGGGGTTGGCACCCTGCCCGAGCGCGGGTGTCGGGTCGTTGCGCAGCTGGGCCAGCGTGGTCGTCTGGTTGTTGATGAGCATCGGGCGCAGCAGGGCGAGCGTGCCGACACCCGCGACGATCAGCCCGAGGAACAGGATGAAGACGGTGACGCCGGTGATCTTGCCGCGCAGCGAAACATCGGCCCACCGGTCGCCGAAGCGGGTCACCCTACTTCGTCTCGGTCTTCAGCATGTATCCGAAGCCGCGCTTGGTCTGGATCAGCGACTCCTCGGTGAGGGGATCGAGCTTGCGGCGCAGGTACGAGATGTACGACTCGACGATGCCGGCGTCGCCGTTGAAGTCGTACTCCCAGACGTGATCGAGAATCTGCGCCTTGGAGAGCACGCGGTTGGCGTTCTGCATGAGGTAGCGCAGCAGCTTGAACTCGGTGGGGGAGAGCTCGACCGATTCGCCGCCGACCGAGACCTCGTGGGTGTCTTGGTCCATGGTGATGGGGCCGACGGTCATGACCGAGTCCTCATCTTCCTGGATGGTGCGGCGCAGCACGGCCTTGATGCGGGCGATGAGCTCGTCGAGGCTGAACGGCTTGGTGACGTAGTCGTCGCCGCCGACGGTGAGGCCCTCGACCTTGTCTTCGGTGTCGTCTTTCGCGGTGAGGAAGATGATGGGTGCCGAGTAGCCCGCCGAGCGCAGGCGCTTGGCCACGCCGAAGCCGTTCATGTCGGGCAGCATGACGTCGAGCACGATGAGGTCGGGCTCTTCTTCGAGCACTGCCGAGATGGCCTTGGCGCCGTTGGCGACGGCGCGCACGCCGAAGCCCGCGAAGCGGAGGCTGGTGCTGAGCAGCTCGCGGATGTTCGGCTCGTCGTCGACGATGAGGATCCGGGGTCCCTTGTTCTGCGTAGTCATGATTCCAGTATCTGGAAGTTCGCTATGAATCTGCTGAACGTATGGGGCGTGGCGTGAGACTGTGTTCGGGATCGCCCTCGACTCACCGACCGGAGCCGTGCGGCCGCTCCTGCCCTCGGGGTCGCCGGGTCTCGTTGAGCGTGTTCAGCTCTGCGAAGCGCTCGAGCCGCCCGGCGTAGGCTTCGGTGATCCGGGGGTCGGGAGCGTAGCTCGCCTGAATGGCGCTGCCGAGCCCGCGCACGGTGTCGAGCGAGGCGATCTCCCCGATCGCCATGCCCGCGAGCACCGCTGCGCCCTGTGCGGCACCGTGCCCGCTCGCGGGTCGGTGCACCGGCACGCCGAGCACGTCGGCTTTGATCTGCAGCCAGGCCCGCGATGACGAGCCGCCTCCCGTCGAGACGACCCGCTCGACGGGGAAGCCGGCCGCCGCCACCGTGGCGACGTCTCGCGCGAGTGCCATCGCGTTGCCCTCCATCGCCGCGAGCATCAGATCGTATCCGTCCGCTGCGAGGTCGATGCCGTCGATGATGCCGCGAGCGTGCTGGTTCCAGCTGGGAGTGCGTTCGCCTGCGAGGCTCGGCACCATGGTGAGCCGACCGGGTCGGGGCCGCGCCAGGAGGGTCTCGCTGTCGCGCAGGTCCCGCCGCGCCTCCGCCCCGTCTGCCCCGGTGCCGTCGATCCCGGTGCGCTTGACGCCGATGCCGTTGACCCAGTCGACTGTCGCTCCCGCGGTGACCTGCGCGGTGATGAGCAGGTCCACGCCCGGTACGCAGTGCCGCGAGTGGATGAAGCCGGGCACACGAGTGCCCCGGGGAACCGGCAGGATCGTGACGCTCGAGAATCCGGTCATGTCGACGAGCGGATCTCCCGGCTCGAGAACGCCGGCCTCGAGCGCCGATCCGATGGCGTCGATGCCGCCGGCGATGACCCCGGCCCCGGCGGTGATTCCGGTCGCCGAGGCGGCCTCCGGGGTCACCCGGCCCACGAGTTCGGCCGCGGGAACGATGCGCGGCAGGTAGCGCAGCGACGGCTCGGCCTCGCGCAGCGCGGCGTCGAAGCAGTCGGACTCGTCGTCGAACCCCTGCATGAGCGCGGCCGTCGTGTCGTCGAGCACGCTCACGCCGCTGAGTCTGCGCACGATGAAGCCGTTGGCTGAGAGCACGTGCTGCGCGCGAGCCATCGCTTCGGCACGGTGCTCGACCAGCCACGGCAGCTTGGCGGTGCCGAAGAACGGGTCGGCACCGTTGCGCGACTGCGGCACGATCTCGGCGATGCGTCTCGCCTCGACGTCTGCGCGGCGGTCGAGCCACGTGAGCGCTGCGGCGGTGGGCACGCCCTCCTCGTCGACGGGCACCATCGTGGGCGCCTGCGAGGTCACTGCCACGGCGGCGACCTCCCGGCCGCTCACGACCCGCTGCGTGACCGCGCACACCGCTGCCCACCAGGCACCGGCATCCTGCTCGGCCGCCGCTCCGTCGGTGGCGGTCGGATAGCGCTGCGAGGCGTCGGCCACCAGCTTGCCGGTGCGGTCGGTGGCGACGACCTTGACCGAACTCGTGCCGACATCGATGCCGAGGAGTAGCTTGCTCATGTCTCCACTCTGACTGGATGATTGGGGCGGGTTGCCCGGACCGGACGGGAAGAGCGGGGTCAGCGCCCGGAGTCCTGTGCGAATTCTACGAGGGGGTGCAGCAGCGGCTCGCCCGCGAGATACCGGCGAATCTCCTCGGCGACCCCGTCGGCGGCGCGGTTCGTGGTCTCGCGACTTGCGCCGGCGATGTGCGGGGTCAGCACGATGTCGTGCCCCGTGGCGGCGAGGGCGAAGATGCGATGCCCGAAGTCGACCGGTTCTTCGGGGTAGACGTCGAAGGCTGCGCCGGCGAGCTGCCCGCTCTCGACCGCGTCGGCGACCGCGTCGTAGTCGACCAGGCCGCCGCGCGCGGCGTTCACGAGCCGTGAGCCCGGTCGCATGAGGGCGAGGCGCGCGGCGTTCACCAGGTGGTGGGTGTCGGGGGTGAGCCGGGCGTGCACGGACACGAGATCGGCCCGCGAGAAGACCTCCTCGATCGTGTCGACGCGGGTGGCCACCCCGTCGAGCGCGCCCTCGGGAAGGTAGGGATCGAAAACCACGGCCTCGGCCCCCATCGACGCGAACACGCGGGCGACGTGGGCACCGACAGCGCCGGCTCCGAGCAGGCCGATGACCGATCCCGCGACCTCGCCGCCGATCGCGTCGAAGCGGTAGAAGTCGCCCCGCCACTCGTGACTCAGCAGCGTGCCGTGCGCGAGCGGAATGCGGCGCAGCAGCGCAAGGGCGAGGCCGACGGTCATCTCGGCGGTGGCGATGCCGTTGCGCCCCGGCACGTTCGCGACCATGACCCCGTGTCGCCTGGCGGCATCGAGGTTGACGTTCGTGGGGCCGCCGCGCGACACCGCGATGAGCCGCAGCGCAGGCGAGGCGGCGATCGTGCGCTCGGTCATCGGCGCGAGCTGCGTGGCGATCGCGACGGCGCCGTCCAGCGCTGCGATGAGCTCGTCTTCGGCACCAGAAGCCTCGTCGACCTCCCCGACCCGCCCGAACGGCACGTCCGGCCAGGCGAACTCGAGCTCGGAGATCTCCGCGGTGCCCGCTCCGATCGCCCTCTCGAGCGACTGCCGGAGTTGGGAGGCGCGGATGAAGCGGTCCCCTGCTGCCAGAATTCGTGTCATCGTCCTTGCGTCCTCGTTCCTCGTGGTGTGCGTGTCTGATTCGGGGCGGGTCTCACCCCGGGGTGGTGCGGTCGACGTGGAGCCGTGGGCCCGGAGAACTCGCGGATTCACCGGGCCGACGGCTGCGCGGATAGGGGCAGCCGTGCCCCCATCCGCGCGACCGCTCACTTTCCGAAGTGCTCGTCGAAGTACGCCTGCGCGTTCGAGCTGTCGATGACCTCGATGGGCATGTACTGGTCCTTCTCGATCTTCTCGCCGTGGAGAAGGTCGGAGGTGATGTCGATCAGCTTGTGCGCGTGCACCTTGCCGCCGCCCAGGCTGATGGAGGACTTCTGCGGATCCTTGTTGATGATGTTCTGGATCTCGACCTCGGTCGCATCGATGCCGAAGACGCCGAAGGAGTCGTAGTCGGTGATGCCGCTCGCCTTGACGCCCTCGTTGGCACCCTGCGCACCGCCGCCGCCGATCGTGGCGATGACCTTCATGTCGGGGTTGGCCTGCAAGAAGTTCTCGGCGTTCTTGACTCCCTCCTCGGCCGTCAGCGCCGACTTGGTGGCGACGAGCTTGGAATTGGGGGCGAGCTCCTCGATCGCTTCCTTGATGCCGTTCGCGCGGTCGATGATCTCGGGGAACTCGGGCAGGTCCATGAGACCCCACTCGACGACCTTCTCGTCTCCGTAGTTCTCATTGATCCACTTCGCCGCGGCCTCTCCGTTGGCGTAGCCGGTCTTGTAGGCGTCCACGAGGTACTGCGCGTCGTAGTTGTCGAGCACCTGGGTGTAGCCGACGATCTTGATGCCCTCGTCCTGGGCCTTCTTGGTCACGTCGACGAGCGCCTTCGCATCGACGGCCGTGATGATGATCGCGTCGACACCTTGCTGGATGAAGTTCTCGATCTGGGTGACCTGCGCGGAGGAGTCGCTCTTCGCGTCGACGTAGTTGACCTCGATGCCCTGCTCCGCGCCGTAGGACTGCGCCTCCTGCACGAGTTCGGACCACACCGGGTTCGAGAGATCCGAGAAGGTCATGCCGACCGTGTACTCCGTTTCGGGTGCCGCTGCACCTCCCGAACTGCAAGCCGACAGGCCGAGCGCGAGCACTCCTGCGGCGGCGAGTGAGCTGATTTTCTTCATATTGATTCCTTTCGTGTTTCTGGCTGAGTGAAGTCGCTGTTGGTTACGCGGCCGTGGCCGGGCCGGTGCCCGCGGGTGCCGCGTTCTGCTCGCCCGTCTTGTCTTTCTGATCCCCCTTGGGGCCGCCGAGCGGCACGCCGCCGATCTGCTTCTTGCGACCGCTCGAGCTCTTCGACATGGCGTCGTAGATCACGGCGATGAGCAGGATCAGGCCCTTGATGATGAGCTGGACGTATTCGCTGACGTTCAGCAGCACGAGGCCGTTGTCGAGCACGCCCACGATCAGCACGCCGATGAAGGCGCCGAAGAGGCTGCCGCGCCCGCCCATCACGCTGACGCCGCCGAGCACGCAGGCGGTCAGCACGCTGAACTCGAAGCCGGCACCGGTGGCCGACTGAGCCGAGTTGAGACGGGAGAGCAGCAGCACCGCGCCGATGGCGGTGAAGAACCCGCAGACCGCATAGACGAACAGCAGCGTGCGGCGCGTGTTCACGCCCGACAGCCTGGCGGCCTCGACGTTGTTGCCGATGGCGTAGAAGTACCGGCCGATGTAGGTCTTGTTGGCGATGAAGTAGCCGATCGCCCAGATGATCACGAGCACGATCACGGACACGGGAATGCCGAAGACCGACCCCTGCCCGAGCACGGAGAATTCGCTCGGGAAACCCGAGATGGGAAGGCCCTTGGAGAGGAGGTAGCTGACACCGTTGAGGATGGTCATCATCGAGAGCGTCACGATGAGGGGGGCGACGCCCGTGAAGGTGATGATCAGCCCGTTGATGAGGCCGATGCCGACGCCGAGCACGAGCACGATGAGCGTCGCGAGCGGCCAGGGAACATCGAACTGCGACATCATCATGCCGCAGACAACCACGTACAGCGAGACCTGGTAGCCGACGGAGAGGTCGATGCCTCCGGTGATGAGCACGAAGGCGAAGCCCACGGCCACGATGCCGAGGGTCGTCACCTGACGCAGGACGTTGAACAGGTTGTTGGCGTCGAGGAAGTTGGGCGACAGGATGCTGAACGCGATGCTCAGGAGCACGAGGACCAGAACGATCCCGAGCCCGTGAACCCGCGACATGATGCTCGAGGTCATACGAATTCTCCTTCTGAAGCCAGAGTCAAGATGGCTTCCTGCGTGATGTCTTTCTTGTTCAGGGTTCCGCGTTGGACGCCCTCCTGCAGCACGACCACGCGGTCGGACATGCCGATGAGCTCTTCCATGTCGGAGGAGATCATGAGGATCGTCTTGCCCTCTTCGGCGAGACGGTTCATGATCGTGTAGATCTCGTGGCGGGCACCGATGTCGATGCCTCGGGTGGGCTCGTCGAAGATGAGCACCTCGGGGGTCATGGCGAGCCACTTCGCGAGCACGACCTTCTGCTGGTTGCCGCCGCTCAGGTTGCCGACGATCTCGTTCGCACTCGGAGCCTTGACGCGCAGCTCCTTCATGTAGTGATCTGAGAGCTCTGCCTCGCGCGACTTCGACGTCGCGGGGCCGCGCGAGAGCATCTTCAGCGACGGCAGGGTGATGTTGTTCGAGATCGAGAACTCGAGAACCAGGCCGTGGCGTTTGCGATCCTCCGGCACCAGTGCGATGCCGTTGCGGATCGCCTGAACGGGATTGAACGACAGCACCGGTCTGCCGTGGAGCTCGACACTGCCGGATTCGGGCTTCTTCGCGCCGAAGATGAGCTCCATGAGTTCGGTGCGGCCGGCACCGATGAGCCCCGCGAAGCCCAGGATCTCGCCCTGCCTGGCATCGAAGCTGATGTCTCGCACGCCGTTGCCGGTGAGGCCTCGCACCGACAGCGACGCCTCCCCGACCTCGTGACCGCGCTCGGGGTAGCCGTCGCTCAGCTCGCGGCCGACCATGAGAGAGATGAGCTCCCCCTTCGTCGTCTCCGCGGTGTTGCGGGTCGCGACGTAGGCACCGTCGCGAAGCACCGACACCCGGTCGGAGAGTCGGAAGATCTCTTCCATGCGGTGGGAGATGTAGACGATCGTCATGCCCTCTTTCTTGAGCGCGTCGACGATCGCGAACATGGACTCGACCTCGGAGGCGGTGAGCGGGGCCGAGGGCTCGTCCATGATGAGCAGCTTCGCCTCTTTGGAAAGGGCCTTCGCGATCTCCACGATCTGCTGGTACCCCGTGGTGAGGGTCTCGACGAGCGCCCCCGGGGCGATCTTGACGCCGAGGCGCTCGAAGAGCTCCTGAGACCTGGCCGCCATCGCCCGCCGATCGAGCACCGGGCCCTTGAGAATGAAGTCGCCGAGAAAGACGTTCTCCGCCGCACTGAGGTTGGGAAAAAGTGTGAACTCTTGATAGATCACGGCGATTCCGAGTTCGCGGGCGAGCTGCGGTGTGAGGTGGTCGTAGCTCTCATCACCCACGGTGATCGTTCCGCTCGTCGGCTGGATTGCGCCGGTGAGGGTCTTGATGAGCGTCGACTTGCCTGCGCCGTTCTCGCCGATGACGGCGTGCACTTCTCCGGCGCGGAGGTCGAGGCTCACCCCGTCGAGCGCGCGAACGCCGGGGTACTCCTTGACGAGCGAGTCGACCCGTAGCGCAAGCCCGGTCGGCTCTCGCTCACCCGTCGGTGTGGCTGGGAATGTCATTGCCGGTGTCTCCTCACTGCACTGTGATGTCCTTGCACTGCATTCATCTTGTTCTTGTTTGTTAGGTTTTGTCAAATAATGTTAGATAACGAAAATGTAACGTAGCGACAGCCGCTGGCGGTCGCGCGGGCGCGTCGGCACAGCGCTGCGGGCGCGGAACTGCGGATCAGCGTGGCCGGTTCATAGGGCCTGGTCGCGTGGCCGGGTCGCGCGGCAGTGAGGCCGATGGCGCACTGTTGGCGCTCCGTTGGTGCGCTGTGCTTGGCGCACAGGGGCGAGGAATCGCCTGCGAGGGGCTCTCGGGCCCGGTTAAACGGCTCGCGGGTGGCTAGAGCACCTCGTGAACGAGCCCGCGGAACGGCTCGAGTTCGCGCGCCGACGGGTTGAGCTCGGTCGCGAGCGTGTCGATCTGATCGAAGTGCACCGCCGCCGCCGTGGCGGTGTTGCCGAGCTTCTCGGCGTGGACGCCGAGGACGACCCTGTCGGCGGCGCGGGCGAAGGAGCGCTTGATCTCGGCCTCTTCGAGGGTGTTCTCGTGCCCGCCCCACGCGTCGAGCGACGCGGCCGAGGAGAAGAAGACTGAGAAGTGCACGCTCGACAGAAACCCGGTGGCAACCGGGCCGACGAGCGAGTCGCTGCGCCGGTCGGCCGCTCCGCCCGTGAGAATCGCCGTGAGCCCGGGTCTCTCCTGCAGCGCCTGGAAGGTGAGCAGGCCGTTCGTCACCACGCAGAGGTCGCCGCCGCCGCTGATGCGCTGGGCGAGCTGGTGCATGGTGGTCGAGGAATCGAAACCGATCATTCCGCGGTCGGGCACCAGCGGGAGCAGCTTCTCCGCGACGAGCGCCTTCTCCTCCGCGTAGGAGCGTTCGCGGCCCTGAAAGCTCACCGGCCCCGTATACAGCGCCCCGCCGCGTACGCGGCGGATCCCGCCGCTCTCTTCGAGGTGATCGAGATCTCGGCGCACCGTCATCTCGCTGACACCCAGTTCACCCGCGGCCTCTGCCAGAGAGACGCGCTGCGTCTCTCGCAGGCGTCGCAAGAGCCAGGCCCGGCGTGCTTCAGCGGCGAGGGAAGTCATGGTGCCAACTAGCGTAGCGCGGTGGGGACGGCGCCGATCCCCGCGGCACCGGTGGCGGTCTCGGGCAGCGGCACCCGGTCTACCGGAACGCCGATCTCCCTCCACGGCTGCGCTTCGGCGCCGCTGAAGCCCTCGTCGGTGATGAGGCGACTCACCTTCTCGGCGCGGACGATCCGGTGCTGACCGAACCCGCCCGCCTTCGACGAATCGAAGAGCCCGACGACCCGCTCGGCCGCCGAGGCGATCGCGCGCTTGGTCTCAGCCTCCGAGAAGGAGCGTTCGAGCAGTCCCGTCTCGGTCGAGAGGGCCGAGACCCCGAAGAACGCGATGCCGATCCGCCCGAATCCGCGCAGCAGCTCCGGCGGAAACCCCACGGTGGAGAACGACGTGCGGCGAATGCTGCCCCCGAGCACCACCACCTCGAGCTCGCTGTGCTCGCCGAGCTGGGTCGCGACCCGCAGCGAGTTCGTGACGACGGTGACGTCGTTGCGAGACGCCAGTTCCAGCGCGAGATAGTATCCCGTCGATGAGGAGTCGAGGGCGATCACCGTGTTCGGCTCGACGAGCTCGGCGGCGCGCCTCGCCACCGCGCGCTTCGCGGCCGAGCGGTAACCGAGGCGGAGGTTGAGCGGCCCCTCTTCGGCACCGCGAAGCCGCGCGCCGCCGCGGACCCGCTCGACCAGCGTGCGGCGGGCGAGCGAGTCGAGGTCCTTCCGGATGGTCACCTCCGAGACCCCGATCCGATCCGCGAGCTCTCCCACGGTGACCAGCTCGCGCCCCTCGAGCGCGGAGAGGATTCTCTCGTCCCGCGGCTCACCGGATTGGCCCATAGTCCGACACTCTACCGCTTCGCCGTGACCTGCACGGTCGAGGATGAACCTCCGAAACACACTTCATTTACTTTCGTTCGAAATGTTTTTACTTGTTTTCATAAGCGTGCCTCGCCTATGGTGGAGCTACACCGCGTCGAAAGGCAGCCATGACCCACCCCGCCGTCCAGTCCCTGCTCACCCGCTCGAACCGCCTGGGAGTCGACAAGAAGAACACGAACTTCGCCGGCGGCAACACCTCGGCCAAGGGCACGGCTCAGGATCCGGTCACCGGCGACGACATCGAGCTGATGTGGGTCAAGGGCTCGGGCGGCGACCTCGGCACGCTGACCGAAGCCGGGCTCGCGGCGCTGCGCGTCGATCGCCTGCGCGCTCTGCAGAACGTCTACCCCGGTGTCGAACGCGAGGACGAGATGGTTGCGGCGTTCGACTACTGCATGCACGGCAAGGGCGGAGCGGCCCCCTCGATCGACACCGCCATGCACGGCCTCGTCGATGCGCCCCACGTCGACCACCTGCACCCCGACTCGGGCATCGCGATCGCCACCGCGGCCGACGGTGAGAAGCTCACCGCCGAGATCTTCGGCGACCGGGTGGTGTGGGTGCCCTGGCGTCGTCCCGGCTTCCAGCTCGGCATCGACATCGCAGAGATCAAGGCCGCGAATCCGCGGGCGATCGGCTGCGTTCTGGGCGGGCACGGCATCACCGCCTGGGGCGACACTAGCGAGGAGTGCGAGCGCAATTCGCTGTGGATCATCGACACCGCGGCCGCCTACATCGCCGAGCACGGCAAGGCCGACCCGTTCGGAGCGGTGGTCGCCGGCTACGAGCCGCTGCCCGAGGCCGAGCGCCGATCCCGAGCCGCCGCGCTCGCCCCCACCATCCGCGGCCTCGCCTCCAACGACCGCCCGATGGTCGGCCACTTCACCGACGGCGACGAGGTGCTCGACTTCCTCTCCCGCGAGAAGCTCGCGCCCCTCGCCGCGCTCGGCACCAGCTGCCCCGACCACTTCCTCCGCACCAAGGTGAAGCCGATGGTGCTCGACCTGCCCGCGACGGAGACCGTGGAGGAGCAGATCGCCCGCCTGCGGGAGCTCCACGAGGCCTACCGCGCCGACTACCGCGCCTACTACGAGGCGCACGCCGACGAGGCGAGCCCGGCCATGCGCGGTGCCGATCCGCTCATCGTGCTCGTGCCGGGCGTCGGCATGTTCAGCTACGGCGCGAACAAGCAGACGGCGCGCGTCGCCGGCGAGTTCTACGTCAATGCGATCAACGTGATGCGCGGTGCCGAGGCGCTCTCGACCTACGCGCCGATCAGCGACGCCGAGAAGTTCCGCATCGAGTACTGGGCGCTCGAGGAGGCGAAGCTGCTGCGCGCTCCGAAGCCCAAGTCGCACCAGGGCCGCATCGCCTTCGTGACCGGAGCCGCCTCGGGCATCGGAAAGGCCATCGCGACCCGCCTCGCGGCTGAGGGCACCTGCGTGGTCGTCGCCGACCTCGACCTCGACAAGGCCAGGGCCGCCGCCGCCGAGCTGGGCGGCACCGACACCGCCATCGGCGTCGCAGCCAACGTGGCCGACGCAGCAACGGTGCAGGCCGCCATCGACGAGGCCGTGCTCGCCTTCGGCGGCGTCGACCTCGTGGTCAACAACGCCGGCCTGTCGCTTTCGAAGCCGCTGCTCGAGACCACCGAGGCCGACTGGGATCTGCAGCACGACGTCATGGCGAAGGGGTCCTTCCTCGTCTCGCAGGCCGCGGCGCGCGCCATGATCGCGCAGGGCATGGGCGGCGACATCGTCTACATCTCCTCGAAGAACAGCGTCTTCGCCGGCCCCAACAACATCGCCTACTCGGCGACCAAGGCCGACCAGGCGCACCAGGTGCGGCTGCTCGCGGTCGAACTCGGCGAGTTCGGGATCCGCGTCAACGGCATCAACCCGGACGGCGTGGTGCGCGGCTCGGGCATCTTCGCCTCCGGCTGGGGAGCGAACCGCGCCGCGACCTACGGGGTCGCCGAGGAGGATCTGGGCCAGTTCTACGCGAACCGCACCATTCTCAAGCGCGAGGTCGTTCCCGAGAACGTCGCCGACGCGGTGTACGTGCTCACCGGCGCGGAACTCAGTCGCACGACGGGTCTCCACATTCCCGTCGACTCGGGCGTCGCCGCCGCCTTCCTGCGATGAGCGGAGGAGCACCGGTCGCCGCCGTCGACCTCGGCGCGACGAGCGGCCGGGTGATGATCGGCGAGCTGCGAGAGGGCAGGGTGCACCTCGAGGCGGTGCACCGCTTTCCGAACGGCGCGGTGCCGGCCGCGACGGTCGACCCCGGCACGACGGTTGCGCACGCGCTCGCCTGGGACGTCGACGAGCTGTGGAGACAGATCCGAACGGGTCTGCGAGAGGCCTTCCGCAGGCGGCCGGACATCGCGTCGATCGGCGTCGACTCCTGGGGTGTCGACTTCGCGCTCATGCGCGGCGAGGAGCGCCTCGGGCCGATCCGGCACTATCGCGACCCGCGCAACGCGCGCGCCATGGCTCGCATGGAGCAGCGCATCGGCCGGCGCGAGCTCTTCGAACTCAACGGGCTGCAGATCATCTCGCTCAACTCGGTCTTCCAGCTGGAGGTGGAGCGCGACGAGGATCGGCTCGCGTCTGCGGACGGCTTTCTCATGGTGCCCGACTACGTGCACTACCTGCTGACCGGCGAGCGCACGATCGAGTGGACGATCGCCTCCACGTCGGGGCTGATGAGCGTGGCCGCGGTGCCGGGAGACGATTTTCCCTGGTCGGCGCGACTGGTCGACGAGGTCGGAATTCGAGAGGCGATGCCGCGGGTGGTGCAGCCGGGCGACGTGATCGGGCGGCTGCTTCCCGAGCTCGCGACGGAGTTCGGAGCCGCCGGCCCGGTAGACGTGGTCGCCGTGGCCTCCCACGACACCGCCAGCGCCGTCGCGGCGATCCCGCTCGCCTCCTCGCGCACCGCCTACATCTCGTGCGGCACCTGGGGGCTGGTGGGCGTCGAGCTGCCGCACACCGTGGTATCGCGGGTCGCCCTCGACGGCGGCTTCTCCAACGAGCGGGGGATCGACGGCACGGTGCGCCTGCTCAAGAACGTGACCGGCACCTGGCTCATCAGCGAGTCGATGCGGCACTGGCGGTCGCAGGGGATCGAAGCCTCCCTCGAAGAGCTCATCAACGCGGGGGCGGCCGTCGACGACACGGTGCCCGTGTTCGACACCGCGGATCCCCGCTTCGCGCCCCCGGGAGACATTCCCGACCGCGTGGTCGCCGCTGTCGCGGAGCGCGATCCCGAAGCCGCCGCCCGCCTCGCGCAGAATCCTCCGGCGATCCTCCGCTCGATCATCGAGAGCCTCGCCGCGAGCCTGGCCGCGGCCGTTCGCGAGGTCGCGCGCGTGAGCGGTCTCGCGATCGACTCCGTGCACATGGTGGGCGGCGGCTCGCAGGGGGAGCTGCTGTGCCAGCGCACGGCCGATCTTTCGGGGCTGCCGGTCGTCGCCGGCCCGGTCGAGTGCACCGCGCTCGGCAACGTGCTCGTGCAGCTGCTGCGCGACGCGCGCGACGCCTCCGACCCGGAGGGACTGCTGCCGGTGATTCGCGGCCTCGTCGCGGCGTCGGTCGAGCTGCGGCGGTACGAGCCGACCCCGGTTGGTTGAGCGAAGCACGGAGTGCGGAGTCGAAGCTGTCGCCCGTGATGTTCTGAGAAACCTCGGGTCGGTGGTTTCGACTGCGCTGCGCTCCGCTCAACCACCTGGAAAAGCTGCGCTCCGCTCAACCACCTGGGTCAGATGGCGGTGTAGCCTCCGTCGATGACGACCGACTGCGCGGTGAGGTACTGCGACACGTCAGAGGCGAGGAACGCCACGAGGCCGTGCAGGTCGCCGGGCTCGCCCATGCGACCGGCCGGGATGCGCGACAGCCAGTCGGCGGCGAGCTCGGGGTTCGACTCGGTGAACTGCTTCGTCATGTCAGAGAGGAAGTAGCCCGGCGCGATGGCGTTCACCCGAATGCCCTGCGCCGCCCACTCCACCGCGAGCGAGGCCGCGAGGTGCCCCACGGCGGCCTTCGACGTGTTGTAGGCGGTCTGCTGCTGGGGCACGTTGACGACGCGCCCCGACATCGAGGAGACGAGGATCGCGGAGCCCGGCAGGCCCGCGGCGATGAGGTGCTTGGCGAACGCCTGCACCGTGAAGAAGGTGCCGTCGACGTTGATCGACTGCACGCGCCGCCACTCCTCGGGCGTGATCTCGATGCTCGGCTTGAGCAGGGTGATGCCCGCGGCGGTGAGCACGACCTGCGGGGTGCCGAGCTCGTAGCTCACGCGGGCGAACGCCCCCTCGATCTGCTCGGTGTCGGTGACGTCGACGCGCAGGCCGACGGCGGAGACGCCGTGGCGCGCGGCGAGGTCGGCCGCCGCGGCTTCGACCTCGGGCAGCACGTCGAGCAGCGCGACCCGCATGCCCTGCGCAGCGAACGCTTCGGCGAGTGAGAGGCCGAGGCCCCGGCCGCCGCCGGTGACGACGGCGGTCTTGCCCGCAAGATCATCGAACTTCATGTTGCTCCTTCGAGTTGGAAAGGCTCGTGGTGGGGGAAGTGCCTGCGCGGCCTGCCTGATCGTCCTGCTCGAGCAGGGCACGGGCCGTGCCGACGTCGCACACGAGTGAACTGATGAGGCCGCTGCGAAGGGCCGCGGAGATCGCCCGAATCTTTCTCGGCCCGCCTGCGACGGCGATGACCTCCGGCACCTTTCGCAGCGCGGCCGAGTCGATGGCGATCGAGCGGTCGGAGTAGAGGTCGACCTCGTTGCCGTCGGCATCGAGCATGATCGCGCCGAGCTCTGCGCAGACGCCGAGCCGCTGCAGTGGAGCGAGCAGGCCCAGCCGCTGCGCGAGCTGGTAGACCTGGGAGTCGGGCGGGTTCCAGCTGCCGATGCCGACGACGGCGATGGTGACGCGGGAGAACTGCGCGATCGTCTCGCGGATGATGGGTTCCTGGCGGAGCAGTTCGGCGGACTCCGGCCGCTGCACCATGAGCGGGGCGAGGATCGGATACGGGGTGCCGTGCGAGATGCGGGCCACGCGTCGCACGAGCTCGACGCCGCTGTCTTGAATGCCCGAAGCGACGCCGCCGAACTGCACGATGTCGGCGCGGGCGAGGGAGCCGATCGAGGCGGCCATGTCGAGCAGGGTGCGCCCCGAGGCGATGCCGATGGTGTCGGAGGCAGCGGTAATCTCGGTCAGCAGTCTGGCGCTCGCTCGTCCGAGCGCCTGGCGGATCGTTTCGGGGGCGTCGGACGGGGTGATCACGGCGAGCGCGTGGTGCAGTCCGTAACGTTCTTGTAACGCCATCGAGACCGGGAGATCGAGGTCGCCCGGCGAGGTGATCTCGAAGCGAACGATGCCGCGGTCGCGTGCCCGCTGCAGGATCCGCGCCACAGCGAAACGCGAAATTCCCAGTTCATCGGCTATTTCAATGCGCGACAGGCCGTCGATGTAGTGCCGCGTTGCCACGTAGGCGGCTTGGCTGTCGCTGTGCATCTCGAGCTCCTCGCGAATGGCATTGCTGTAGAAGGAAGACTGCTGTGACCAACTCTAGCACTGCTCATATGAGCGGTTATGTTTCTCATGTATGAGAAGTTGTGGTAGAAAAATTGCGCGGCTGAATCACCATTCGGCACGCGAACGATCGCGACGGAGCGGGAACGCCCGAATCGTGGAGAGAGGAGGGCGGTGCTGTGTCCGAGGATCACGGGACAACGGGGCCGAATGGGTCATCCGGTGAGGGGTCGACACTGCTGAAATGCGTCGGCATCATCAAGGGCTTCGGTGGCATCCCGGTGCTGCGCGGCGTCTCGCTGACGCTCGAGGCGGGTACGATCACCGCGCTCGCGGGCGAGAACGGTGCGGGCAAGTCGACGCTGATGAAGATCGCGTCGGGGCAGTACCGGCCCGACGGCGGCGAGGTGTACGTGCAGGGGGAGCGGCTTCCCGCCGGCAACTCCCAGATCGCGCACCGGCTGGGCGTGGCCATCGTGCCGCAGGAGCTGGCCTCGATTCTGGAGCTCTCGGTCTACGAGAACCTGTTCGTGGGGCGTGAGCTGCGCGGTCCGTTCGGGCTTCGCCGCCACGAGATGATCAAGCAGGCCGAGGAGCAGCTTGCGGTGTTCGGTCTCGACCTCGACCCGCGCACCCGCATGGGCGCACTGCCCGTCGGCGTGCGCCAGATCATCGAGATCGCCAAGGCGACGAACACGGGGGCGAGCGTCATCCTGCTCGACGAGCCCTCGAGCGCCATCGCCGAGCGCGAGGTCGGCCGCCTGCTCGAGGTCATGGGCACGCTGCGAGACCGCGGCGTGGCGCTGCTGTTCACCACGCACAAGATGGAGGAGATGCGCGCGATCGCAGACCGCGTCATCGTGCTGCGCGACGGCGACCTCGTGACCGACAAGCTGCTCTCCGACATCACGGACGACGAGATCGTCACCGCCATGATCGGTCGCGAACTCGAAGACCTGTTTCCCGAGCGCGGCACCTACTCCGATCAGGTGCTGCTCGAGATCGACGAGCTGCAGGTTCCCGGTGCGAGCGACACCATCTCGCTCAACGTGCGGAGCGGCGAGATCGTGGGCCTCGCGGGCCTCGTCGGTGCGGGACGCACCGAACTCATCGAGACGCTCTTCGGCGTGCGGCACGCAGAAGCCGGCGAGGTGCGGGTGCGCGGCAAGCGCGTGAAGCCGGGCGAACCGTCGGGGTCAAGCCCCAGGGGGTGGTGTAGCTCGGGTTCCTTCGAGTTGTTGATGGTTCAGGCGGTGAGCTCGTGGGTGGTGTCGGTGTTCACCTCCTCGGGGTCGGTGTCGGTGACGAGGGTGAGTCGGGACTTGGTGAGGATCTCGAGTCCGAGGTAGCGGC
>JBKEBN010000008.1:0-9013 GCA_047973175.1 Leucobacter sp.
GACGCCGACGACGCCTGGTCGAAGCGCGCCACCGAGGTGCGCATCACCTCGCTGCGCAGACGGCTCATCCTCGCCGCCGTGCTCACCGTGCCGCTCATGGATCTCACGATCGTGCTCGCCCTCGTCCCCGAGTGGCGCTTCCCCGGCTGGGAGTGGCTCTGCGTCGCCCTCGCCGTCCCGATCGTCACCTGGGCGGCCTGGCCGTTCCACAAGGCCACCCTCAGAAACCTCCGCCACGGCGACGTCAGCATGGACACCCTCGTCTCCCTCGGCATCACCGCCTCATTCGGCTGGTCGGTCGTGACGCTGCTATTCGGCATCGAGGGGAGCGGGGCCGGGTACTGGCTCGGCATCGGCGCCACCCCCGAGGGGGCGAACGCCATCTACCTCGACGTCGCCGCCGGCATGACCACCTTCCAGCTCGCGGGCCGCTACTTCGAAACCCGCTCCCGCCGCAAGGCCGGCGACGTGCTCGGCGCCCTCAGCGAGCTCGCCGCCACGCACGTCCGCATCCAACGCGACGGCACCGAAGAGATCATGCCCGCAGCCGAGCTCCGCGTCGACGACGTGTTCGTCGTGCTCCCCGGCGAAACCCTCCCCGCCGACGGCACCGTGATCGCCGGCAGCGCCGACATCGACGCCAGCATGCTCACCGGCGAACCGCTCCCCGTCGCAGCCGGCAGCGGCGACACCGTGATCGGCGGCACAATCAGCACCAACGGCCGCCTCGAGGTACGCACGAGCTCCGTGGGTGCACACACCCAGCTCGCGCAGATGGCCGCCCTCGCCGAGCAAGCCCAGGCCCGCAAAGCCCGCGTGCAGACCCTCGTCGACCGCGTCACACGCTACTTCGTGCCCGGCGTGATCGTCCTCGCCATCCTCGTCACCGCCGGGTGGATGCTCGCCGGCCGCTCCTTCGAGGAAGCCTTCGGAATCGGCATCTCCACCCTCATCATCGCCTGCCCCTGCGCCTTGGGGCTCGCCACCCCGACCGCGCTCATGGTCGGCATCGGCCGCGGCGCCAGCCTCGGGATCCTCGTCAAGGGGCAGGACGCGCTCGAGGCGAGCGGCACGATCAGCACCGTGGTGCTCGACAAGACCGGCACCCTCACCACCGGCGAGATGAGCGTGCGCAGCATCGCCACCGTCCCCGGCATCGCCGAGCACGAGCTGTTGCGCCTCGCCGCCTCAGTCGAGCAAGGGTCTGAGCACCTCATCGCCCGCGCCATCGTCGCGGCCGCGAAGCAGCAGATCACCGACCTCGACCCCGTCAGAGACTTCATCGCCGTACCCGGCCGGGGCGCCTCCGGCACCGTCGCCGGCGACACCGTCTCGATCGGCAGCCTCGCCTACCTGGACGAGCAGGGCGTGTCCACCGGTGCCGCCCGCGTCTACCTCAGCGAAGCCGACCCCACGGAATCGACCGTGTTCGTCGCCCAGGCGGAACGCCTCATCGGGCGCTTCGGCCTCGCCGACACCATCAAACCGAACGCCCGAGCTGCGATCCAGGCGCTCCGGCAGCAGGGCCTCACCACGGTACTGCTCACCGGCGACTCCCGCGCCGTCGCCGAGGAGATCGCCGGCACCCTCGGCATCGACCGCGTCTGTGCCGAAGTGCTGCCAGCCGAGAAAGCCGATGCGATCCGCGAGCTGCAAGCCGCGGGGGAGCGGGTCGCCATGGTCGGCGACGGCATCAACGACGCCGTCGCCCTCGCCGCCGCCGACCTCGGCCTCGCCGTCGTCTCCGGCACCGACATCGCCCTCAAGTCGGCCGACATCATCCTCGTGCGGGAAGACCTCGCCGTGATCCCCGAGGCGATCGAGCTGTCGCGGCGCACCCTGCGCACCATCCGCGTGAACCTCGGCTGGGCGTTCGGCTACAACCTCGCCGCGATCCCGATCGCCGCCGCCGGATTCCTGAACCCCCTGATCGCCGCCGGTGCGATGGCGCTCTCCTCGGTGCTCGTCGTGTTCAACAGCCTCCGGCTGCAGAACTACCGCCGCCGGGCCTAGCCGAGGTGCCCCAGATGCGACCGCCCCAGTATGCGCGCTTCGACGTCGCCCCGATCTCGAAGCGCCGACTGCGCTGGGAGCTCGCGATCGTGCTCGCCCTGTCCTTCGGCTACGCGGGGGTGCAGTCGATCATCACGATTCTGCGCCGCCTCAGCCAGGAGACCGCGCTCGCCTCACAGACCGCCACGATCAACCGGCCGCTCGCCGAGCAGCCCCTCTTCGACCTCGCCTATCAACTGCTCGGCTTCATCGGGGAACTCGCACCCGTCGCACTCGTGGCGTACCTGCTCTGGCGCAGTACCGCCCCGCACCTCGGGAACCTCGGCCTCGGCCGGCTCCCCGGCAGGGACGGCCGTTGGTGGCTGGCCGACACCGGCTGGGGCGTCGTGCTCGCGGCGGCGATCGGCATCCCGGGGCTCGCGTTCTACCTCTTCTCGCGCATCATCGGCATCAATGCGAACGTCGTGCCGACCGCTCTCGACGCCTACTGGTGGACAGTGCCCGTGCTGATCCTCTCCGCTCTGCGCGCAGCTCTCGGCGAGGAGCTCATCGTCGTCGCCTACTTCTTCGACCGCATGCGGCGCCTCGGGGTCGGCCCGCTCGCCACCATCGTCTCGAGCGCACTGCTGCGCGGCAGTTACCACCTCTACCAGGGCATCGGCGCGTTCATCGGCAACGTCGTGATGGGGCTCCTCTTCGGCTGGGTGTACCACCGCTGGGGGCGGTCACTGCCGCTCATCATCGCGCACTGGCTGCTCAACATCGTCAGCTTCGTCGGCTACCCGCTCGCGCTGCTGCTCTGGCCAGCCCTCTTCGAAGTCGCGGCCTAGCCGCTACCCGTTCATGAGCAAGAGCATCGCCGCCATACCCGCCGCCATCAGACAGTGGCAGAGCGCGTGCAACCGCTCACCGCGGATCGTCGCCGAACGGTACGCCCACCACAGCGCGATCGCCGCGCTCCCGGCGACAAAGACCCCGTTCACTATATCGACCCAGAGCGGTGTCGTCATCATCATCTCCATGGCTTCACCACTGCCTGCACCATGGCCGGACGAGGCCTCGTCCCCGCCCATTCCAGCCATGAGCAGCGGCATTGCCGCGATCATCCACACCATCGCGGCCGCGAGCCAGATGTGCCCGGCGAGATCCACGCGACGGGCCAGCAGCGGCGCCTTCCAGAGTCCCGGCATCAGCGCGAGCGCGAGCACGGTGAAGACCACGATCTGCGCCCAGTTCAGTGCTGCCGGGATCATCATGAACCAGCACATCGCGATCATTCCGGCGCTCATCACCAGGTGCATGAGGTGGATCGCCGTCGACTCGAGCACCGGGCCACGCGGGGCACCGGCCGGCGGCCGGTGCGTGATGAGGCGCACGAGGCAGTACACCCCGGTGAACGCGAAGACGACGGTGAGAATGAGATTCCACGGGGCAGACAGCATACAGCCGAGCTTACAACTACATCATGTAGAGTACGGGACGAGGCCCGCACCCCTCACGGTTCCCCGAACCTGGGGCAGGGGAGGAGAGATCCCGGGCGCCCGGCGCGGCCCAGACCCCCTGCGGCGTCCGCGAAAGGAACACCGTCCATGACCGTACTCACCTTCGCCGTCGGCAGCATCCTCACCGCCACCGGCGTGATCGCCTACGTCGCCTCCGACGCGAGCAGCATGACCGCCCTTATCCCCGCGGCGCTCGGTGTGCTCTTCCTCATCGCCGCCTTCGTCGCACGCGCGCCGAAGGTCCGCCGACACGCGCTCCACGCCGCCCTCGCGATCGCTCTCCTCGGCCTCGCCGGTACCGCCATGAACGTGAAGAAGCTCGGGGAGCTCTTCGCCGGCACCGCCGAGCGCCCGAACGCGGTGATCGCGAGCACCGTCACCTTCGTCGTGCTCCTCGTGTTCCTCGCCGCCGGCATCGCCTCCTTCGTGCGCGCCCGCCGCTACCGCGCCGCCCAGACGCCGACGAACGCCCCCGCCTGACCCGCAGCTGCAGACCCCAGCATGTCCAGCCCCGAACCCGAGCCGCGCACGCCATCTGCGGTGCCGCCATCCTGGGGCTGGGCTCGGGCGTCTCAGCAGCTGCGCACCGTGGAGACCGAACCGCTCGCCTACCACCGCCTCCTGCGCGGCACCCCCGCCTACCGGTGGTGGAAGCCGCTCGCCCTGCTCCTGCTCTCGGGAGTCTTCTTCGGCATCCTCACCGTGGTGGTAACCGTGGCGGTTATCCCCGTACTGATGCTCACAGACCCCAACTACCCCAGGCAGGTCGCCGCGGGCACCGCAGAGGTGCTCGACACGCAGCGGCCCATCTCGGTGCTCGTGAGCATGGTCTCGATCATCATCATGCTCCCGGCGGTATTGCTCGCAATGCTCGTGATGGGCATGCGACCCATCGGCCGGATCTGGTCGGTCGCCGCCCGCATGCGCTGGGGACTCCTCGGCAGGCTACTCGGCGTCTCCGTGCTCGCCATCGTCGTCATGAACCTTGTCGGCATCGGCGTCGGCCTGCTCTTCGAGCCCGCCACCGATGCCGCAGCTGCTACCAGCGACACCGGCTTCGACGCGCGCGCCGCGCTGCTATCGATGCTGCTCGTGCTGTTCTTGGTGCCGCTGCAATCCACCGCCGAAGAAGTCGTCTTCCGCGGGCTCTTCGTGCAGGTGCTCGGGGCCTGGATCAGAAACCCCTGGTTCGCGATCCTCATCCCCTCGATCGGTTTCGCGTCCCTCCACATCTACGACATCTGGGGGCTCCTCGCCGTCGGGCTGCTCGGCGCCGTCTCCGCCTGGCTCACCTGGCGCACCGGCGGCCTCGAGGCCGCGATCGCGATTCACATCGTCAACAACTACGTCGCCTTCGGCATCATGGCGTCGGGCCTCACCGGGGAAACCGCGCAGACCACAGACGACGGCAACCCCGCCGGCCTGATCGGCCAGATCGCCGGCCTCGCCCTCTTCCTGTGGCTCACGCTGCGTGTCTTCACCCGAGGCGGGTACGGCAGGCAGCGTATCGACCTCGTCCAGATTCCCGCCGCCTCGCAGGAGGGGGGCACTCGGTGAACGCAGACGAGCCGACCCCCGACAAGCAGGACGGAGCCGCACGCCCGGGCATCACCCGTCGAGGAGTACTCGCGGTCGCCACCGGCGGCCTGCTCGCCGGCACCGTGGTCACGCTGAGCGGCTGGACGCCGCAGCCCAAACCCATCCTCGCGCCCAGCGGTGGTGTGCGGCGCACACCGCTGCCGATCCCGCCGCTCGCCGAACCCGAGATCGCCCACGACGGCACCCGCATCTTCTCCCTCACCGCGCAAACCGGGCAGAGCCGCATCCACCCAGCTGGACCGACCCCGAGCTGGGGCTATAACGGCGCCTTCGCAGGGCCCACCCTGCGCGCTGCCGAGGGCGATCGGGTACGGATCGTCGTGCGCAACGAGCTCCCCGAGACGACGACCGTGCACTGGCACGGCTTGAAACTCCCCGCGCAATACGATGGCGGCCCGCACCAGCCCATCGCCCCCGGCGAGGAATGGATCGCCGAATGGGAGATCGAGCAACCAGCCGCGACCTGCTGGTACCACCCGCACACCCACGGCACTACCGAAGCACAGGTCACCCGCGGCCTGATGGGTCTATTCATCCTCCAAGACGAGCTTAGCGAGTGGAGCGGCCTGCCGATCGACTACGGTGTCGACGACGTGCCCGTCCTCGTCACCGATCGCAGCTTCAACGCCGACGGTACCTTCGCCGCACGCGAACGCACCGCCTTTGGGCTGCTCGGGGACACGGTCATCGTGAACGGCGCGCTCTCCCCGACGTTCGAGGTCACCCGCGCGCTCACCCGGCTGCGCCTGCTGAACGGTTCCTCGGCGCGCACCTACCACTTCGTGGTTCAGGGCGCGCCGATGACGCTCGTCGGTACCGAGGCGGGACTGCTGTCCGACCCCACCCCGATCAACAGCGTCACCCTCACCCCAGGGGAGCGGGCCGAGGTCCTCGTCGAGCTCGAGCCCGGGCAGACCGCCATGCTGCAATCGGTGCCGCATTCGCTGGGTCTCCTGCAGAGTACTTCCCGCGCGGCCGGCGCCGAAGACCGCTTCGACGTGCTCGAGCTGCGCGCCGCCTCAAGCTTCGCCGGGCCCGACTTGACCATCGCCGGACTCGGCATGATCGCGCAGGTTCTCCCGCCTCCGCTTGAGGCGCCAGATGTCACCCGGTCGATGGTGCTCACGAACAACCAGATCAACGGCGCCACCATGGAGATGAGCCGCGTCGACCAGGTCGTCACCGTCGGCGCCCGCGAGCGGTGGGTGGTCGATAATCAGCACCACCTGCCCCACAACCTCCACATCCACAACGCGCGCTTCTTGGTCGTCAGCGTCGACGGCGAACCCCCGCGCGACTACGAGCGCGGCTGGAAAGACACCGTCTATGCGCCGCCCGGTCGTCCCGTGATCATCGACGTCGAGTTCGGTCGCAGCGCCGACCCCGAATGGCCCTATATGTTCCACTGCCACTGGCTCATGCACCACGACATGGGCATGATGGGGCAGTTCGTCGTGATCGACGACACCCAGGAACCGCCCACCGCGATCAGCACTCCCGCAGTGCACGCGGGCAACCCCGGAGGAGGCATGAATGGCAGCCACTGACGACACCGCCGCCCGCCCGAGCAGAGCTCGCCGGTTGCTCGGGGCGCTCGCGCGCTGGGTGCTCATCGTTCACGCCGCACTGCTGGTCGCGCAGCCGTTCATCGCCGGGACGATGCTCGACGGCCGCAGCGCCGACGCCCAAGCCTGGCACCTGAACATCGGCATGGCCCTGCCCGCCATCGGATTCGTGCAGATCATCGTCACACTCCTCGCCTGGCGACTCGCCCGCTGGCCCCAGGGCGCTTTCACCGGCTCGATCGCCGTCTGGGTGCTCGAACTTGCCCAGTTCTTCATCGGCTATCTGGGCATGCCGCTCGCGATGCACATCCCGCTCGGCCTGCTCCTCGTCGTTGCCGGGGTCGGCATGGCCTACTGCTACGGCTACCGAGCTGCTCCCGCACAGCCAGGTGGCTCCGCGCAGCCTGCGCGAAGCGCGGACGAACTGACCCCTTGAGATTGAGAGGAAGACACACGATGGACACCGATACCCGCCGTATTCTCATGCACGCCCTCGGAGCCGTACTGGCGGTCGGGCTGCTCGGTGGCCTCGCCGCCTGCGCCGCGGCGAAGCCCGAGGTCACCCCCTCTGCTGATGACGCGGACCCCGCCGTCACCGTGCGCGCCTACGACAACGCCTACGACATGGCCGAGGTCGACGTCACCGAGGGCGAAGCGGTGCGCTGGGTGTTCGAGGGGCAATCCAAGCACGACGTCGTCGCCGGGGACGCGAGCTTCGTGAGCGAACTCATGCGGCAGGGGAGCTTCACCCACGTCTTCGATGAGGCCGGCAGCTACGAGTACGACTGCTCGATCCACGCCGAAATGAAAGGCGTCGTCAACGTGACGGCCGACTGACCCATGCCCAGGATCCCGCACGCGCAGCGCGCACCCGATCGCCACCGCTCCTCGAGCAGCCGTCAGGCATTCGGCCTCGCCTGTGTAGATTCGAACCATGACCACGAGCGCTGAGACACCGCTACGCCGACGACGCATCGGCTTCGCCTGGTTCTCGATCTTCGCCGGTATCGTCGGCTGGTTCGCCTCCTTCGAGCTGCTCACCGAGTACATCAAGACGCTGCAGGAACCCACCCACTTACCGAACTGCAACATCTCGAAGCTCGTCACCTGCGGGCCGAACATGGACTCCTGGCAGGGTTCGCTCTTCGGATTCTCCAACACCATCATCGGCGTCACCGCCTTCACTGCCCCGATCCTCGTCGGCGCCGCGATCCTCGCCGGAGCTCACTTCGCCCGGTGGTTCTGGCGGCTCTACTGCCTCGGCCTCCTCGGAGGCATCGTCTTCATCACCTGGCTGCAGTACCAGAGCTTCTACTCCCTCGCGACGCTCTGCCCCTGGTGCATGGTGGTCTGGACGGCAATGATCCCGCTCTGGTGGATCACCCTCGCGAAGGCGGGCGCCGACGGGAACCTCCTTGCAGGGGATACGAGTGTGCGCGCGTTCAAAGGGTTCGCCTCCTGGGCGTGGGTCGCGATCCTCCTCCACTTTGTCATCGTTGCTGTCGTCGCACAGCTCGCGGTCGACTGGCTCTTGGAGTTCCGGCTCTGATCCCTGATGGTCGCGGGCGGAACTCCCAGCCGGCCGTCCTCTTCTTCACAGCCAGGGGTGCTCGCTCTGTCATACGCTGGCATCATGAACTGCCCGAGTGACGGAACCACCCTGCTGATGAGCGAACGACAGGGGGTCGAGGTCGACTACTGTCCGCAGTGCCGTGGTATCTGGCTCGACCGGGGCGAGCTCGACAAGATCCTCGAGCGCATGCAGGCCGACACCGCCGAAAAACCGGCCCAGCAGTACTCCGAGCCCCGCTACGACAACCGCGACGAACGGCGCTACGACAACCGAGGGCGGGACGGCCACTACGACGACCGCCGGCGCGACCCCCGCTACCGCAAGAAGAAGAGCCCGTTCGAGTTCCTCGGCGACATCTTCGAGGGCTAAGACGCCCGCACGCATTTGAGTGGGCGATACGCTCGTGAACTCACCCCGAGGGGATTCATTCAGGCCAGCTGGACATCAGGCGTCTCCTTGCTCTTGGCCCGAGCAGGCGCCATGTTCACGACAGTGTGCCTTGGGCCCCATGGAGGAATAGTCCTTGCGGGTATTTTTCTAGATCGTCCGAATGGGCCGCGTCTGTGCTGACCCTCCCAGATCTGCGGGCACGTAGACGAAGCGAGGCAACGTAGTGAGACTTCAAACACCAAATGTGCAGGCTTCGACATGAGGACGCCGACCGCTCTTTTGGCCCACGGCCAGTTCCACCCCATATGAGCACGAACGATTTCGTGAGAACTTCTCTTTCGAAGATGAGCATGTGAATGAACGTATGCTAC
>JBKEBN010000026.1:0-3692 GCA_047973175.1 Leucobacter sp.
CGACAATGTAGCGGCAGAAAGCGACTCTCAGATCCACTGGCAGATCTGCGCGGCGGCTACCAGCCGAAGACTCGGGCGGGGTGGGTGAAGCGCCACCAGAAGTCCGGCTCCGCGATGGCCGCGTCGGTGACGATCGGGATCTCCTCGCTGCCGCTCGGGGTATCGACCCGGATCGCGCCCGCCTCCTGGCCGGCCCCGCCCGCTCCCAGCGGGGTGAGCTCGGCCGCGGTCGTCGCCGTCTCGCCCGGCAGCAGCACGGTGCTCGCCGCGCCGTCGGCGACGAGCGCGATCCGCTTGCCGTCGACGGTCTCCGCGGTGCCGACCTCCTCGCCCTCGGCGACCAGGTCCACGGTCTGCGGTGCCGCGTCGAGCGCCGTGAGCACGGCGATGCTCGAGGCGACGCGATCCTCTTCGGTGGGCCGGCCCAGCACCACCGACAGCTTCACCAGCTCGCGCCCCGAGGCGCTGCTCGCCTGCGCCGATGCGAGGTTGTAGCCGGCGACGCTGGTGCGCCCCGTCTTCACGCCGAGCACGTCGGGAATCTCGCCGAACAGCAGGTTGGTGCTCTCGACGGTGCCGATACCCCACGGCAGCTCGGCCGAGGAGAGGCGGGTGATGTCGGCGATGGCGGGCTGCTGCAGCGCGAGGCGGGCGATGCGCAGCACGTCGGCCGGGGTCGCGGCGTTGCGCTCGTCCATGCCGGTGGGCTCGGCGAGCACGAGCGAGTCGATGCCGTTGCGCTGCTTCCAGTCGTCGACGGCCGCCACGAAGGCGTCGTTGTCGCCGAAGATCGAGTACGCGTAGGCGGCCGCGAAGTCGTTGGCAGAGGGCACGAGCGCGAGGGTGAGCATCTGGCGGGTGGTGACCTCGGTGCCGACCGGGATCGGGTAGGCGATGCCGTCTTCGGCGAGGTACTGGTCGGTGCGGGCGCGATCCTCCGCCGTCCACACGTGCGTCGGGCCGTCGGCTCCGGCCTCCAGCGGCTGCTGCTCGAGACCCACGAGCACCGTGACGAGCTTGGAGATGCTCGCGATGGGCTGCACCTCGTCGGAGTTGACCCAGACCTCGTCGTCGTGCAGCCACCCGACCGCGGTGGGGAGCGGCTGAGCGTCGGCTGCGGCCTGGGCGGGTGCCGGATCGGCCGCGAACTCCCGCTCCGCGCCAGCGCTCAGCTCGGCGGTGGGAGCGGGCAGCGGGGTGAGCGCGGTCGCCGCCGTGTAGCCGCCGAGCACGAGGATCACGAACACGGTGATCGTCACCGTGAGCCGGCGCCCGCGTCGCCGCGACATGCGCCGGCGACGCGTTGCGGAACGGCTTGCCGCGCGGGGTGCGGTGCGGGTTGCGGCGCCGGTTGTCTCGTCGGTTGCGGTGCCGACTTCGTCGCGGTGCGCTGGTGGATCGGCCGAACTGCTCACGCAACCACCCTATCCGCGAGTTCTGTCCGCTCCCCCTGCGCCCTCTTGCATGTCCGTAACTCCTCCGCGCATGCTCCCTTCTCGCCCGCACCCCTCCTCGCCCGCGCTCCGTGCCTCCGCCCCGTCCCGGCCTTGCCCCGTCCCGGCCTCTTCTCCCCCCGGTCTTCTCCCCCCGGTCTTCCCCCGTCCCGGCCTTGCTCCCTCCCCGCCCGCCCGCTCGCCTCTGCCCGTAGCCCCCGCTCTTCCCTCCTGCCCCTTCTCGCCCGCACCTCTGGCTCCCCCCAGAGCCCTACCCCCTGCCCCGCTCCTACCTCGTGATCCGGCCCCTACCCCCGTCCCGTGCTCTGGAAGACGCAAATTGTCGGTATGCGGCGCTATACCGACCATTTGCGTCTTCCAGAGGGCCCCGCGCGGGGCTGATGGGAAGGGGAGGGGCTGACGGGGAAGGGGAGGGGCGACGGGAGGAGATGCAGTGGGAAGAGGTGCAGTGGGGCGGGAGTGCAGTGGGTCGGGGTTGCAGGGGGGGGGGCTAGGTTGTTGGGGGCTGAGTTGCATGGGGCCGGGAGTGCGTGGGGCGGGGGCGCTGGCGGGTCGAGGTCGGAGTGCAGAGAGACGCGGGCAAGAAGGGCTGCGCGAGGCGCACAGTGAGCGGGGCTCCGGCTGTGCAGAACTGTCGCCGGCGGTGGTGCCGGATCGGGCATGATGGCAGGAGCAGTCGGGTGGTGCGGCCCGATCCCGGTTTCGAACACGGTCCAGCACCGAGCTCGGATTCGGCCCGATCCCGCACCTGATCCCGACCCCGCGCCGCCGCCCGCAAGGAGACCAGCTCATGACCGTACCGACCGTACCGACCGCCCCGACCGCCCCGACAGTCCCGAACGCCGCCCTGATCGCCGGGTACGCCCGCACCCCGTTCGTCCGCTTCACCGGCCGGCTCGCGACCGAGCCGGCGACGGCGCTGGGCGCGCACGCAGCCAAGGCGGCCCTCGCGCGCGCCGGGGTGTCACCCGAGCAGGTCGACATGCTCGTCGCGGGGCAGGTGCTGCAGGCGGGTGCTGGTCAGAACCCGGCGCGGCAGACGGCGGTGGGGGCGGGGATCCCGATGACCGTGCCGGCGATCACGGTGAACGCGGTCTGCCTCTCGGGTACCGAGGCCGTGTCGCAGGCGGTGCGGCTGATTCGTGCGGGGGAGGCCGAGATCGTGGTCGCGGTGGGGCAGGAGTCGATGTCGCTGGCACCGCATGCAGTGCGCATGCGGGCGGGTGTCAAGTACGGTACGGCGGAGATGATCGATACGGTTGACCACGACGGGTTGACCGACGCGTTCGATCGTGCGGCGATGGGGGTGCTGACCGAGCAGGGCAACGAGCCCCTGGGGCTGACGCGTGCCGAGCAGGACGCCTTCGCCGCGGCATCGCACCGGCGCGCAGCGGCTTCGGCGGAGTTCTTCGCCGGCGAGATCGAGCCGTACGCGGTCGTGTCGCGGCGGGGCGAGACACTGGTCGAGGCCGACGACGGGATCCGGGCCGAGACGACGGCTGAGACGCTGGGGGCGCTGCGCCCTGCCTTTGCGAAGGACGGCACGATCACCGCCGGCAACGCGTCGCAGATCACCGACGGCGCTGCGGCGCTCGTGCTCGTCAGCGAGGCGGCGGCCGCGCGCCTGGGCCTCGCGCCGATCGCCCGCGTCGAGGCGACCGCGTTCGTGGCGGGACCCGACACGCAGCTGCACTCGCAGCCGGCCCGCGGGATCTCCGCCGCGCTCGCAAAGGTGCGGGGAGGCGCAGCTGCCGACGCGACTGCGGCCGCAACTGCCGCAGATCTCGCGGTGGTCGAGATCAATGAGGCCTTCGCCGCGGTCGGCGTGCAGTCGGGCCGCGAACTGGGTCTCGACGCCGCGATCGTCAACCCGCACGGCGGCGCGATCGCGCTCGGCCACCCGATCGGCGCTTCGGGGGCGCGAATCGTCGGAACGCTCGCCCGCCAGCTCGCCGCGCTCGGTTCGGGATCGCTCGGTGCCGCGGGCATCTGCGGTGGAGGCGGCCAGGGCAGCGCCGTGATCCTGCGCGCACTGTGAGGGTAGGGGCCGGTCGTCTACCCGGCTGCTAACTGATCGCGCGGATAGGGGCTGCGGTACGAGGATGCGGTGACCTGAAATCTGGCAAGGCGGAGGAGGAAGGCTTCACTGGTGGTGAAGATTCCGACGACAACGCAGCCGGGTTTCAGGTCACCGCACCGCAGCCGTAGTCCCTATCCGCGCGATCAGTAAGGCAAAGG
>JBKEBN010000027.1:0-3617 GCA_047973175.1 Leucobacter sp.
CTCGGTTCACGCAGTCGGCTGTGGTTGCGGCGGGATTTGTCGGTGCCTAGTGATCGCGCGGGTTGGGGCCGCGGAAGGAGGATGCGGTGAACGGAAATTCGGGCAAGGCGGAGGGAGGAGGAGGGCTTCACGGGTGGTGAAGACGCCGACGACAACGCAGCAAGATTTACGTTCACCGCACCGCAGCCGCGGCCCCTACCCGCGCGATCACTTGATGACACAATAGGTCTATGAGCGAAGAGACCGTCGAATCCAGGCGCGAGCCAGAAGGCCTGCCCGCAGACCGCTACATCGATCGCGAGCTGAGTTGGCTCGCGTTCAATCAGCGCGTGCTCGAACTCGCAGAAGATCCGACGGTGCCGCTACTCGAGCGCGCCAACTTCCTCGCCATCTTCGCCTCGAACCTCGACGAGTTCTTCATGGTGCGCGTGGCCGGCCTCAAGCGCCGCATCGTCACCGGGCTCGCCGTGCCCACCAACGTGGGTCGCGCGCCCACCGATGTGCTCGCCGACATCAACCGCACCGCGTACGAGCTGCAGGAGCGGCACGCGCGGTGCTTCCAAGATCAGGTGCAGCCGGCCCTCGCAGACGCCGGCATCCGCATCGTCGACTGGCGGCAGCTCGACGACGCCGACCGTCAGCACCTCACCGAGTACTACGAGCAGCACATCTACCCCGTGCTCATGCCCCTCGCCGTCGATCCCGCGCACCCCTTCCCCTATATTTCGGGCCGGGCGCTCAACCTCTCGATCCGCGTGCGCAACCCTTACACCGACAAGGTGGAGTTCGCGCGCCTCAAGGTGCCGCAGATGATCCCGCGCTACGTGCGCGTCGATCAGCGCGAGAGCGTCGACAACGTGCGCTTCATTCCGCTCGAAGACCTCATCGCCAATCAGCTCGACGGCCTCTTCCCCGGCATGGAGGTCGTCGACGACCACGTCTTCCGCGTCACCCGCAACGAAGACATGGAGATCGAGGAAGACGAGACCGAGAACCTCATCCAGGCCCTCGAGAAAGAGCTGCTGCGTCGGCGCTTCGGCCCGCCCATTCGCCTCGAGATCTCCGACGACATGGACGAGGCGACGCTCGAACTGCTCGTGCGCGAGTTCGACATCGATGAGCAGCAGGTCTACACGCTGCCCGCCCC
This sequence comes from Leucobacter sp., assembly GCA_047973175.1. GTDB lineage: Bacteria > Actinomycetota > Actinomycetes > Actinomycetales > Microbacteriaceae > Leucobacter. Next base: position 1,148 of record JBKEBN010000027.1, read on the forward strand.
ACTCGACCTCAGCGGCCTGTTCGCACTCACCGGAATTCCCCGCTCCGACCTCAAGTTCAAGCCGCACATTCCCGTCACGCACTCGCAGTTCCGCTCCAACTCCCCCAGCGAGAAGCCCGACATCTTCGGTGCCATCGCGCGCCACGAGGTGCTGGTGCACCACCCCTACGAGTCGTTCGCGACGAGCGTGCAGGCCTTCGTCGAGCAGGCCGCCACCGATCCCAACGTGCTGGCCATCAAGCAGACGCTCTACCGCACCTCGGGCGACAGCCCCATCATCGCCTCGCTCATCAAGGCGGCGGAGGCCGGCAAACAGGTGCTCGCCCTGGTCGAGGTGAAGGCCCGCTTCGACGAGGAGGCGAACATCACGTGGGCCCGCAAGCTCGAACAGGCGGGCGTGCACGTGGTCTACGGCCTCGTCGGCCTGAAGACGCACTGCAAGCTCGTGCACGTGATCCGCGAAGAGCAGGGCCGCCTCGCCCACTACTGCCACATCGGCACCGGCAACTACAACCCGAAGACCAGTCGCATCTACGAAGACTTCGGCCTGTTCACCTCGTCGCCCGAGGTGGGTCGCGACGTGACCAAGCTCTTCAACGTGCTCTCGGGCTACGCCATCGAGACCAACTACGACCGCCTGCTCGTCGCCCCCGAGGGGCTGCGATCCGGCCTGCTCGAGCGCATCGAGCGCGAGGCCGAGCACGCCCGCGCGGGGCTGCCGAGCGGCATCAAGTTCAAGGCCAACAGCATGGTCGACGAGCAGATCATCGACGCGCTCTACCGCGCCGGTCAGGCTGGGGTGCCGATCGAGGTCTGGATTCGCGGCATCTGCTCCATCAGGGCCGGCGTGCCCGGGCTCTCCGAGAACATCGAGGTGCGCTCGGTGCTCGGCCGCTACCTGGAGCACTCCCGCATCTACGCCTTCGAGAACAACGGCAACCCCGAGGTGTTCATCGGCAGCGCCGACCTCATGCACCGCAACCTCGACCGCCGCATCGAAGTGCTGGTGCGCCTCGAAGACCGCGAGCACCTCGCCCGCATCGAGCGCTTCTTCGACTTCGCGTTCAGCGACGAGGTCACCTCGTGGCGCATGCTTCCCGACGGCAGCTGGCAGCGCCGGGTCATCACCGAAGAGGGCGAGCCGCTGCCCGACCTCCAAGACCTCGTGATGATCAATCGCACGGAGGCACGTTCACGGAGGGCCCGTTGAGTTCGAAATCTCCCGCTTCGGCGAAGGCCCCGGTAAAGGCGTCGACCTCCGCATCGGTTGCGAAGGAGGCCGAAGACACCCAGATCCTCGCCGCCGGCACCGTGTGCTGGAGGCGCGTGCCCGACGGGCGAGGCGGCGACCGCATCATGGTGCTGCTGATCCACCGCACCAAGCAGCGCGACATCTCCTTTCCCAAGGGCAAGCTCGACCCGGGTGAGAGCATGCCGCAGGCCGCCGTGCGCGAGACGCAGGAGGAGACCGGGCTCGCCGTGACGCTGGGCGTCAACCTCGGCACCGTGCACTACTCGCTGGGCGGGAGAGTGACGAAGACGGTGCAGTACTGGGCCGCGGAGGTGCGCGAGGAGGCGGTGCAGGCCTCGACCTTCGTGCCCAACCGGGAGGTGGCGGCGCTCGAGTGGCTGCCGCTCGAACAGGCCCGTAAGAGGCTCAGCTACGATCCCGATCGCGAGATCCTCGCAGTTTTCAAGCAGCTGGTAGATCGCGATGCGGCAGAGACGTTCTCCGTGATTCTGCTGCGGCACGCGAAAGCGGAGTCGCGCGGCGAACGCTTCCCCGTCGATCGGCTGCGTCCGCTCGCCGACATCGGCGAAGACCACGCCGAGCTGATCGTGCCGACGCTGGAGTCGTTCGGCCCGGCTCGCATCCTGTCCTCCAACGCCGAGCGCTGCATGCGCACCGTCGCCCCGCTCGCCGCGCGGTCGCAGAAGACGGTGCGGGTGCACGAGGGACTCAGCCAGGAGGCGTGGGATCGCGGCGACACCTTCGCACTGCGGCGCGCGGTCGGCAAGGTGGTGCGCAAGGGCAAGAACGCCCTCATCTGCACCCACCGCCCCGTGCTCCCCGATGTGGCGCACGAACTCGCCCTCGCCACGGGCAGTCTGCCGGGCGACTACCTGCGCCAGGCGGCCGAGTTGCCTCCGGGCGGGTTCTCGGTGTTCCACTTCTCGCGCAGACACCCCGGAGCGGGCATCCTCAGCGTCGAGACCTACCCCGTCAAGGGGTAAGTCCCTACACCTGCGTGGGGTAGCAGCAGACCGGCTGCTGCTACCCGTGCGACCGGCCGAGCTCTAACTGATCGCGCGGATAGGGGCTGCGGAACGAGGATGCGGTGAGCAGAGATCTGGCAAGGCGGAGGAGGAAGGCTTCACTGGTGGTGAAGATTCCGACGACAACGCAGCCGGGTTTCAGGTCACCGCACCGCAGCCGTAGTCCCTATCCGCGCGATCAGTAAGGCAAAGG
>JBKEBN010000031.1:0-12697 GCA_047973175.1 Leucobacter sp.
AAGAGGTGACTGAGCGAAGCGCAGTCGAAACCTACATAGGTGATTGAGCGGAGCGAAGCGGAGTCGAAATCCCTGGATTGAGCGGAGCGAAGCGCAGTCGAAATCCCTGGATTGAGCGGAGCGAAGCGCAGTCGAAATCACGGGGTCAAACTTGCTCAGAATGTCCGGGTCGGTAGTTTCGACTGCGGCCTTTGGCCTCCGCTCAACCACCTATAAAAGCCAAGCGCAGCGGTCTATAGGTGATTGAGCGGAGCGCAGCGCAGTCGAAATCACGGGGCGTAGGCTGCCGAGGGGAGGAAAAAGCGGGTTTCAGAGCGTGCGATCCCGCTTTTTCCTCCGCTCAACCACCTGCAAAAGCGCAGCCTCAGTGGGCGCGCGCCCTACCCCGCACAACGTTGTCGAGGGTTGCTCGCACCGGTGTGCCGAGACTGAGGCCCAGCGAGGCACCCGTGGCGAGCGCGATCCCGATCACGGCGGCGAGCGTGAGCAGACCCGCACCGCGTGCCAGCACCTGCTCGTTCGCCTGCACGAGTTCGAGGAGTCCGCTGAAGACCGTGATGCCGGGCACGAGGGGAATGATCGCGGCCGTCGTCACCGCGACCGACGGCACGTGCAGGCGGTGAGCGATGAGTGCGCCGACGAAACTCCCGCAGGTCGCTCCGATACCGGCCGCCACGGCAGCGTGCAGATTCAGCGAGTTCGTCGCGATGTAGCTCACCATCGTAATGATGCTGAGGAGGCCGCTGACCATGACCGTTCTGAAAGTCGCCCCGTTGGTCAGTGCGACCGCGGCCGACACCACGACCGCGCCGAGAAGCTGATCGAGCGGCGACCCGAAAGCCGGCGGTTCCGAGGGCAGCGCCATGCTGAAACCGAGCGCTCGCCCCAGTTCGAGACCGGCGAGAATGCCGACCACGACACCGAGCGTTTGCAGGGTGAGATCCAGAATTCGCCCCGTCGCGGTGACCGCGAAACCGTCGATCGCGTCTTGCACCGCACCCACGACGGTGAGGCCCGCCAGCATCAGCACGATACCCGAGGCGACGATGATGGAGGCGTGCAGGCCGACGAAGGGTTCGACCCCCGCGCGCCCGAGCGCCGATACCGCCACCGCCACCGCCGTCACCGAGAACCCGCCCGCGATCTGGCTGAAGAACAGCGGCACGCGCTTCTTCGCGAGCCCGGCCTGCACCAGCGAGGCGCACAGCGCCGCGACGAAGCTGAGCACGGCGATCAGGGGCGAGGTGCCGAACATGACGGCAACGCCGGCCGCGAGCAGCGCCCGCGAGAGCAGCACCACGAAGGGCCGGTAGAGAAAAGGAGTGCGCCTGATCGTGCGGAAGCGGGCTCGCGCCTCGTCGAGATCCATCCCGTACTCGGTGTCGGCAACGAGCGCCTGCAGCTGCTGCAGCTTCGCGAAGTCGGGCACGGTGATCTTGACGACGCGCGCGATCGTGGTGGGCCAGTAGTCTTCGCCCCGGTGGTACGAAACCGTAATCGAGTTGTACGTCACGTCGACGTGCACCGAGTTCAGGTCGTAGGCCTGCGCCACCCGGGTGACGGCGAGCGTCGCCTCGTGCGCTGAAGCTCCGACCGCCAGCAGCGATTCTCCGATGCGCATCGCCAGGTCGAGCACCCGAATCATGGTGTGCTCGTCGACGAGGCGAATGGCCTCGGTCGCAGCAACCGTCGACGGGTCGGTGAGTACGACGCGATGCAGCGAGCGCGACAGGCGCTGAAACGGAGACGGTGACATCCTTCTATTCTCGGTCTCGGAGCTATGTGCGCGCTCGGAACGGTGGCCTCTCAGGCGAGTGCGCGCGGCGCAGCTCGGGATCGGGGCCCGCAACTTGGGCACGGCCGTTAATTGATATCGATGATATCATAACTGTGAGGTGATATTCATGGCTCAGTTACTCATTCGCAAGTTGCCCGACGCCGTCAAAGACGGCCTGCACGAGCGGGCTCGCGGGCACGGACGCTCAATGGAGGCGGAGGCCCGCAAGATTCTCATCGACTTCATACTTCCGAGCGAGGGTGACCCAGTGCTGGTATGGCTTGCCGAATCCGAGAGGCTTCGCGAGCAAGACCCCGATTTCGAGTTCGAGCTTCCCGAGCGCGGGCCCGCGAGAGAAGTCGTTCCACTGTGATCATTGTCGACACCAACGTGTGGTCCGAAACACTGCGGCAGACGCCCGATGCACGAGTGCTCGCCTGGTTGCGCACCGAGAGGGAACAGCTACACCTCAGCACGATCACCGCTCACGAGCTGCGGTTCGGTGTTGAGCGGCTACCCGATGGAAGGCGCAAGGACGCGCTTACGGAGCAGATCGACACGCTGCTCGCCGGAATGCGATCCCGCACGCTCAACTACGATGCCGAGGCCGCGTCGGCGCACGCGCTGATCCGGGTCTCCGCCGAGCGCGTGGGACGAGGGCTGAGCGGCTCTGACGGCCAGATTCTCGGCATTGCGGCGGCGCAAGGAGCAGCGGTCGCAACCCGCAACGTCAGTGATTTCGAGGGATTCGGCGTCTCGGTGATAGACCCCTGGGGCCGCTGAAGCGCAGCCGGTGCGGGCCCTATGGCACGAGCCCCCGCAGCGCCGGGCCGACCCGGGTGCCGAGCAGTTCGAGATGCCTGCGGTAGACATCGGCCTCGTCGTGGTACTCGTGCGTGTAGGTGATGAGCGTGCCGAAACCGCCGACGCTGTCGTAGAGCCGCTCGGCCTTCTCGATCACGGTCTCGGGAGAGCCGACGAGCAAGAAGTTGTCGAGCATCCACTCAAGCGTCAGGTCGCTCGGATCGATCTCGCCCCCGGTCAGCAGCGGGCCGATCCCGAGCACGTTCACGAACGAGGGGATGTTGACCTCGCTCCACAGCCTGCCGAGTGCCCCGTGCACGACCCGATCCCGAGCCTCATCGTCGGTGTCGGCGACGAAGATGTCGCGGCAGATCTTCCAGTTCGCGCGATCGGGCGAGTGCCCAGCAGCGACGGCAGCCTCGGCGTACGTCTGCCAGTGCGTCACGAGCACGCTCTCGTGCACCTGCTGGCTGAGCGGCAGCGCTCCGCGTCGGCCGGCCTCCGCGAGGGTCGGCGAGGCGCATCGGCACCCCGTCATCATGATGGGGATGCCGCTCGGCGCGAACGGCCGCAGGTGCGGCCCCTTGAAAACCTCGCTGTAGGCCGGCATGTCGGCGTAGTAGTGCTCGCCCCTGAACTCGAACGGCCCACCGCCGCTCTCGCCGCCGCGGCCGCCGCGACCACCGGGGCCGCCGCCCGCCCAGATGAGCTGCATGAGGTCGAGTGCCTCGCTGAACATCTCGGCGTTGCTGCTCTCGCCGCGCTCGGTGCCGAACAGCGCCCAGTCGCTCGGGTACCCGCCCGGGGCGACGCCCGCGATGTACCGCCCGCCCGTCATGTGGTCGAGCCACATCATGCGGTGCGCGAGCGACACCGGGTGGTGGTAGGGCAGCAGGTGCGCTGCGGCCCCGAGCGTGATGCGCTCGGTGAGCTGCGACGCGGCCGCGATCATGGCGTCGGGTGCCGGGCTCGGCTCGTCGCCGACCGTGTGATGCTCAGCGAAGTAGGCCTCGTCGATGCCGAACTCGTCTGCCCACCGGGTCAGCTGCAGATCCCAGTCGATGACCTGCTTCGCGGTGCGGCGGCCCGCCGCGTACTCGCGCGCGTACGGGGAGTTGAAGATGCCGAGCCTCATCGGCCGCCACCCCCTTCGATGCCGAGCACCAGGTTCTCGGGCTGCTCGCCCGCTCGAAGGTGCGCGATCTGGCGGTGGATCAGCGCCGCGATGCGCGGCTGCATCGCGGTCGAGTCGCCGCCGACGTGCGGCGAGATGAGGATGCCGGGGCACGACCACAGCGGGTGATCTTCGGGGAGGGGTTCGGGATCGACGACGTCGATGGCCGCGCGCAGCCGGCCCGCGTTCAGCTCTGCCATCAGCGCGTCGGTGTCGACGACCGGCCCGCGGGCGACGTTGACGAGCAGCGCGCCGTCGGGCATCGCGGCGAGCGCGGCCGCGTCGATGAGCCCGTGCGTGCTGTCATTGAGCGGGATCGCGAGCATCACCACCTCGGCCTCAGCCAGGCAGGCGTGCAGGTCATCGAGCCCGCGCACCTCGACCGGGTTGCCGAGGGCGTCGCGATCCTGCCTCGCGGTGCGCGCGATCCGCGTGATCTCGACCTCGAAGCCCGCCAGCCGCGCCTCGATCTGCTTCGCCACCCCGCCGTATCCGACCAGCAGCACGCGCCGATCGGCCAGACTGGGGTATCGCCGCTGCTGCCAGCGATGTTCGTCGGCCGCGCGCACGAACTCGGGGATGCCGCGCTGCGCCGCGATCGCGAGCCCGACCGCGAGTTCGGCCGTCGAGCTCTCGTGCACGGTCGCAGCGTTGGCGAACGGCACCCCCTCGGGCAGAAAGCGGTCGACCCAGTTGAAGCCGATCGACTGCCACTGCACCAGCAGGGTCTCGAGCTGCGAGACGGCCGCGAGCCGCTTCACGCCTCCCCAGTAGGGCGGCACCACGATATCGGCGCGCGAGCGGGGCGGCGGCCCGTCGAGATCCCACTCGACGAATTCGACCTCCTCGGCACGCGACCCGCCTCGAAGCTCGGCTCGGGGCTCGCCGCGCAGCCCGCCCCGCTGAGCCGCCTGCTCGACAGCCTCGCGCAGGCCGGGGTCGCTGGGCAGGGTCACCGTGAAGATGCTCATGGTCCGAGTGTAGCGATGGCCACCGACACCGGTGCACGCCCCGGGCGCTGCTCCCGCTTGCCCCGGGCGCTACTCCTGCTTGAGGAGACCCCCTCCCGCGGAGAGCCTCCCGGAAGCCCCGCCGAGAGGAGGAAAAAGCGGCATATCACGCGGCGAAACCCGCTTTTTCCTCCCCTCGGCGGGTGCCGGGCCGAGAATAGGCACAGGCACAGGCACAAAGACAGCCACAGGCCCAAACACATCACCAACCACAGCCACAACCACCAGGCCCGGCTACACCACCAGGCTCATGGGCTGCTCGATGCGCTTCTTGAACGCGGCCAGCCACTCGGCGGCGAGCGCTCCGTCGAGCACGCGATGGTCGGCCGAGAGCGTCACGGTCATCAGCGTGGCGACGCCGAGGGTCCCATCGGCTTGCACCGTCGGGCGCTGTTCGGCCGCACCGACGGCGAGGATGCCGGCCTGCGGCGGGTTGAGGATCGCCGAGAACCGACTCGTACCGTACATGCCGAGGTTCGAGACCGAGAAGGAGCCGCCCTCGAGTTCGTGCTGCCTGAGCTTGCCGGCGCGCGCCCGCTCGGCGAAGTCGCGAATCTCTCGGCTGAGCGCGCCGAGCGACAGTTTCTCGACGCCGCGCACCACGGGGGTGAGCAGCCCCTCCGGCACGGAGACCGCGACCGAGATGTCGACGCTGTCGAAGCGGCGCGTGGCCTCGTCGGTCCAGATCACGTTGGCCGCGGGCACGTCCTGCAGCGCGGCTGCGACGGCCTTCACCACGAAGTCGTTGACCGAGATTCGGGTGCCTTCGAGTGCGTTGAGCTGCTTTCGCAGGACGAGCAGCTCATTCACGCGGCAGTCGGCGACGAGGTAGAAGTGCGGCACGGCGCTCTTGCTCTCGGTGAGCCTGCGCGCGATGGCGCGGCGCATGCCGGTGTGCGGCACATCGGTGTATCCGGTCGCGCCGTCGGTCGCGAGCGCCGCGGGTGCCGCGGCCCGCTGATTCGGGATCGCCCGCGCAGCAGCCCCGCTCGAACCAGCTTCGGCACCCTTCGGCGTCGCAGGAAACGGCTCTGCGGCGGGTGCCGCTTCGATCCCTTCGACGTCGCGGCGCACGATGCGGCCTCCGGGGCCGGTGCCGCGCACACCGCTGAGGTCGAGGCCGCGCTCGCGGGCGATCTTGCGCGCCAGCGGGCTCGCGAAGAGCCGGGTGCCGTTTCCGTGAGCGGCCGGATCAGCGCCGGCGGCAGTCGGCTGCGGCGCTGCCGGCGCTACCTGCACTACCGACGCTTCTGCCGCCTCGGCAGCCGCGGGTGCCGGGCTCGTTACTTCCGCGGTCGCCTCGGCTCGCGGTTCGGGATCCGCCTGCGCCGATCCCGAACCGCCTGTGGCGATCCCGGCCTCGGCCAGTGCTTCGGCAGCAGACTGCCCGCCCGTCGCGAGCACAGCGATCGGCGTGCCGACCTGCACCGCGGAGCCGGCTTCGCACAGCGCACCGGCGAATACGCCGGCGTCTTCGGCCTCGTACTCGACGGTCGCCTTCTCGGTTTCGATCTCGACGACGGCCTGCCCCGCAGAGACCTCGTCGCCCACCGCCACGAGCCAGCCGGCGATGGTGGCCTCTTCCGAGCCGGTCACGAGCTCGGGCATGCGCACGATCGTAGCCATCAGTTTTCCCCTCCCAGTGCCGCGCGAACCCGTTCGAGCCCCACGACGACTTCTTCGGTGCGCGCGATCGCGGCGCGTTCGAGTACCTTCGAGATGCTCGGGCTGGCCTCCCCGCCGGTGACCCGCTCGACCGGCTGGTCGAGCCAGTCGAAGTAGCGGCGCTGAATCTCGTCGGCGAGCCAGCCGCCGTACGAAGATCCGACTGCCCCCTGCTCCACGATGAGCACGGCGTTCGTCTTCTCGATGCTCGCGCCGATCGTGTCCCAGTCGAGCGACGCGCGGTCGAGCCACCGCAGGTCGATCACCTCGGCGTCGACGCCCGTCTGCTCGACGGCCTCAAGGGTGTGATCCACCATCGACAGGTACGTGAGCACGGTGAGCTCCGAGCCCTCCCGCCGCACGGCGGCCGAACCCGGCGGAATGATGTAGTCGAGGTCACCCTCCGGCACGCGGTCGGGCTTGCCGTAGAGATCGACGTGCTCGATCACGAGCACGGGATCTTCGAGCGCGAGGGCGGCGTTCATCAGCCCAACGTAGTCAGCGGCGTTCGAGGCGGCCACGATGCGCCAGCCGGCCTGCGTGGCGAAGATGCCCGCGGGATCCATGAGGTGCTGCGAGCCGTACCCGACGCCCATCGCCACCTTGGTGCGCAAGACCAGGGGCACGTTGTTGTTGTCGCCGAACATGTGGCGAGCCTTGCCCGCCTGGTTGAACACCTGATCGGCCGCGACCCACATGAAGTCGGGGTACATGAACTCGACGACGGGCCGGATGCGCCCGTCGAGCGCTGCGCCCGTCGCGAACCCGAAGAAGGCGTTCTCGCTGATCGGGGTGCCGATGACGCGCTTCGGGCCGTACTTCTGCGCGAGACCCTTGGTGGCCCCGTTCGTGCCGCCGCCGAGACGGTGCACGTCTTCGCCGAGCACCACGATGCGCTCGTCGAGTTCCATGCGTCGATCCATCGTCTGCGCCACGGCCTCGACGAACTTCACATCGCGCCAGGCACCCGTGCTTCGGGCGGGTTCGTCAGCAGCGAGCGCGGCGAGTTCGCTCGCGTCGCTGCGAATACCCGTGTCGACCACGGCCGGGTCGGGCCACAGCTCGGGCTTGATGCGGCGCTTGCCCTCGCGATCGGGATCGGACTCGATCAGGGCCGCCGTCACCTCGGACATGGCCTGCTTCGCCTGATCCCGCACCGAGGCGACCTCGGTCTCGGTGAGCAGACCGCGGGCGAGCATCTCGGAGGCGACTCGCGCGAGCGGATCGCGCGCCCGCCACTCCTTCTCCTCTTCTTTGGTGCGGTACCCGAACGCGCTGCCGGGGAACGGCCCGTTCTGGTGGAAGAAGCGGTAGACCTCCGCCTCGATGACCGCGGGCCCTTCGCCTGAGCGCATGCGCTCGAGCGCTTCCTGGGTCGCGAGGTGCACGGCGAGCGGATCCATGCCGTCCACCCGCCACGACGGCACCGCGAAGCCCTGGCCGCGCTCCGAGAAGCGCGTGTCGGCCGTGATCTCGCTCGCGTGCGTGGACACGGCGTAGAGGTTGTTCTCGATGAAGAAGGCGACCGGCGTCTTCCACACGGCCGCGAGATTGAGCGATTCGAGCACCGAACCGATCTGGCTCGACCCATCGCCGAAGTAGCTGATCGACACGTCGTCCGTCTCGGCGTACTGCTGCGCCCACGCATTGCCCGCCGCGAGCGGAACCCCGCCGCCCACGATGGCGTTGGTGCCGAGCGCACCGGCTTCGAGCCACTGCAGGTGCATCGATCCGCCGCGGCCGCCAGAGAACCCCTGAGCCAGCCCGAGGATCTCGGCGAGGGTGCGCTGCAGCATCGCCCGCATGTCGGCGCCGACCAGGGCGTTCAGGTCGAGCGCACCACCCGAGACGTAGGCGATGGCCTTGGCCAGAAACTGGTGGTGGCCGCGGTGCGAACCGTTCACGCCGTCGCTCGGGCGCAGCGAGAGGATCGAGCCGACCGCACCGCCCTCCTGCCCGATGCTGGAGTGGGCCGGCCCGTGCACGAGCCCGGCCCCCGCGAGTTCGAGCACGGTTTCTTCGAACGTGCGGATCAACCGGATCTGACCGAGCATGGTCGCGAGCAGCTCGGGATCGGCTCTCTTCCAGTCTGCCGTTGTGGTCGAGAGCTCGATCCAGGGCACCCCGGTTTCGAGTTTGCGGCGTTTGGGCATGTGCATCTCCGTTGATGGGTCGGCGGGTGTTTATAGTGACTGTACGATTAATTGGATGCAATAACAGGTTTATATCTGCAAAAACTCCTATTTTCTGTTCAGATTGATGCTTTTTGGATACAATTATTGAAATCAAGCATCTACGGAGGAGGAGCAATGCCACTGCCCGGACTGCGCGGCACCGACCACATCGGGTTCACGGTACCCGATCTCGATCAGGCCGACGACTTCTTCGTGCGCGTGATCGGCTGCGAGCGCATCTACTCCCTCGGCCCGTTCGTGCGCGACGACGACTGGATGGCCGAGCACCTCGGCGTGCACCCCCGCACGGTGATGCGACGCCTCAACTTCTACCGCTGCGGCTTCGGCTCGAACTTCGAGGTCTTCGAGTACGATCCTGCCGACGAGCAGCGGCCCCAACCCCGCAACAGCGACCTGGGCGGCCACCACCTCGCTTTCTACGTCGACGACTTCGACGCGGCCCTCTCGCACCTGCGAGCCGCAGGCATCGAGGTCATGGGCGAACCGACGTTCAGCGCGAACGCCAGCGCCGGCCAGCGCTGGGTGTACTTCCGAGCCCCCTGGGGCATGCAGTTCGAACTGGTGAGCTACCCGCGGGGCAAGGCCTACGAGCAGAACACCGAAACCCTCCTTTGGCACCCCGCCCACCCGCAGAAGTGAGACGCACGGACCCGCCCGTAAACCCGATGCAACGCACCGACGCAGCCCGCCGACACGATGCGCGAGCCCGGCGCGAGTCGCAAGAGTGATAAGACTGGAGTGAAACCGATTCTGCGGAAGGCACCCCACATGGCTCACCCCGAACAGGTACGCCCCCGCGGCGGAGACGCGGGATCCCGCGTCGCGGAGCGACTGCGCGAAGACATCGTGCAGGGCCGACTCTCGCCCGGCACCCGCATTCGCCAGGAAGACGTCGCCGCACGCTTCGGGGCCAGCCGGGTGCCGGTGCGCGAGGCGCTGAGCCTGCTCGCGCACGAGGGCCTGGTGACCACGGTCGCCAATTCGGGATCGTGGGTCTCCGTGCTCACGCTCGCAGAGTGCGAAGAGATCTACCGCATGCGCGAGCGGCTCGAACCTCTGCTGCTGAGCTACAGCGCCCCGCACCTCACCGACGCCGACTTCCAGCTGCTCGACGACCTGTCTACGCGCATCGGCGAGGCCTCCCGCGCCGACCGCATCGACGAGTTTCTGCGCCTCGACCGGGAGTTCCACCTCGCGAGCTACGCCCGCGCGCAGACACTGCAACTCGGCGACCTCATCTCGAAGCTGTGGAACACGACGGCTCCCTACCGGCGGGCCTACGTGGCAACCTGGTCGCCCGGGTTGCGGCGCATCGCTGACGACGAGCACAACATCATGGTCAGCGCCCTCCGCGACGGCGACCTCTCGGATGCGAAGCACGTGCTCAGAGGGCACATCCGGCGCACCCGCCGCCAGCTCTCCAAGCACCCCGAGATCTTCGAGACCTGATCCCGTCACGCGACGGTGTCGGAGAGGGCTGTCGGAGGGGGCTTCACGCAAACCCCCCTCCGACGACGACCCCTCCGACGCTGATCAGGCCACGAGCCGGAACGACTCCATGAGGCCGTCGAAGCGCCGCGAGAGCTGGTCGTGGCCCTGCGCGGTGAGGGCGACGTTGTAGTCGGGGCGAATCAGCAGGTGCGAGACGCCGTGCTCGGCGAACCACTCCGAGTAGACGCCCTCGATATCGATGACGTCGGCGCCCGAGCCCTCGGGTCCGACGATCACCTGCTCACCGCCGAGCGCGCCCAGACGGGCCCTGCGATCGGGGCTGAGTTCGGCCTCCGATCCCGCCGCGCTCAGCAGATACCACCCGCGCCCGACGGCGTCGTCGAAGCGACCGGTGCGACCCCTGTAGGCCACGCGCCCCTGAATCGCGGTGCGGCCCGCCAGCGCGTCGTCGGCGGCCCAGGTGCCCTCGCCGAGCACCGCCTCGTGGGTCGGGATCGGCCCGACCTTCGCCTGCTCGGCGTGTTCGGCGAACATGCGCGCGTCGCGATCCGCCGCCTCCCGCTCATCGGTGACGCAGATCACCTTGCCCAGCCCGACCGAGAAGTTGATGTACCACTTCGCCTGCTCGCGCCGCTCGTCGCTCCACTCGTCGAGCAGCTGCGCACCCGCCTCGCCCTTCAGCACGAGGTCGAGCCGCCAGACCAGGTTGCACACGTCGCGCAGACCGGCGCACATGCCCTCGCCCGCGAACGGCGGCATGAGGTGCGCGGCGTCGCCGACCAGCATCGCCCGGCCTGAGCGCCAGTTCTCCAGGTACTTGCCCTGGAACCGGGTCACCGCGGCGCGTTCGAGCTCGGCGGTTTCGGGGGTCATGCCCCAGCTCTCGACCAGGCTCCAGACGTTCTCCTCCGAGCCGAACTCGGCAGCGTTCTCGCCGTCGAGCATCATGAACTCCCAGCGGCGGCGTCCCGGCCCGCCGGGAACGACGGTCGTGGGTCGTGCGGGGTCGCAGATCTGGAAGTGAGCCGTCATGTACTCCGGCATCTCCTTGGGCTTCGCGTCGACGATCAGCCACTCGGCATCGAACCCGAGGTCGGTGAGTTCGAGGCCGACCTGCTGGCGAATGAAGCTGTTCGCGCCGTCTGCACCGACGGCGTAGCGCGCGCGAATCTGCCCGATCTCGCCGCCCTCTTCGAACTCGACGCGAAAGATGCCCTTCTTGATCTCGCGATACGTGAGCGTGACGCCGTCTTCATCCTGAGTGAACTCGACGGCCTCGCGCCCGGGGTGCATGGTGACGTTCGGCAGCGTCTCGACGAGTGAGCGCAGGCGGTTCTCCAGTTCGGGCTGGCTGAACCAGTAGCGGTTGCGGTAGCCGTTCGACTCCTTGGAGATCCAGTCGACCTCCATCAGAATCTCGCGGTCCTTGTTGACCCAGTAGTAGTGGTCGTCGTGGTACTCGATCGAGGGATCGTCGTCGCTCTCGATGCCGAGCGTCGAGAGGATTCGCGCGATCTCGTGGTCGAAGGTGACAGCACGAGGGCGGCCGTAGGGCTCGTGCCACCGCTCGATGGCGTGCACGGTGTAGCCCTTGCGCCCGAGGAGAATGCAGGCGAGCAGGCCGACCGGGCCGAGCCCGTTCACGACCACGTCGGCCTCGTGGGTGATCTGCGGAGTGAGTGTTGACGTCATTGGAAACCTCATTGAGAATCGGAAATCTCGTTCTTCAAGAACGTAATTCATACTGTATGCACTCGTGTGCATTCTGTCAATATGTTTAACTTTAATAAACAAACTGGGTTGGGGGATCGCGCGAGCAGGCGGCGATTCGTCATCCCGCGCGATCACCGAGGGTGCCGCGGGAGACGCCACCGGCGTCCCGCGGCACCCCGGGGCGGCGTTTGAGAGCCGGAGTTCAGGGCCGACCATCTGCGGCGGCGCAGCACCGGTGCCGGCACCGGCACCGGCACCGGCACCGCACGGCGTTACGCTTCGCCGCGACCCCACACCGTGTTGAGGTGGGACTGCGAGTCGCGCAGCGTCGGCAGTTCGTACCCCACGGCGTGGTAGCGGGGGCCGGCGACGAGCAGTTCCTCCGCCGGGAACTTGGTGATCACCTCGCAGCCGTCGGCCGTGACCACCACCTCCTCCTCGATGCGGGCGGCCCCGATCCCGTCTGCCGAGGGCCAGTAGGTCTCGAGCGCGAACACCATGCCCTCCTTGAGCTCCTCGGGGTGATCGAAGGAGATCAGGCGCGAGAAGATCGGTTTCTCCCAGATCGAGAGCCCCACACCGTGGCCGTACTGCAGCGCGAAAGCCGCTTCCTCGTCGGGAAAACCGAACTCCTCAGCCTTCGGCCACACCGCGCAGATGTCGGCCGTCGTCGCACCCGGCCGCACGAGCGCGATGGCGCGATCCATATACTCTCGCGCCCGCTTGTAGGCGTCGACCTGTGCGGGGCTGGCCGATCCCACCGCGAAGGTGCGGTAGTAGCAGGTACGGTAGCCCTGGTAGCTGTGCAGAATGTCGAAGAACGCGGGATCCCCCGGCCGAATCAGGCGGTCGGAGTAGACGTGGGGGTGCGGCGAACAGCGCTCGCCAGAGATCGCGTTCACGCCCT
>JBKEBN010000050.1:0-2547 GCA_047973175.1 Leucobacter sp.
GGGTCGGGCGTCGAGGCCGCGAGGGTGTCGACGATCCGGCGAGCATGGTCGAGATGCGCGGACGGGACGACCACCACGAGATGCGCGGCGAGCGAGCTCGCACGCACCCCCTCGATCGCCCGGGCGAGCATGGTCCGGCCCGCTACCGAGACGAAGGCCTTGGGTTCGTTCGCGCCGAGGCGCGTCCCGCTTCCCGCGGCAACGAGGACGACTCCCAGCGAGCCCGCGCTCACGGCGAGCCTCCGGCCGGGGTTCCGCGCGGCGAGCGCCGCCCGATCAACAGCAGGACGCCGACGGCGAGGAGCACGCTCCCGATCGCCGCGATCGGCAGATCGAGGAAGAACTCCATCACCGCGAACGGCGGCAAGAACGCGAGCACAACCCCCATGACAACCACCGCGGCCGGGGGCACCGGACGAGCGTCCCACGGCGATTCGAATCGTCCGATCACCCGCGACCAGGCGAACAGCACAGCCATCACGAGCAGGAACACGAGAATGCGACTGGCCCACCACGGTGGGGAGGCCGGTGGTGGCGCGAATCCGGGAATGAGGAGCCCGATCCCGGCGATGAGCAGAATGACCGGCAGATGCCACAGGTAGATCGTCATCAGACGCGAGCCGACGACGAACATCACCGCCTGCACTGCGCGCAGTCGTGTGATCGCGGTCAGGGCCGGTGCGAGAATCCTCAGCAGGCAGGCCTGGGCGAGGCCGAGGAGCACGAGCGGCACGGTCGGGGGGTTGAGATTGGCGAGCATGTCCGCGTGGTACGGGCCGACGGTGGTTGCGGGCACGAGCAGGAGGTAGCAGGCGACGGCGATCGCGAGAAGCACCAGGGGATGCCGGCGGCGGAACCAGCCGTCGAAGTACCAGAAGCCGAACTGCTGGATGAGCAGCCAGACGAAGAGCAGATTGAGGAGCCCGATTTCATCGACCCCGGTGAGGTAGCGTGCGGAATCCACGAGAACCGCTCCCGCCGCAAGCGCAGAGAGGGCGGTCAGCCTGGAACGCTCGTGCCACGCGATCATCGCCGGGGCGAGAGACTGGGTGAGCAGGTACGCGGCCAGGAACCACAGCGGCGAACCGGCTCCCGTCGCCGCGGCGTCCACAATGTCCGCGGGTGCACCCACGACCGCTGCGGCCCCGAGCACGACGGCAAAGAACACGAACAGGGGCAGCGCCGGTTGGGCCAGACGCAGTGCGCGCGTCCGAACAAAACCGAGCGCCGTACCCCCGCGTCGCGCGTGCGAGCGGTATCCGGTGATCGCCGCGAAGCCGCCGACGACAAAGAACAGCGGCATGATCTGCCCGACCCACGTCGCCGCGGCGAACCATGACTGCTCCTCGAGCGGGCGGGTGACGAGGGTCGCGCCGTCTGCACCGACCCCAACTCCGACGAAGAGCAGGTGAATGACCACGACAAGCAGCACGCAGACCACGCGAACGAGATCGAGGCTGAGATCGCGGCGCGAGAGGTCCGGCAACGCGGCGGGTGCGGGCGTCGCCGGTCGAGAGTCTGTCATCGCCGGGGCGCGGTCAGTGGGGCGGTGCGCCCGATGTCAGGAGGCGAGGACCTCGTCGAGGACGACCGAGGCCTGTTCCTCGTCGGTCTTCTCTGCGAGCGCGAGCTCGGAGATGAGGATCTGGCGGGCCTTTGCGAGCATCCGCTTCTCCCCGGCGGAAAGCCCGCGGTCCTGGTCGCGACGCCACAGATCGCGCACGACCTCGGAGACCTTGATCACGTCCCCCGACGCGAGCTTCTCCATGTTTGCCTTGTAGCGTCGGGACCAGTTCGTGGGCTCCTCCACGAAGGGGGTGCGCAACACCTC
Source organism: Leucobacter sp. (assembly GCA_047973175.1). GTDB lineage: Bacteria > Actinomycetota > Actinomycetes > Actinomycetales > Microbacteriaceae > Leucobacter. The sequence continues at coordinate 1,832 of JBKEBN010000050.1, forward strand.
GAACACTCGGTCGAGTCCCTCTTTGCCGATCACGTCGCGCACGCCGATCAGGTCAACATTCTCAGCCGGAACCTCGATCGTCAGCTCACCCTGGGTGACCGCGAGCTTGAGGTACTTCTTGCTCTCACCGCCGACCTTGCGCGTCTTGATCTCAATGATCTTTGCGGCCCCGTGATGGGGGTACACAACGGTCTCACCGACCTGAAACTGCATGCGCGGGTCCTTTCGAAGACGGTCGATTCTAGCACAGCGAGCCAGAAATTAGGGTTGCCTAACTCGGATCCCTCGGTCGCGATCGATAGACTCGCAGGGTGATCACGCGCTCGTTGACAGCCCGACTGACCGCCGCAGCAATCGCCGCCGGAGTGATGCTGACGACCGCGACCGGCTGCTCGCTGATCTCCCCGCCCGGCACCTATCTCCCCTATGATCCGACCGACGGGGTCAGCGCGGACCTCGGCGACGTGCAGTTGCGCGACGTGCTCGGCGTGCTCAGCGAGGACGGCCGCCGCCTCGCCCTCGTCTTCACCGCGGTGAACACCGGATCGTCCAGCTCACGCCTCACCCTCGCCGCCGACGGCAAGGAAGCAACGGTCAACGTGGCCTCCGAGTCCTCCGTATCGGTGGGACGCGTCGACGACACCACGGAGGCGGTGCTCGCTGTTTCCGGTGCGGTCGCTCCGGGTTCCCTCGTGGAGGTCTACGCTCAGTCGGGA
>JBKEBN010000118.1:0-74240 GCA_047973175.1 Leucobacter sp.
GCCGTAGGGCCTAGCTCGGGGTACCCAGATGCGACCGCCTCAGTATGCGCGCTTCGATGTTGCCCCGATCTCGAAGCGTCGACTGCGCTGGGAGCTCGCGATCGTACTCGCACTGTCCTTCGGATACACGGGCGTGCAGTCGATCATCACGATCCTGCGCCGCCTCAGCCAAGAGACCGCGCTCGCCTCCCAGACCGCCACGATCAACCGGCCGCTCGCCGAGCAGCCCCTCTTCGACCTCGCCTACCAGCTGCTCGGCTTCATCGGGGAACTCGCGCCCGTCGCACTCGTGGCGTACCTGCTCTGGCGCAGTGCCGCCCCGCACCTCGGGAACCTCGGCCTCGGCCGACTCCCCGGCAGGAGCCGCCGGTGGTGGCTGACCGACACCGGCTGGGGCGTCGTGCTCGCGGCCGCGATCGGCATCCCGGGGCTCGCGTTCTACCTCTTCTCGCGCATCATCGGCATCAACGCGAACGTCGTGATGGGGCTCCTCTTCGGCTGGGTGTACCACCGCTGGGGACGGTCGCTCCCGCTCATCATCGCGCACTGGCTGCTCAACATCGTCAGCTTCGTCGGCTACCCGCTCGCACTGCTGCTCTGGCCCACCCTCTTCGAAGTCGCGCCCTAGCCGCTACCCGTTCATGAGCAGCAGCATCGCCGCCATGCCCGCCGCCATCAGGCAGTGGCAGAGCGCATGCAGCCGCTCACCGCGGATCGTCGCCGCACGGTACGCCCACCACAGCGCGATCGCCGCGCTGCCTGCGACAAAGACCCCGTTGAGCACGTCGACCCAGAGCGGCGTCGACATCGCCATCATCATTGCCCCGTCAGCGGCCTCACCGTGGCCGCCACCATGCTCCCCGCCGCCCATGTCAGCCATCAGCAGCGGCATCGCCGCGATCATCCACACCATCGCGGCCGCGAGCCAGATATGCCCAGCGAGATCCACGCGACGGGCGAGCAGCGGCGCCTTCCAGAGCCCCGGCAGCAGCGCGAGCGCGAGCACGGTGAAGACCACGATCTGCGCCCAGTTCAGTGCTGCCGGGATCATCATGAACCAGCACATCGCGATCATCCCGGCGCTCATCACCAGGTGCATGAGGTGGATCGCCAGCGACTCGAGCACCGGGCCGCGCGGTGCCCCGGCCGGCGGCCGATGCGCGATGAGGCGCACGAGGCAGTACACCCCGGTGAACGCGAAGACGACGGTGAGGATCAGATTCCACGGGGCAGTCAGCATACCCACGAGCTTACAACTACATCATGTAGAGTACGGGGCGAGGCCCGCACCCCCCACGGTTCCCCCAACCTGGGGCAGGGGAGGACACATCCCGGGCGCCCGGCGCGGCCCAGACCCCCTGCGGCGTCCGCGAAAGGAACACTGACCATGACCGGACTCACCTTCGCCGTCGGCGGCATCCTCACCGCCACCGGCGTGATCGCCTACGTCGCCTCCGACGCGAGCAGCATGACCGCCCTCATCCCCGCAGCGCTCGGCGTGCTCATCCTCATCGCCGCTTTCATCTCACGCGCGCCGAAGGCCCGCCGGCACGCGCTCCACGCCGCCCTCGCGATCGCCCTCCTCGGCATCGCCGGTACCGCCATGAACGTGATGAAGCTCGGGGAGCTCTTCGCCGGTACCGCCGAGCGCCCGAACGCGGTGATCGCGAGCACCGTCACCTTCGTCGTCCTCCTCGTGTTCCTCGCCGCCGGCATCGCCTCCTTCGTGCGCGCCCGCCGCTACCGCGCCGCCCAAGACCCGGCGAACGCCCCCGCCTGACCCGCAGCTGCAGACCCCAGCATGTCCAGTCCCGCACCCGAGCCGCGCCCGCCGTCTGCGGTGCCGCCGTCCTGGGGCTGGGCGCGGGGGTCGCAGCAGCTGCGCACCGTGGAGACCGAACCGCTCGACTACCATCGCCTGCTGCGCGGCGCCCCCGCCTACCGGTGGTGGAAGCCGCTCGCCCTGCTCCTGCTCTCGGGCGTGTTCTTCGGCATCCTCACCGTGGTGGTCACGGTGGCCGTCATCCCGGTGCTGATGCTCACGGATCCCGACTACCCCACGCAGGTCGCCGCAGGCACCGCCGCCGCACTCGACACCCAGCGGCCCGTGTCGGTGCTCGTGAGCATGGTGTCGATCATCATCATGCTCCCGGCCGTGCTGCTCGCGATGCTCGTCATGGGCATGCGACCCATCGGCCGGATCTGGTCGGTCGCCGGCCGCATGCGCTGGGGACTCCTCGGCAGGCTGCTCGGCGTCTCCGTGCTCGCGATCGCCGTCATGAACCTCGTCGGTATCGGCGTCGGCGTGCTCCTCGATCCCGCCGCCGATGCCGCAGCTGCTCCCAGCGAGACGGGCTTCGACGCGCGCGCCGCCGTGCTGTCGATGCTGCTCGTGCTCATCCTGGTGCCGCTGCAATCCACCGCCGAAGAGGTCGTCTTCCGCGGGCTCTGCATGCAGGTGCTCGGGGCGTGGCTCAGAAACCCCTGGTTCGCGATCCTCATCCCCTCGATCGGCTTCGCGTCCCTCCACATCTACGACGTCTGGGGGCTCCTCGCCGTCGGGCTCCTCGGCGCCGTCTCCGCCTGGCTCACCTGGCGCACCGGCGGCCTCGAGGCGGCGATCGCGATCCACATCGTCAACAACTACGTCGCCTTCGGCATCATGGCCTCGGGCCTCACCGGGGAGACCGCGCAAACCGCAGGCGACGGGAGCCCGGCCGGGCTGATCGGCCAGATTGCCGGCCTCGCCCTCTTCGCGTGGCTCACACTGCGCGTCTTCACCCGAGGCGGGCACGGCAGGCAGCGCATCGACCTCGTGCAGATCCCCGCCTCTTCGCAGGAGAGGGGCACCCGGTGAACGCGAACGAGCCGACCCCCGAGGCGCCGCACGGAGCCGCGCGCTCGGGCATCACTCGTCGCGGGGTGCTCGCCGTGGCCGCCGGCGGCCTGATCGCCGGCACCGTGGTCACGCTGAGCGGATGGACGCCGCAGTCCAAACCCATCCTCTCGCCGAGCGGTGCCGGGAGTCGCACCCCGCTGCCGATCCCGCCGCTCGCCGAACCCGAGATCGCCCACGACGGCACCCGCGTCTTCTCTCTCACCGCACAGGCCGGGGAGAGCCGCATCCACCCGGGCGGGCCGACCCCGAGCTGGGGCTACAACGGCGCCTTCGCAGGCCCCACGCTGCGAGCCGCCGAGGGCGATCGGGTACGCATCGTCGTGCGCAACGAGCTCCCCGAGACGACCACCGTGCACTGGCACGGCATGAAGCTCCCGGCGCAATACGACGGCGGCCCGCACCAGCCCATCGCCCCCGGCGAGGAATGGATCGCCGAATGGGAGATCGAGCAGCCGGCCGCAAGCTGCTGGTACCACCCGCACACCCACGGCACCACCGAAGCGCAGGTGGGCCGCGGGCTCATGGGCCTGTTCCTCCTCGACGACGAGCTCAGCGCGTGGAACGGCCTCCCGATCGACTACGGCATCGACGACGTGCCCGTCATGGTCACCGACCGCAGCTTTAACGCCGACGGCTCCTTCGCCGCACGCGAGCGCACCGCCTTCGGTCTGCTCGGGGACACCCTGCTCGTCAACGGCGCGCTCTCCCCGACATTCGAGGTCACCCGCCCGCTCACCCGCCTGCGCCTCCTGAACGGCTCGTCGGCACGCACCTACCACTTCGTCGTGCAGGGGGCACCGATGACGCTCATCGGCACCGAGGCCGGACTGCTCCCCGGCCCCACGCCGATCAACAGCGTCACGCTCACCCCGGGCGAGCGGGCCGAGGTGCTCGTCGAACTCGAACCCGGCCAGGCCGCCATGCTGCAATCGGTGCCGCACTCGCTCGGGCTCCTGCAGAGCACCTCCCGCGCCGCCGGCGCCGACGACCGCTTCGACGTGCTCGAGCTGCGCGCCGCGGCCGCCTTCGCCGGCCCCGAGCTCGCGATCGCGGAGCTCGGCATGCTCGCCGCCGCCCTGCCGCCCCCGCTCGAGGCGCCAGACGTCACCCGGTCGATGGTGCTCACCAACAACCGGATCAACGGCGTCACGATGGACATGAGCCGCGTCGACCAGGTCGTCACCGTCGGCGCCCGCGAACGCTGGATCGTCGACAACCAGCACCACCTGCCCCACAACCTCCACATCCACAACGCGCGCTTCCTGGTCGTCAGCGTCGGCGGCGAACCCCCGCGCGACTTCGAGCGCGGCTGGAAAGACACCGTCTACGCACCACCCGGACGACCCGTGATCATCGACGTCGAGTTCGGGCGCAGCAGCGACCCCGACTGGCCCTACATGTTCCACTGCCACTGGCTCATGCATCACGACATGGGCATGATGGGGCAGTTCGTCGTGATCGACGAGACCGAGGAACCGCCCACCGTGATCAGCACCCCCGCCGTGCACGCGAACACGCCCGCAGGAGGCATGAATGGCAGCCACTGACAACCCCGCCGCCCGCCCGCGCGCAACCCGGCGGCTGCTCGGAGCGATCGCACGCTGGATGCTCATCGTGCACGCCGCGCTGCTCGTCGCCCAGCCCTTCATCGCCGGCACGATGCTCGACGGCCGCAGCGCCGACGCGCAAACCTGGCACCTGAACATCGGCATGGCCCTGCCCACCATCGGATTCGTGCAGATCGTCGTCACGCTGCTCGCCTGGCGACTCGCCCGCTGGCCCCAAGGCGCCTTCACCGGCTCGATCGCCGTCTGGGTGCTCGAACTCGCCCAGTTCTTCATCGGCTATCTGGGCATGCCGCTCGCGATGCACATCCCGCTCGGCCTGCTCGTCGTCGTCGCCGGCGTCGGCATGGCCTACATCTACGGCTACCGGGCCCTGCCCGATGCACCGGCGGCAACCACCACCCCGGCCGACGCGCACCCGAACTAACCCAGAACTCGACAGAAGAGAGACACGATGGACACCGACACCCGCCGCATCCTCATGCACGCCCTCGGAGCCGTAGTGACGGTCGCGCTGCTCGGCGGCCTCGCCGCCTGCGCCGCCTCGAAACCCGAAGCCACCCCCTCCGCCGATGACGCCGACCCCGCCGTCACCGTGCGCGCGTACGACAACGCCTACGACATGCCAGAGGTCGACGTCACCGAGGGCGAGGCCGTGCGCTGGGTGTTCGAAGGGCAGAACGAGCATGACGTCGTCGCGGGGGACGCGAGCTTCGTGAGCGAGCTCATGCGGCAGGGCAGCTTCACCCACGTCTTCGACGAAGCAGGCAGCTACGAATACGACTGCTCGATCCACGCCGAGATGAAAGGCGTCGTCAACGTGACGGCCGACTGACCCATGCCCAGGATCCCGCACGCGCAGCGCGCGCCCGGCCACCACCCCGCCTTGAACAGCCGCCATCCGCTCAGCCTGCCCTGTGTAGATTCGAACCATGACCACGAGTGCTGAGACACCGCTACGCCGACGACGCATCGGCTTCGCGTGGTTCTCGATCGTGGCCGGCATCGTCGGCTGGTTCGCCTCCTTCGAGTTGCTCACCGAGTACATCAAGACGCTGCAGGAACCCACTCACGCGCCCAACTGCAACATCTCGAAGCTCGTCACCTGCGGGCCGAACATGGACTCCTGGCAGGGCTCCCTCTTCGGGTTCTCCAACACCATCATCGGCGTCACCGCGTTCACCATCCCGATCCTCATCGGGGCCGCGATCCTCGCCGGAGCCCACTTCGCCCGCTGGTTCTGGCGGCTCTACTGCCTCGGCCTCCTCGGAGGCATCGTCTTCATCACCTGGCTGCAGTACCAGAGCTTCTACTCGCTTGGCACCCTGTGCCCCTGGTGCATGGTCGTGTGGACGGTGATGATCCCGCTCTGGTGGGTCACCCTCGCGAAAGCCGGCGCCGATGGCGATCTCGTCGCAGGTGAGTCGGCCATCCGCAGGCTCACCGGGTTCGCATCCTGGGCCTGGGTCGCGATCCTCCTCCATTTCGTCATCGTCGCCACCGTCGCGCAGCTCGCCGTCGACTGGCTCTTGGAGTTCCGACTGTGACCCGGCCGGGCGCGTCGAACTCACAGCCTGCGGCAGTCAACTTCACAGCCAGGGAGCGACCCGTCTGCTCTACGCTGACATCATGAACTGCCCGAGCGACGGAACCACCCTGCTGATGAGCGAACGACAGGGCGTCGAAGTCGACTACTGCCCGCAGTGCCGCGGTATCTGGCTTGACCGGGGCGAGCTCGACAAGATCCTCGAGCGCATGCAGGCCGACACCGTCGCAGAACCGGCCCCGCAGTTCTCCGAGCCCCGCCGTGAGCAGCCCCGCTATGACGACCGCGACCAGCCGCGGTACGACGATCGGGGGCGGAACGGCCACCACGATGATCGGCAGCGGGATGGCCACTACGACGACCGCCGTCGCGACCCCCGCTACCGGAAGAAGAAGAGCCCCTTCGAGTTCCTCGGCGACATCTTCGAGGGCTAAGCGCACACGCCCGGGGCGCCGCCTGCCCCACTGCGGCGTCTCTACGCGCGCACGGTCGCCAGCTCCTCCCAATGCGTCGTCGCCCGGCGGGTGAGCAGCCCCCGCTTCATCTGCCACGAGGGGCCCGGCCGGAACCCGCCATAGCCCAGGCCGATCACTTCCCGGCCCGCCTTCCGCTGCACCTCATCCACGAGCGTCGCGATGCTCGCATCCTCATGCGCGCGGCGGAACAGCTCGAGCGGCTGGTGCGCCTCCGCCGCCCGCAGATCGGTGAGCAGGATCCCCGCCCGCGCATACTTCGTGCCCTCCTGAATCTGCGGGAGCAGCCGATGCGCAGCACGCGTCAGCTCCACCGGGTCGGCCGTCGGGTAGGGGAGCGGCACCCGCACAGCCGGATAGTGCTGCTGCTCATGCCAATGGCTCGTGCCCGCGAACGCCTGCACCGAGCGGGCGACCTGGCCGTGCTTCACCAGGCGCGTCGCCGCCTGCTGCGCATAGATCGAGAGCGCCTGCCGCATCTGCTCGACGGAGGTCACCTTCTCCGAGAACGATCGCGAGACGATGAGCACCTCCTTCTTGCCGGTGCGATCCTCTTCCGCGCCGATGCACGCCACCCCGCGCAACTCGAGCGCGGTGCGCTGCACGGTCACATTGAACCAGCGGCGGATCTGGGCAGCATCGGCAGTCGCGAGATCCCACACCGAGGTGATCCCGTACCCCGCCAGACGCCGCTCGAGGCGCCTGGCAATCCCCCAGACCTCAGACACCGGCAAGCGGCGCATGAGCTGCTCCCGCCACGCCTCCCGCGTCGCCGGCCACACGCACACCCCGCCGAACACCGCCACTTTCTTGGCGGCCCGATTCGCCAACTTCGCCAGGGTGCGGTTCGGGGCGATGCCGACGCAGACCGGCACCCCGATGAGTCGGCGCACCTCATCCCTGATCGAGCGTCCGAGCGCGGTCATCGCTTCCGTGTCGGCCGAGGTGCGCCGATCCACCGTGAGCCACGCCTCGTCGATCGAATACACGTCGAGCTCGTGGGTGAACCGCTCGAGCACCTCCATCGTTCTGCGCGACATGTCCCCGTACAACTCGTAGTTGCTCGACACCGCCGTGACGCCCAACTGCTCGGCGAACGGGCGCAGCTCGTACCAGGGCTTGCCAAGATCGAGACCGAGCTGCTTCGCCTCCGAACTCGACGCCACGATCATGCCGTCGTTGTTGCTGAGCACGACGAGCGGCCGACCCTCGAGCCCAGGGTTGAACACCCGCTCCCACGAGGCGTAGGCGCTGTTCACATCGACGTGCGCGAGCATGCCCGCTACCGCAGATGGTGAATGCAGTAGGTCGCGACGCCCCAGACGTTGAGCTCGCTGAGCTCCGCCACCACGATGTCGGGGTGCGCGGAGTTCTCCGCGCGCAGCACGATGCCGTGCGCGCCCACCTCGAGCCGCTTGAGCGTGAGCTCGCCGTCGAGCACCGCCACCACGATGTCGCGATCGCAGGGCCGCTTCGAGCGGTCGACCAGCAGCTCATCGCGGTCGCTGATGCCGGCGCCGGTCATCGAGTCGCCCGACGCGCGCACCACGAACGTCGCCGCCGGATCGTCGACGAGCATCTTCGCCAAGTCAAGCGGCCCCTCGCCCGGCTCCCGCACCGCAGGCGGCTGCCGGAGCGGATGGAGGCAATAGCGTGCCACGCCCCAGATGTTGAGCTCGCTGAGCTCCGCCACGCAGACGTCGGGGAGGCCCGGCTGTTCCGCCCGGAGCACGACGCCCGAGCGCCCCACCTCGAGCCGCGCGACGGTGAACTCCCCGTCGAGCACCGCCACGACGATGTCTCCGGGGCTCGGCCGCTTCGAGCGGTCGACGAGCAGCTGATCGCCATCGCTGATGCCCGCCCCGACCATGGCCTCGCCAGAGGCGGCCACCACGAACGTCGCTGCAGGGTCGTCGATGAGCGACGCCGTGAGGTTCAGCGGCCCGTCGTAGTAGTCCTGTGCCGGCGACGGATAGCCGCATTCGACGGCTACCGGAGCGACCCACAGCAGCAGCGGCGCGACGCCGGTCGCGACGATTCGCGGCAGCAGAGCACGCATCCCACACCCTCTCAATCCATCGAACATATGTTCGATGAACCATTATCGGGTCTGCTGCCGACATCAACGATTTCGACCCCTCGAATGCACGCCGCAGTGTCGGCGCTGACCTGCCATTCCATTCGCGCTCACGCCACGCGCGCCAACCGCTCGTCCTTGCCTCGCAGCGGCCTGCGGCCCAGCCCGCCCCGGCACGGGAGCGCTCGGTGATTCGTTCGTACCTGCCGCACCTCGGGCCTGTCGGGGGAGGAGGCTACGGCACTCACTCGGCCTGCGCACGACGGCCGCACCCGCCCCACTCGTGGGTCGGCGCGTCGCATGCTCCGGCCTCGCTCGCCCCGTGAATCGCCGTCCTGCCGACAGACCCACTCCGGGTGAGGCAGGAAGGAACAAGATCATGAGCGCATTCACCGTGCCGATCGAGCACATCCGGGCGATGATCAACGCCGGACTGGACATCGAGTACGGCCCGCTGCGCTGGCGGGCCGCCCAACTCACCGAAGAACAGAAGCAGCGCGCCTACGAGCGCGGCGAGCCTTGGGGCCGCGAAGCCACCGACGTCTACCGCGAGACGTTCCGCGAACTCACCCACGCGAACGCCGAAGCCGTCGGGGTGATGCTCATGGCCGAGAACCGGCGCAGCGTCGACTACCGCTACGACGAACAGGAGATCGAAGAGTTCTACACGCACGGCCCCTCGAGCCGGCGCGAGCCGATCGAGATCCTCAAAGCCATCTCCTGCTACGAGTACCAGTCCTGCGAGACGCCGGACTGGGGGCAGTCGGAGTCCGCGTCCTTCTGCCAGGCGCTGCGCGTGCAGATGATCCATCTCCTCCCCGGCTTCGCCGAGGCCGAGGGATGGCCGATCATGACGGCATAAGCCGGGACGGGCCGCCGAGACGCATCGGCGGCCCGCTCGAACGGCCGGTGACGCTCAGCCGTCCGACGCGCCAGCAGCCGGTGCGATGGCGGCCATGATGAGCTGCGCGAGCGCCGGCGCCGTCACCCCCGTGCCCTCGAGCGCGGCGCGCAAACCAGGCATGCGCTGCAACTGCTCGAGCTGCCGCACGGCATCGAGGCGAGTACCGCGCAACTCCGAGGCATCCAGCCGCCACCCGCCGATCTCCTCCCGCCGGTACTGCTCGACGATGAGGAGCAGATTGTAGAGATCCACGAGATCCTTCGCGGCGCTCCGGCTCCTCGTCGCCAGCGCCTTCAACACCACCGCCTGCTCCACGGCGGGGGTGCGCACCTGTACCTGCAGCGAACGCTCATCCGAGAGCAGCACGTCGAGCCGATGCACCACCGGGGGAGCGGCCAGCGCGAGCGTGAGACCCGGCACCGCATCGAAGCCGCGCCCGCCGTGCTCGGCCGAGGCGAACACCCCCGTCCCCGAGGGTACGAGCAGGTCGACCACCCGTTCGCCCCGGACGTAGCGGTTCCCGCTCGAGGCGAGGTAGCCCGCCTCGGTGAGGCGTTCGTGCAGCGCACCCGAATGGGCCAGGCTCACCGAGATGGCGGCGTCGACGTCGGCGGTGCGACGCGGAATCACGCCCTTCGCCGGGAACGCCTCAGACAGCAGCATCACCATGAGCCCGCCGACGACCCGCGTATCGTCGAGATCGCCGGTCACCCGTGCCACGTCATCGAGGGCGAGGAACGCCTGATCGTCGGCGCGGGACGAGGAGAAGGTGCTGTAGCTACGTTCGATCATGCCGCGAACCTCGCCAGCACGACGCTCCGCAGCCGGGCGATCGCCTCCGCCGCATCATTCCCGCCGACGCCGCGCAGATCCCATGCGGCCAGCACCGGATCTGCCACCCCGAACCCCCACGCGGCCGCCGTCGCGAACACCGTGCGGTCGGCCGGCATCACCACCGCGACCGATGCCTCTGCCGCCGTCGCCGGGGAGAAGCCGAGGGCCTCCATGTCGACCGGTTCGGCAGCATAGGCGATGATCTGCACCGGCTGCCGCCACGGTGCGATCGCATCGGCGGCGGCGTCGGCCGACAGCGTCACCTGCGCGCGCAGCAGCTTGCACTGCTGCGCGAAGGGCGCGCGCGAGTACCAGTGCGTACGCACGCCCTGCGCGCCGGGATACTCCGACATAAACGCCTCCCACACCGCCTCCGGCGCCGCAGCCGTCCACCCGGCACGATGCGAACGGGCGAGATCGTCGAGCTTCCGCAGCGCCCCGGAGACCGCCCCCTGCGTCAGCCCTGTCTCGGCCGCGAGCTGCAGCTGCGTCCGCGGCTCGGGATCCCGCAGCAGCGCACGCAGCAGCGCATACCGCCCCCAGGGGACGCGGCCCCGCCCGTGACGGTGCTCCGCTGCAGCGGCTGGTGCAGCGTCGAGTACCACGGCGCCGTCGTGCGTGATCAGCCAGGCGCGCGGCGCGCGCGCGATCAGCTCCCGCACGCGCTTCGTCGCGCGGGGCACCACGAACAGCGCGATCTCCCCGGACGGGAGCCGTTGCGTCTCCTCGATCTGGCGAGCCGTCGGACTGGATGGCTGCCGCACGAGATGCGCGACGAGCTGCTCGGCGCCGCGCGCCAGACTCAGCTCGGACGCGCTGCGCGCACCCACAGTGAACCCGGCGCGGGTGAGCGCGTCCGTCTCGATCAGTCTCGATGCCATGCCGCCTCCTTGGGTATTAGTAAATCAACGATTTCGTGATTTAGCTAATATCGGCCGTGCTCGCGAGCGCACCGGGGGAGTGCTCCTGCTCGAGCAGGAGCGGCGGGGGTGCGGCGCCTACTACGCGACGACGCCCATCACGACCGCAAACAGACCGGTCACGACCACCGCGCCGAGGCAGATCATGAAGATTCGGAAGTCGCGCTCGTAGCGCTGGCGCACGGCCGCGACAGCCTCGGGGTCGTCCGCCTCCGCCGGAACGGGTCGGATCTGGTTCAGACGCCACGCCGCCAGCAGCATCGCCGTGAGCGCAACCGCCGGCAGCAGCACCCAGGGCTGCCCTGTGAACCCGACGAAGAAGGTGTTGCCCACCCCGCCCACGAAAGCGCCGATCCAGGCGATCGTCATCACGCGCTTCGAGGGTGTGCGGCCGCGCACGATCGTCACCACCATCGGCAGGAGGCCCACGAAGAGCAACCCGAAAAGAACGTATTGCACGGGATGCATGAAGCCTCCATCTCATGAAACTGTGGCGAAAGGGTCGCACCTCCGCGACGAGATCCGTCAACGATCAGGGTTGATCCTGCCATGTACCTCTGACATTCAGCGAACGGCGCCGAGCTCGAACGAGCATCGAGGGCCACAGGGCCGCCTCTGCATAGTCGATCGTATCGAGTCTGCGCTCGCCAGAGAACTCCTATAGGGCCACTCTCCCCAGCGTCTCCCCAACAGCTCCTGACGATCGGGAACCGGCCTCCCGTCAGGGTGGCCACCAGGATCGCGGGAGTTCCTTGAAATAGACACCGAAGATCGACAGCAACTCAGGACGGCGTAGGATCAGCCCATGACCGGCCTGATCCCCATGCCCGATGAACGCGCCCCCGAGGGTGCGCCGAGGCTGTGGATCAACCCCGCGCACGTCGTCACCGTCACAGCCATTGTCGACCGTGCGCATCAACCACCGCGCCTGTTCGCCGAACTCAAGCTCGTCGGCGTCAACCTCGCACGATACTGGCTCGCCACCGGCACCGACGAGGAACTGCAGGCCGCCTGGGATGCGTTCGCCGAGAAACTCGCCCCCTCGTCCGCCGAGTAACCGCACGCACTCCGATTTGTCAGTGGTCACCCGTACTATCGAGAAAGCCCTACGGGGCCCTGAGTAGAAGAGGTCGAGATCATGGGAACCCTGACCCCCCACGCACTGAGCGTGCTCGAGTTCCACGGCTGGACGGAGGCCGACTGGTGCCGCATCAACGGGCAGGATCCCGCCGAGCCCTGGCCCGGAGATGCCTGCGGCTGCCAAGATGATCGGTGCATCGGGCACCACCACGACGCCGCGGCGGAGTGCGGTTGCCTTCCCGCACTGATCGACGAGGTGCGCAAGGACGAATACCTGAGCAAGGTCTTCGCGAGCATCTGGGCGGTGCACCGCGAAGCCGTCACCCTCGGCGAGGCCGAGCAGCGCGAGCTCGCCGACTCGATGCTCGCCGAAGTGATGGACGACTACTACCGCGCGGCCACCTGGTACGGCTTCGTCGACCGCGGCATCGCCTACCGCAACCAGTACAACTCATCGACCTGGCTCGTCTTCGACGCCGAACGCGGTACCCGCACCACCGAAGAGCTGCCCCTCGCCCCGTAGCCGTATCAGCGAAGTCATAGCCAGCATTCAGATACTGAGAGGGTGAAGTCTCAGGCAAAAGGGCCCCGCATTCTCGTCGTCGACGACGAGCCGAGCATCCGTGAGCTCCTGAGCACCAGCCTCCGTTTCGTGGGATTCGGCGTACGGGCCGTCGCGAACGGCGCCCAGACGATCTCGGCCGTGCTCGAGGAGGAGCCCGACCTCATCATCCTCGACGTCATGCTGCCCGATATGAACGGGTTCAGCATCACCAAGCGCCTGCGCTCGCACGGCTTCACCGTGCCGATCATGTTCCTCACCGCGAAAAGCGACACCGAGGACAAAGTGGAGGGCCTCAGCGCCGGCGGCGACGACTACATGACCAAGCCGTTCAGCCTGGACGAGATCATCGCCCGCATCCACGCGATCCTTCGCCGCACCGTCCAGGCCGATGAAGAGATCGTCCTCGAGGCGGGGCCGATCGCCCTCGACCAGGACACCCACGAGGTCAGGGTGTCGGGCACACCCGTCGAGGTGAGCCCTACCGAGGCGAAGCTGCTGCGCTACCTCATGCAGAACGCGAACCGAGTGCTCTCCAAGGGCCAGATCCTCGAACACGTCTGGGAGTACGACTTCAACGGGGACTCCGGCATCGTCGAGTCCTACATCAGCTACCTGCGCCGCAAGATCGACCCGCTCACCGGCGAATCGCTCATCGTCACCAAGCGGGGCTTCGGCTACATGCTGAAAGTCGAACTCGGGGCGGGCGCTCAGGACGCCACGGCCAGCTGAGCCCCGATCGGCCGGAGCGCCGTATCCAGCAGATCAGCCGGAACAGCGGCAACCGGCACCCCGAGCAGCGCAGCAACCGTCACCGCTGGGACGCGGGGGAGCAGGCTCGCCGCCTCCGCGCTGCCCTGGAACCGGCACACCCCGACGCGCAGTTCCTCGGCCTCGCGCGTCACGTCCGCGAAGGCGCTGCGCGACCACTCCCGCAGCAACTCGAGCAGCAGTTGCGCCTCCGCCGTGCCCGGTGCCGGCATCGCCATGGACACCAAGTGCACCGAGGCGCCACGCTCGAGATCGGCTGCGACTGCCTCGCGCAGCTCCGCAAGCGGCACCGGCGCGGTCGCCCGCAGGCCCGCCGTCCAGCACCGGGCGGCCGCGATCTCCACGATCGGCGTGCGCGACAGCATTTTCGTCGCGAGAGCGTAGCCCGTCGCCTCCCGCAGCGGCGACGGCGCCCCGGCAGCGTGGGCCAGACGGTTCACCCGCGACTTGCTCGTGCCCAGCTCGGCCGCGATCTCGCGCTGCGTGCACCCCTCGAACAGCGCCGCGCGCACCTGGACGCCCTCGAGGGAGTCGAGGAGCGCCTCGATCTCCTTCCGAGTCTCGTGCAATCGGTGTCCCATAATCAGTACCGTAACACGCGCGGTACCGGTTCTGGGACAACTGTTAGGAAGAAGCTCAGGGATGCTTCGCAAGCAGCGAGAGCCCGCAGCTGGCGAGCCAGCGATCGGCCCTCGGATCTCCCCGGGCACCGGTGAAGGCCGGCGCCAGCACAGAGCGAATGTCGGGGGGGGGTACCCATACCCTGTCAGGGAACGAGAGGAGAGTAACGATGTCTAGCACCGGAGGACACCGACAACTCGAGATCGCGAGAGAAGCCGAGGCACGACTACGGACGCTCGTGAACGAAACGCACGACCTACCGAACCCACCCGAGTCGACCGAGCTCCTGGGCGAACTCGGGACGATCGTCGATCATGTGACGCAGCTCTGCGAGCAAGTCGCGGCCTGGCACGAACGAGTCGAGCCCGGGACGCACTACAACGGCGAGGATGGCGGCTACCCCCGCACAGCGGCAGGAGCGCTGAGCACTGCGGCCGACGCTCTCAAGCTGGCATCCAAGCACGTTCGCCGTGCGCACGAGCGCAACGCCGTCGTCCTCTGGTACCCCGAGTAACGAGTACGCAGATCACGGGCGCTTCGCGATCGGCATGGGCTCGATCCTCTCGAGCACCGATTCGGACTGCCGCACCGCCTCCTTGACGAGCTGCTGCGTGGGCTCCGTGCTCGTCAGCCACTCCGAGACAAAGCTCGCCGGGATGAGCAGGGGAGAGCGATCGTGGATCTCCTCAACCCGCTCCTGCGCCGGTCGCATCACCAGCGAATAGCAGGTGAAGCGCGCACCGTCGAGGGTGCGCCCGTTCTGCGTCACCGCCGCCATCGCGAACAACTGCGCATCCTCCTCGGAGAAGCGGAACCACTGGCGCTGCGGCTTCTGCATCTCAAACCACATCGTCGCCGGCGCGATCGCACGGCCGCGATTGCCGCCGCGCTCGATCAGCCGCTCCGACTTCGTATTGATCGACGGAAACTTCGCCGGCAGCCCATTCACGAGATACCCCCACCACGCGAGCTCGAGCACCCGGCGATCATCGACCTGGCGAACGATCGGATTCAGATTGCGCTCATCCTTGCCCGTCGGATAGAGCGTCCGTCCCTCGTTCTCCTCAGCCCAGCTGCGCAGGCCGTCGAGCAGATCGAGATCCCTCGCGAGGATCTCGTCCTTATCGGTGAATCGCGGATCCAACCCATAACTCGCACACACGATGCACGCTCCCATCCCGATGTGACCTGCACCCAGTGTGTCAGGGGAACGCAGATGCGGCGAGAGCCCCGAGCCACCTAAGCATTCCCCAAGCAGCCGCCGATACAATCAAGGTCACTTTCGTCACCGATCGTCGAATAAGGAAGATGGAGCCGAGTTTGGGCCAGGAAGCGAGTCAGGGGTCGTCGTCCGACGGCCCCGGCGACAGTTGCAGAGAAACGCACGTCACGGGAGCACGCTCTAGCCAGCCTCCCACTCGACTCCCGGCGGGGGTGACTCTCCCCGCATGACCGTCGGCGCAGCCATCCTCATCCTCATCGTCGGCATCGTGCTCATCCTCGCGATGATCGCCGCCAACGGTTACTTCGTGGCCCAAGAGTTCGCCTACATGTCGGTCGACCGCTCCCGGCTCGCAGCCCGAGCCGAAGCGGGGGAGCCCCGAGCGCGCCGAGCACTCGCAGTCACCCGGCGCACCTCCTTCATGCTCTCCGGCGCGCAACTCGGCATCACCGTCACCGGTCTGCTCGTGGGCAACTTCGCCGAGCCGCTGGTCGGCGACTCGCTCGGCGTCCTGCTCGGCGGGCTCGACATCCCGGCCGGGGTGACCATCGCCCTCACCACCATCGGCGTGCTCGTCGCCGCCACGATCGTGCAGATGATCTTCGGCGAGCTATACCCGAAGAACCTCGCAATCTCGGCCCCGGAACCCCTCGCACTCGCATTGGCACGCTCGACCCAGATCTACCTCTCCGTGTTCGGATGGCTCATCTCGATATTCGATGCCGCAACCAATCTGCTGCTCAAGCTCCTGCGCGTCGAACCCGTGCACGACGTCGACTCCTCAGCCACACGCGAGGATCTCAAACGCGCCGTCAGCGATTCCCGCGACAGCGGCGACCTCCCCGAGGGCCTGTCGATTCTCATCGACCGAGTGCTCGACTTTCCCGACGAGGACGTCGAGCACGCCATGATCCCCGCATCTCGGGTCGCAACCGTCCCGACCGATGCCACCTTGGGTGAGCTCCGGCAACTCATGGCGCACTCGCACAGCCGTTACCCCGTGGTCGACGAACTCGGAACACCCATCGGCATCGTCGAACTCGTCGACCTCCTCAAGAGCCGTGCGGCTGACCACGTACCGGTGACCACGATCATGCGTCGACCGCTCATCATCCCCACGCTGATGCGCCTTCCCGACGCCCTCGAGCAGATGAGCGAAGCGCGCGCGCAGCTCGCCTGCGCGCTTGACGAATACGGCGGCTTCGCTGGCATCCTCACCACCGAGGATCTCGCCGAAGAACTGGTCGGCGAGATCACCGACGAACACGATACGGTCGACGCCGCAGCAATCACGACAGAGGCAGCCGGCATCTGGTCGGCCGACGGCGCCCTCCACCTCGACGAGGCGCAACGCACGATCGGCCATGCCCTGCCCGAGGGCGACTACGAGACGCTCGCCGGGCTCATCATCGCCACCGCCGGCGACTTCCCCGAACCGGGAGAGACGATCACGGTGCAGCTGCCCGACGCCCCCGGCGACCTGGTGCATCACTACCAGGTGCATCGCGCGCTCGAAGTCGACGTGCTCTCCGTCGATACCCATGTGCCGAGCAAACTGCGCCTACGCCTCATCGAGACCGATGGATCCGACACCACGGACGGAGGCGAACTGTGAGCGACTCGTCACTGACGTATGTGGTGATCTCCACCATCCTGCTCATCGTCCTCAGCGCCTTCTTCGTCGTCATCGAGTTCTCCCTCCTCGCCGCACGCCGACACCGCATCGAAGAGCAAGCCGCCACGCGCCGGAGCGCGCGAGCCGCGCTGCGCGGCATGAACGAGCTGACCATCATGCTCGCGGTCGCACAGTTCGGCATCACGATCTGCACCTTCGCCCTGGGTGCGATCACCAAGCCCGCCGTCGACGGGTGGCTCGGGCCGATCCTCACCAGCTGGGGAGCCCCCGACTGGCTCGCCGATTCCGGCGCATTCCTGCTCTCGCTGCTGTTCGTCACCTTCCTGCACCTGGTCATCGGAGAAATGGCGCCGAAGTCGTGGGCGATCGCCCACCCGGAGCTTGCAGCCAACATCATCGGCATCCCGTCGCGAGCGCTGGCCTGGTGCCTACGCCCCTTGCTGCTCTGGGTGAACCGCATCGCCAACCGCCTGGTCGCAGCGTCGGGACACACGCCCGCCGAGTCTCGCGCGGTCGGCGGACAAGATCCGGCCGCGCTGCGGCAGCTCGTCGAGCACTCCGCTGCGGTCGGCACGCTCGACGACACCTTCCGGGCGCAACTCGGGCACATCTTCGACCTCGAGGGGCTCAAGGTCGGTGATCTCATCCCGCAGGGAACGAACCCGCCAGCAGCCGTCCCAGAGCGTGCGCGCGTCGAGGAACTCCGGCAGCGCGCCGCCGCATCGGGGCACCTGCGCATCCTCGTCGAGCGCGATGGACGGCTCCCTGGCGTGCTCCACGTTCGCGACGTGCTGCTCGAGCCCGCCGATCGCCCGGTGTCGCAGCTGATGCGCGAACCTCTCGTCCTCGACATCGACACTCGGGTCTACGAGGCGGTGACGACGATGCGCAACAGCCACGAGCAGTTCGCCGTGGTGTCACGAGGGGGCGAGTTCGCCGGCGTCGTCACCCTCTCTGACGTCGTCAGGCGCGTACTCCCCGGCGGCGCCGCGCTGCAACTCTAAGTGCTCCGTGCCGGTGACGAGCCGGTAGGTGCTAGGGCTCCCATAGGGTGTGAGCATGGAACGAATCAAGGCGCTTCTCGAGGCGCTGGAACCCTGGGATGCAGTGGTGGCGACCATCTGCACCGGCCTCTTCACGATCGCGGGCGTGCTCATCACGACCATCTACAACGCACGAGCAGACAAGCGCCGCATCGCAGCCGAGAGCGCACGAGCAGAGATCGAGGATCGGCGCGAGCACGACCGCCTGCAGCGCGAAGACCAGGTGCGAGCCGAAACCATCGAGCGCGCCCTGCAGGACGCTGACTCGGCCGTCGGAGGCGAGATCGTGACCCTGATCCTGACGGAGCAGCAGCAGGTGCGCGTGGATTCGGAGACCTTCAACGACAAGGAGTTCGCCCAGCACTTCACCGAGCATTGGAAGTTGCAGCGGGATCTCGAGCTGCGCGAACTGATCGCCAAAGTCCGCAACGACACCGGTCGGGCCGATCTACTGGACGTCGCCGACGCCATCATGGACTTCGCAGGGTTGGCCGGCCTCGACGATGTGCCCAAGATCCTCCGTGCCTCGCGCCTGAAATATGCGTACTCGATGCTCGGCCTCGCCTTCGAGCTTGCCGCAGCGCTGCAACGCGGGCAGGCGCCCATGGACGACATCAACCAGCAGCTCACGACGTTGCGAAGCCGGACGAAGAAGCTGGAAGAGAAACGGCAAGCGCAGCGCAACGAGCAGCTGCACGAGCTCGTCGAACGAGTGGGGAAGACGCGGCTCCGCGACATCCCCGACCGCGGCGCCGAGGAGTAGCCTCTGCGCGGTGCAGAACTGCGCGACGTCACCATCACGCGCTCAGCACCCCCGCACCGTCGAGACGCGGGACGGCATTGCGTCGTGAACGCCTGAGCCGACGTGCACCTCGAGGCGTCGCGCGCACCCTCAGCAGGTGCGCAGACGACCCCGCAAGCACATTCGTGCAGCTATGGCATCGGCTACGCCGTTGCCTTCCGGGTCTGGATTGTGCGGGCGCGTGAGCCGCTCGTCAAGGCACGCGAAAACTTCTCGGCCGCCCGCTGACGCTCTGCTGCGGCCAAGAACTTGTGCGCTCTGCCGGCCTTGACCAGCCGCTCCCGCACCCATCCAGCGGCAGGTGCCGGAAGGCAATGGGCGATGAGGAGGAGCAGGCACACGGCGTGTTCCCCGACCGTCCGCTCACAGAAAGGCACCGACCATGAAACTCACCATCGAACTCGGGCACCGCCAGATCGACATCGACCTCGGCGAATCCAGCGACACCGAGGGCCACGGCTTCTATGACGACGGCGACCTGGCCGCCTACGGGGGCAACCTCTACCTCTACCTCGACGGCCAGGAGTACGGTTCGCTGTTCTTCTACACCGTCGACGGGAGGCCCCGCATCGAGCTCGGCCAGTTCCGGCCCGAACCGCAGCAGTGGGAATCGGTCAACCCCCTCGTGTCGACCGTACCCGAGTTGCAGGCCGCGCACGACGCCGAGGCAGAGGCGGCGGGACGATGAGCATGGACACGATGATCGCGGTCGACCACGTTCCCCTCGACGAGGACGAAGCCGAGCGAATCGCACGGTGGCTCGAGGAGCTGGCCGAGCGGTACGAGTTTTTCGGCCCAGAGATCGGCGTCGAATGCCGCAGCGACAAGTTCCTCGGGCATGTCTACTTGGCCGATTACGGCCACAAGTACCAGATCGAGCGGCTCGACACCCTCGCCCGCGTCCTGTCCCGACTCATGCCCGGCTACGACGTCGACGTCGAGGAAGAAGGATTCCACGACGGGCACTGGGCAGAGCGAGCCACCTACCGCTCCGGCCGCAAAGTGCGCACCGGCAGCAAGCAGTGGGTCGACACCGACGTGGACGAGAGCTGACCACCGCGCCACCTACGGGGCGGGCGCCGACCGGATAACCCTCGGTCGGCGCCCGCCTCACCATCGTCCGCCCCGACCCATCGCACAGCTCGAAACGTCGCGGGGGAGGACACCCGAGACAAGGGCCGATCTCCTTGAACTGACATAACGAAGGTTATCGGCGGAATCCGAGAGGGGGTGAGAAGCGGCCTATCGGAGCCGTCGTTCGAACTGCCGCGCAGCAGCCGCCTGGTCAGCCAGATCGCGTCGAATAGCCGCACGTCGACGCGCTCGGGCCACCCACGCAGACAGCACGAATGCGACCACCGAGATCGCCGCGAGTCCAATCGTGAGCAGCGCCATGTCATCACCGCCGACCCATGCCACGGCGCCGACCACTGCCAGGATGAGCGCGAGCACGCCAACCAGATTGAGGATCCAGCCGACCAGCCGAGCCATCGTCGCCACCGGCGCGGTAATGAGCCCGAAGACCAGCCGCAGCACGAACACGACGACCGGAATCGCCAGCAATATCAGGATCAGATACGGCATCACCTCAGTTTAGCCTCGCCCTCGGCTCGAACTCTCGTCGGACGCGATCGACCGATGCGACGGGCACGTCGTCACGTCGACAGCAGCGTGTGTCCCCTAAGTGCCTCAGTGCATTCACTGGGCATACGCATAGATTCGTTGCTAAACTGTTACATTGTGGAGAAGACGGCCCGGGCATACGCGCGCAGCCTGCAGCACGCTGCAGGGCCTCGGCGTACCCTCTTCACGGTCATCGGCGCCCTGCTGCTGATCGTGCTCAGCATGGTCACCATCCACCTACAGTCCGCCGCAGAAAGCACGCCCGCAGGTAGCTCCGCGCCGGTCGTGACGGAGATCGCGAGCATCGTCACCGAGGCCGAAACCTCGGCAGACCCCAGCGCAGCGGCGCCGGTGACGGAGAACTCCGGCCAACCCCAACATCTTGACTGGATGACGCTCTGCTTCCTGGCGATGCTGGCGACCCTCGCACTCCTCGTGCTCCCACATCGCCTGCGCACCCTCACCTTGAACATCGCCCGGGCGCCTGGGCTGATCCAACCGCGCGCGGCCATCCCTGCCACGCAACGCTCTCCGATAGAACTCTCGGTCATCAGCCGCACCTGAACCGCGCCGCAACGGGAACCCCGCGCGGCGCGCGCACCTCAGTGCCACGCTCGCGCGATGCTCGAGCACTCCACGAGCGCTCATGCCGCGATTCACGCTGTTCCCGTGCCACCAACGCCCAGCTGTAGCCAAGAGTTTTGTAGGACACCACCCGTTGAACACGCACGATCGCCGCACGGCACGTTCCCCCCACGCCGCCGGCACCTTCCCTCCCCTCCCCTGCAGTCGCGCCGACGTCTCGGCGACCATCGAGGCGGAGGGCGCTTGGTGAGCCCCGCCGAGCAGCGCACCGCGTTCCCGACACGACGAGAGCTCCGGCTCGCCGCATCGTCGACCGAGGAGCAGCCCACGCACTACCCGCCTCGCCGTGCCCTGCGAGAGGAACGCCCCGAGGAGATGCCGCGCCGCGCCCCCGAACCGCTTCTCACCTCGCCCCTCACGGGACGCACCGAACGGCTGCACATTCCGCTGAGCACCCCGCAGCAGGCGGCCGAGCCGGAAGCCGCCCGCCGCACGAGCGCACGTCGCGGGCTTGTTCGCAAAGCCGTCGCCGGTGCCTTCTCGCTCCTCTTCGCTGGCGGCCTCGTCGCCGGCACCGTCGCCCCCGCCGCCAGCACGCTCCTGTCCGCAGACGACATGGGCGCGCAGGCGCAGGCCCTCCGAGTCGGCGGTGACACCAGCGAGTTCGAAGCGTCGATGGCCGCAGCACTCGCCCCATCGCCTGCGGAAGAGCTGATCCCCGTGATCGGCAGCAACGGCCAGGTGCTCGACGCATCGTTCCTGCCGAACTCGAAGGCCCGCTACCCCTTCGACTCCGAGGTACCCCTCACCGACGGCTTCGGATACCGTTCGGCACCCGTCGCAGGGTTCCACGAGGCGCAGGACATGGCCCCCGCCGGCGGCACCCCCGTCCGCGCGATCGCCAGCGGCATCGTCACCGAGGCAGGCTGGGCCGCCGACGGCTGGTGCGGCTTCTCGCTCACCGTGCAACACCGCATCAACGGGCAGAACGTCGTCAGCCGGTACTGCCACATGCAGGACGGCTCCAACTCCTACCAGGCGGGCGACCTCATCGAAATCGGAGACGAAGCCGGTCGCGTGGGGAACACCGGGCTCTCCTTCGGCGACCACCTCCACCTCATCATCCGCAAGGACGACGTCGCCGTGGATCCGCTGCCCTTCATCGAAGCGAACAAGAACTAGCCGGACGCACGTCTGCGAGCAGCACCATGAAACGGAACTCACGAGCAGCGCTGCATCGGCCCTCACCGGCTTCGCCGGCGCGTGCCCGACGCGCGCTCATCGCCGCGATCGCCCTTGCAGGCATCGTCGTGGCCGCCGGGCCGCTGCTGCCAGTGCCCGCAGCTCAAGCGGCCGTCGACGAGAGCCTCCCAACATGGGACGACGTCCAGCGGGCGAAGAACGATGAAGCCGCCACCGCGCAGCAGATTACGGAGATCGAGACCCTCCTCGAACAGCTCGCGGTCGAGGTCGAAACGACCCGTCAGGAGTCGAAGGCCGCGATCGACGCCTACGCCCTCGCCGAAGAGGAACTCCTCAAGGCCAACGCCCGGCTCGACGAGCTCAACATCAGGCTCGAGGAGAGCGCCGCCGAAGCCGAGCTCGCCGAAGACGAAGCTGGTTCGATCGTCGGCCTGATGTACCGATCCGGCGGCGTGGATCGCAGCACCGAGATGTTCCTCGAGAGCGACGCCTCCACCTCGGACGAACTGCTCGAGCGGCTCGCCATCATGGAGAAAGCTACCGAGCGCAGCGCGAAGATCGCCGAGAACGCGACCCGCACGGCGAACGACGCAAGATCGCTCGGCGATCAGGCAGACACCGTGTCCCAGAAGCGCGAACAGCTCGCCGAGGACGCGGCAGCACGCAAAGAAGCCGCTGCCGTCGCCGCCGTCACTGCGGCCGAGCGCGAACGCGAACAGGCCTCCCAGAAGGCCACCCTCGATGCGCAGCTTGCCGCGCTCAAGGACACCACCGCAGCAACCGTCGAGGGCTATGAAGAGCGCCTGCGGCAGGAAGAAGAGGCCCGGCGACAGAACGGCGGCGGAGGATCCCCAGGCGGCGGGAGCCCGCCCGTGGGGAACTCCGGCTGGGGGCACCCCCTCGCCAGCAGCTACTGGGTCACCGACGAGTTCGGCGGGGCCAGAAATCACGGCGGCATCGACCTCGCCGCCCCGGAATGGACGCCGATCTATGCCGCCGCCGCAGGCACCGTCACCGCCTGCTACGAGTTCAGCAACTACGGCAACACCGTCGACATCACCCACCCCGACGGCTCGATGACCCGCTACCCCCACCAGCCCTACGGCGGCCTCACCGTCACCTGCGGCCAATGGGTCGAACGCGGGCAGCAGATCGGCTACGTCGGCACGACAGGCTGGTCGACCGGCCCCCACCTCCACTTCGAAACCTGGCCCACCACCTCGTACCGGGTGAACCCGCGCGGCTTCATGAGCGACCGCGGCGTCTACTTCTAGGTGAGCACCTGCTCGCGCACGTCGAAGAACATTCCCTCCGGCGGTGCGGCGTAGGGCAGCGGCTCACCTGGCTCGTTCCGATCGCGCGACTCCGAGAACGGCCCCTCCGGTGAAAGCAGCATCGCCATGTGATGATCGGCATGATCTCGCCACCACACGCTCATGCCGAACGACGGCTCGAGTCGCAGCGCCTCCCACGCCCGCCACAGCGCATCGAGGCGGCTGATCGCCTCGGGCGAGCGCCACCACTCGGCCGCCCAGCGGTAGGGCCCGGTCGGGGCCACTCGTCGCCGGTAGACAAAGCGGAGCTTTTCCCGCACGAACTCGTCGACCGAACCGTAGTAGAGCTGCGGCTCGGCCGCCGCTGCAGCCGATGCTGGCGCAGCGGAATCGGGCGGCGCCGACTCCGGTTCGGCATCCCACTCCGCGACACCGCTCATGCCTTCCCCTCCCCCGCTTTGACCTCGGGCGGGAACTCGCGCGCGGCGGCGCCTGCCGATGGATCGTGTGCGGCGATCGACGCGCGAACCGCAGCCGCGTGCGCCCCACGCATCCACGGCACCGTCTCGAGCAGCACTGCCCGCATGCCCGAGGCAAGCATCACGGCGCGTCCCCGGGGCAGCGCCGCGAGTTCGGAGGCATCCAAGATGCGCTCCCGTCGCAGCTGATGATTCGTCGACCGCAGCCCTCGGTTGTAGGAGACCGAGGCCGTTTCCTTGTCGTAGTCGCCGATGAGCTCCGCCAACTCGCGCAGGAAGTCGGCCTCGGTAATGCCGCCCAAGTAGAGTTTCACGTTCGACGCGCTCCACAGCTTGCGCATGCCCTCGCGCCCGAACACGACCTGCCCCTGCGCCCACGACTGGAACAGCGAGATGATGACGATGCCGCGCGAGCCATAGTGCGAGTAGAGGTCGGGCAGCGTGCTCCACCGGCACACGTTCGCCGCTTCGTCGAGCACCACGAGCATCGGGGTCGCCAAACGACCGCCCGGCTGCCGCGTCGCGTGCTCTTCGGCCGCCTCCACCACGGCGGCCGTGAGCGCGGTCACCAGCGCGCCGGCCGAGCCCTGCCCCTCACGGGAGAGCGAGTAGAGCGTGTCGCAGCTGCGCACGAAGGCGTGCGGATCGAGCTGCGGCCGCGAATCGGCTGCCGAGTCGCCGTCTTGCGGCGTCACCCACTGCGCGATCGCACGGATCTTCAAGCACGAGGCCATCTGACGGCTCGTCCCGAACACGCCGCCCCGCTGCTTCTCCGGTGCCATAATGACGCCCTCGACGTCGGCGGCGATCAGGTCGTATCCATGCTGACGCAGCACGTCGACCGGCTCCTGATTCGTCGGCTCGCTCAACCACTCGAACACCTGCGTGATCGGCCGCTCCTGCAGGGCGGCCGCGAGCAGCATCCCCGCGAGCAGATCGCGGCCGGCAGGTTCGAAGTACGCATCTTGCACCGCGCCGTCGGCGCGGGCGGACGAGGCGAAATGCTCCGCCAGCCGGAACGCCCGCACATCGTCGACGACATAGCTCAGGGGATTCCACCACCAGGTCGGTGGCTCGAGGGCAATCTCCTGCGGATCGAAGATCCACACCGTTCCGACCTCGCTGCGCGGATCCCTGGTCGCGTCCACGACGTCGCGCTTGTTCGACGTCGTGACCACCGCCCCCGGCGCCTCGAGGATCGCCGGGATCACGAGCGCCGTCGTCTTGCCGACACGAGGGCCAGCCAACGCGATCATGACGTATTCCCACAGCCCGAACAGGGGCCGGCCGCCGGGGATCGACCGCCCGAGCGGGATTCCCGGCGAGCCCTGCACCCCGAGCCGCTGCGCGGTGCGCTCCGCACCACGCCGGCCGAGCTCGTCGAGATCGTGACCCTTCGCCAGATACGTCGCGGCCCGATCTGCACGGCTCCGGCGCCTGCGGGCACGCAGCACCAGGACGGCAACCAGGATCGCGAGCACCAGCACCACCACGGAGAACACCACCAGGAGCACGAGGATCGCCGTCGACCAGGTGTAACGGCCACGCAGCACCCCGAACAGCACGTCGAACGGGTTGCCCGGCAGCTCGGGGTTCACATCGTCGATCCGTGAGCCGAGCGCGAACGCCGCCCACGCCACGAGGAGCGCGACCCCCACGACCCCCACGACGACGAGGATGAGGATCGTCGTCGCATCGAACCTCCCCGGTTCGGCTCGGCGATTCGGCTCGCTCATGGCGCTGCCACAACTTCGGTATCGACCAGCTCCTCAGGTGGCGCCTCAGCCGCCGCGAGATTCGTATGCCAGAGCGTGTTGGTGTCGTTCACCTCGCGTTCCATCTCGAGCAACTCGATCTTGATCGGGATCCCCGGGTGCCCGCCCACCTTCACGAGGAAACGGCCGCGGCCCGGCGGCTCAGCCTCAGTGCCGGTGGACGAATCCCATGCCGGAGGATCCTGCCAGGAGATGAGGATCTCCTGCTCGGCGCGCGAGAGGGGCTTCGCCGCGTTCAGCATCTCCATTTCCGCACCAGGCAAGCCCCCGGCGATCAGCATGCCGGCCCGTTCGACAAAGCCCCTGGCTTTCATCCGCTCCTCTTCCGTTGGGAGGGCGAGCAGATCGCTCATCGTGTGGGAGATCATCGCGAGGCCTACGCCGCGTGCACGGTTCAGTCTCGTCAGGGCGTCGACACGATCGACCATGCCACGACCGGCCCGCAGCGCCCGCCACAGCTCGTCGAGGATGACGAAGTAATGTCTGCGCGGCTCGAGTCCCGCATCCGCGAGCGCGTTCGAGACGTTCACCGCCCCGAAGCCCGACGACCAGCATGCGAGCAGGATCGCCGCCTGCAAGTCGGTGTCCGAGTCGTCGATCGAAGAGACGTCGTAGACCACCGGACGATCCCGCATCATCGGCACATCGGTCGGGTGCGCGAAGGTCTCGCCGAGCCGTCCACCGGAGGTGAGGCTGATCAGCGAGGCTTCGAGGTTCTCGGTGATCTCCTTGTACCGGTCAAGGTTGCCCCGATCGAGCGCGACATCGCGCACTTCCTGCGGGGCGTCCTGAATCACCTTGAGGAGATCCCCGAGCACCGGCACGCCCTCATGCTGCTCATCGAGCACCTTGAGCGCGCGGTCGATAATCGACTCCTCACGGTCGGTCGGGGGCTCCTTGCGCAGAATCGTGAGCAGCGCCGACACCATCGTGTGCCGACGGCCGTGCGCATCGGCGAGCACCTGCTGCCGCTCCTTCTCCTTACCGGCCTTCCGCAGCCGCTCGGCGGCTTCGTAGGCCTCGCCTGGATCGAGCACATTCAGGTGCCCGCGACCGCGACCCAACTCGATCACCTGGCCGTCGAGCGCCCGGATCAGCCCGACGTAGTCAGGCTTGAGGTCGCCCAGCACCAGGGGGATGTTCCCGAAGCCCTCGCCGGCACCGGTCATGCGGCGCACCGCAGTCGATTTGCCGAGGCCCGGCAAGGCCAGCACGAAGCACGAAGGGTTCGAGATCAGCCCGCCCTGGAACCAGCTGATCGGATCCGCGCAGACCGTGGCCCCGGTCGCCAGATGCAGGCCCAAGGGCACCCCGATGACCGGAGTGCCTGCCCCCACCGGAAACGGCCAGAGCCCGCAGACCTGCTTCGTTGTGCCCCGATACTCGACCACCGGCTCGACGACGTTCGCTCGTCCCGCCGCCGCTTTCCACCAGCCGCGCGGCCCGGGTCGCCGCATTCGGCCACCCGTCTCATTGCTCGGGCTCAGATCGGTTTTCTTCTTCTTTCGCCAGCTCATAGCTGCTCCTGAAGCGTAGATGGCACCTGCAGGTGCTTGTGCAGCACCAGGCCCAACGGCAGTGCGGCCGCGAACGCAGTATCCTGCGAGCCGTACACCGGCCGCAGCCGCAAGCGGGCCGTCGCAGAGAGATTGTCCAGCGCCGCCCGAGCGTCCGCTGCCCGGCTCAGATCCGTCACGGTCGCCGTGACGATGATCCCGAAGTTCAGCATCCCAGCGCCTGACGCTTCCTCCTCGGCAGTAGCCTGCGCCGCCCGTGCCGTCGCGAGGTTGTGGGCGCTCGGCCGGTCAGAAGCCGTCAGCAGGAAGTTCGCCGCTCGAGTATCCGTATCGACGATCGCAGCTGCCCGGCCGGGATCAATCGGGCGGTACAAGAGCGTGACCCGCTTCCGGGCGATGTCTCGATGCGGCGCCAAGAGCCGCGTCAGCACGCTCGAGGGCACATGCCCGCGAGGTGCGGTGCTCATCATCCACGACACCGACAACGCCGAATCATGCCGGTACGTCTCCCACCCGGCTTGATGCGCGGCCGGGCCTACCTCCGTCCACGGAATCTCCGGTGGCTCCCCCGCAGCGTTCGCCTCGTCGATGAGGATCGCAGCAGCCGGATCGTAGGCAATCCGAATCACCTCGCACAGCTCCTGCGCGCTCAGCGGTCGCGCGGCCCCGGCGCCGGTCGCGCCCAAACTCTGCGTGAGGCCCGGAATGCGGGACGAGAGCTCTCGTCCCATCTCTTCCGCGCTCCGCTTTCTGCCGCCGGATCGGGTTGCGGCCGAGAAGGTGAGAGCGATGTAGGCACGCACCACTGCTGAACCCGACGGATAGGCCTCGACGAGGCTGTGCAGCAGCCGACGAGAGAACTCCGATGTATTCTCCTGCATCTGTTCCTGCACCTGACGACGCAGCCGAAGCCCGGTATCGGGTGCCGTCTCGATCGTCACCGATGCCGCCTCGAGCCCCGGCTCGCCGGCGATATTCGCCAACCACATGCCCCACTCGGATACCCAGATGTCGATCTGTTCCATATCCACGAGCGAGGAGCCGTCGGGGTCGGTGACGATCACCACGGTGTAGTGGGCCGAGGAGGGGAAATGGATGAGCGCAAACGGCCGGTGGTACGAGTCGTGCCATTCAGATAAACGCGACGATGCTGCGAGTCCCGGGAGCTGCATGGTGCCCCACTCGGTTCGGCCGAGCGGCCCCGAGCGATAGAGGTGATGTCGCTTACTGCGTGTTCTCATCCAGCCAATCCTTCTCGTGATGCGGGCGAGGACGCTCTGCCCGTGCTTGTCTCGAATCGCCGACAGGAGGAGCAAGAACGACACCGCCGCCATGAAGCCGAAGCCCCAGAGCAGATTCACGGCGATCGTGAGGATGACGGCGACGATCATGCTCGCCAGGAGCACGATCGTGCCGAACATACCGAGCCCCAGGAGGCCGGCCGATTTCGGTCGTGACCAGTTGCCATAGCTGCGCGGCTTGCGCTGCTCGAGCTGCGTTGTCACCTCTTCGTCTCCTTACTGCGACCCGGTCGGGCCGCCGCTCGAATCGCCAGCAGCGTTCTCGATCCCCGACTTCGCCGCGCCAGCAGCCTTGCCCGCCGCCTGCGCGCCCATGATCCCGACGGCCAGCGGGATCCCGACACCAGTGCCAGCGGCACCTGCCGCAGCGCCCGTGGCGGCGGTGCCTCCACCGGTCGCACCTGCCGCAGCACCCGTGCCGCCTCCCACAGCACCGCCGCCGGCTCCGGCTGCCCCACCGCTGGTTCCGGCCGCGCTGCCACTGCTCACACCGCCTCCGGCTCCCGCGCCGCCGCCACCGCCCGCTGGCGTGCCGCCACCAGACGAGCCGCCGGTCTTACCGGCAGTCCCGGTGCCGCCGGACGAACCCGACGGGCCCGAGGAGCCGGACTGCCCCACCGCTGACGGCCCGCCAGCGGAGGAGTTCAGCGACGACGAACTCGTGCGCGAGATCGCACCAGTCGCCGCATCGACACCGGCCGCACCCGCCATGCCCACCATGGCGAAGCCTCCCGCCCCGCCACCGATCACTGCGGCCGTCATGGGCATGACGAAACGGAGCAGAGCGGGCAGTGCGAAGAGCGCGACCAGCATCAGGCCCATACCGGTGATGATCGACACCAGGCCCGAACCGCCGGCGCCGAAGGCGTCACTGCCGACGAGTCGGAATGCGGCGGCGTAGATCAGCGCGGCGGCTGGCTTGTAGAGCAGAAAGGCGATCGTCCATCCGACCGCTCGTTGGAACCACTGCCGCCCCATCTGAGTGTTCGTGAAGCTCGCGGTGAGTGGCAGTACCCCGGCCAAGATCACAAGCAGGCCGCCTCGAATCACCATCAGAATGACCTGCGCGATGGTCATCAGAAACGCGATCACCGCGAGAATGAGCACCGCGAGCGTACCGATCGGAGAGGTCGCAGTCAGCGCGATCATCGCATAGATATTCGTTCCGAAGCAGTTAGATTCGCCCTGCTCGGTCACATCGCAGCCGGTCGACTCGTTCAGCACCCAGATCGAGAAGGCATCCGTCACCATCGCCGCGATGGTGATGATCGAGAGACCAGCACCTGCCACCACAATCAGGGTCAGGATGCTCTGCAGCAGCTCTTTGCCCGGATGTGCGCGTTGCTCCCACGCCATGCGAATCGCTCCGATGATGATCGACATCACCGCGAGAGCACCGACGAAATACCAGAGGGAGTTCTGCATGAACCCGGTCGCGCTGACCGAGCCGCCCGGCGCCGAGGTCGGCAGCAGGAATGCGACGAGCGACGACGCCCCGGAGATCAGCGCAACCGAGATGAGTACGATCCCGAGTTTGCCGGTGATCGCTGCGGCGCCGCCGGCGCCGATCGCGCCACGCCAAATGAAGAGAGCCGCGATCCCGATTATCGAGAGCACGCACAACGCCAACCCGATGTACTGGATGTATCCCAGGATGGTGGTGAGGCCCCACGCCCCTGGCGGCGTGCCGCCGCCAGCCGAACCGCTACCCGAAGTCAATATCGGCGTAGGGAGCTGCACCCAGATCGTTCCCACACTCGCGACTGCAGCTCCGAAGCTCTCAAGTGCCCGATTCGTGAGCTCTTGCAAGGTGTCGTTCGCAGCGACAGATATGACATTGCCGATTCCCTCGCTGACACACTCTGCCGGATTCGTAATCGCGTAGAGAGGGTTCTCGCAGTCGCTCATTGCTCATGCTCCCGACCAAGGGATGTATCCGCCGAGATTCTCGATCTGGCTCGGAGCATAGGGCAGGCCGGTGTCAGTTGTTGCGAGGTACCAGTCTCCCTCTTCCCAGACGAGCTCAACCGGCATGCTCATGATCCCGCTCGCAGGTGATGACACCTGCCATGCCACGTCGATCACGGCGCGTTCACCGGTGTAGCTCATGATCTTGAACCCAGCGACTTGGAGACGCGCTGAGGACGGCATTCCTGAACCCGATTCGGACTCTTCCTTGGCGTTGTCTCGTACTGGCCCCTCCTCGAAGAGCTGCCAGATCTTCGGTTGGAGTCTCGGGTCGCTGCTGAGGGCAACGTAGTTGATTGCTGAGTACAACGCTCCCTCTGCCGTGTGCGCAAAGCACGAACGGAATCCATCGTCGTCCACCACACCCGGCCCAACGGTCGAGTCGACCGGCACGGCTACCGTCCCGACGAGCTCCCACTCGACGTCGGGCGCCTGCTCAAGGGAGCTCTCCGTCTCGAAGCCCTCGAGCCCGCACACGCTCGCATCGTCCCCCGACTGCACCGGGCTGGTCGTCGTCGGCTTGGGCTCCGGCTCCGGTTCCGGGGCTGTCGACGGCGGCGACACCAGGTTCATCACCAGCACGAAGAGCCCCAGCGCCACGATCACGCCGACGACAGCGGCGGCAGCAATGAAGCCGCGCTTAGCGAAGGGGCTGCTCGTACCGGAATCATCCGTGCTCATGATCGTCCCTCTCGCTCAGGCGCCCGAGATGAAGCCCACCAGCGCAGCAGCGCCGCCGATGAGCATGATGCCGAGGCCGATCGCCCCCAGCATGCCGATCTCGTGCGCAGCTTCGCCGCGGCGAATGTTGATCGTCAGGCGGGCACCGACGATGATGATGCCCGCCACTGCGAGGGCCAGGCCGCCCCAGCGCAGCATGCCGATGATGAGGCCCACCGGCGCCTCGAAACCGGGCGGCGTGATCGGGCTGGGATCAGGGATCGCCAGGGGCAGTACGGCCACGAGGCCGAGTATCTGTGCGAGTAATGACATGGTGTGCGCCTTTCAGGTACGCGAAACAGACGGGAGTAGAGAGAGATCGGAAAACAGGGCGCTGAGCCCTCGAGGAAGCTCGACGGAGAGATCAATCGGGCCGAATCGCCACGCATCCACCCACGGCGCAGTCCAGCTGCGCGGCACCCCGCCGGAGACCAGCTGCGCGAGCTGTCGAAGCGGTTTTGGCAGGCGGCCGGGTTGATCCGGCACCAAGAGCAGCCCGTCGAGCCTGACCGCATCACCCAGCGAGCCAGACGCCCATTCACGGGCCGCCTGCTGCGCGGCCATGAGACCTGCGTAGTGGGTGCGCGCTACGAGCACGACCCGGCTCGGGATCCCGGGCATGGTCGACATCGGCCAGGCGTGCCCGGCGGCCTGCGTACCCACCGCCAGTCGCGCGAGCGATGTCTCCCCCGCTCCCCCGTGGACGCCCAACCACCACAGCGTCGCCGTCGACGACGTCGGGCGCTGCGGCAGGCGCTCCCCCGGAGCAGGTGCCGGAACGCCCGCATGCGGCGCCGTGACCGTGACCGGGCCTGTCGCCTGCGGCGCCACGGCGACCGGGGCTGGCGCAGCCTCGCCCGTCGACCTCACCCACGGATTCGTTTCCGACACGGGTTCCACCCCTCTCAGCATCACTGGTGATCGGGAGTTCATCCGACGTCCCGCCTTCCTACCCTGGAAAAAGCGGTAGATGAACTCGGATCGTGCGGCCTATCATACCTTTTACGGGCAAAATCGCACTTTTTCGGATCAAAGTTGATCTGATGATCCCGGCGAACGCTTGCTGGGTTGGAGCGTGAAGGAGGGCGAAATGACGCACCGGATTCCCCCGACGGCCGGCGCTGCAGCGATCATGCTGCTCGCTGTGCTCCTCCTCGGCTGCGCCCCGGAGACCCCGTCAGAGCCGAGCCCGACAGCACCGAGTGAGAGCTCACCGCCCACCGACCCCGAGCAGCCGCTCGACGACGCCGAGATCGTCACCCCGCCCGAGGCGGAGGAGCAGAGCCAGAACGACGCGATCGCGGCCGCGACGACCGTCATGACCACCTTCGCGCAGCCCGAGCTCAGCGCCGAAGAATGGTGGAACGCCATGCTCCCTCTGCTTAGCCAGCAAGGAGCCTATGCGCACGAAGGCACCGATCCGGCCCTGATCCCGGTCAGCGCCGTCACCGGCCCCGGCGAGATCCTCGAGGGCAGTACCGAAGTATCGCTCATCGTCCGCATCCCGACCGACGCCGGCCCCTACAACATCACCATGACCCGCCCCGACTCGAGCTCGCCGTGGCTCGCAGAACGGATCCGGCCAGCCGAGGGGTGAGCATGCCAGCAAAAGGAACGGGAGTAGCTGCGGTCGTCGCCATCCCCCTGCTGGTGGTCGGCGGCCTCCTCGCCATGATGCTCTTGCTCTTCGGCCCAAGCGCGCAAGCCGCCTGCGGCCCGGGCGTCGCCGTCGACGTCGACCAGGTGCCCGAAGGCCCCGTCGCCGGCTACTCCGGTGAGCAACTCCGCAACGCCGCCCACATCATGAACGCCGCCACCGCGCTCGGGCTGCAGCGAGACGCCCAGATACTCGGTGTGATGACAGCGATGGGCGAATCAAGCCTGCAAGTACTCGACTACGGCGATCAGGCGGGGCCCGACAGTCGCGGTCTGTTCCAGCAGCGCGACAACTGGGGCAGCCTCGAAGAACGCATGGATCCCACCGCCAGCGCGACCCTGTTCTTCAACGCACTCATCGCGGTGGCCGACTGGCAGACGCTCGAACCCACGATCGCCGCGCACCGCGTGCAGCGCAACGCCGACCCCTACCACTACGAGAAGTACTACCCCGCAGCCGTCGAAATCGTCGACGCGCTCTCCGGCGGCGGCACCCCCGGCTCCTGCCAAAGCGGGCCGCTCGTGTTCCCGCTCACCACCGACCCCATGTACCAGCTCACCAGCGGCTACGGCTGGCGCGGCTTCGTCATCGAAGGCGCCGGGGACTGGCACATGGCCATCGACATGCAGCACTGGCCCAACCCCTGCGACGACCCCATCTACGCGATCACCAACGGCACCGTCACCTACGCCTCCGGCTATCAGATCTCGATCAAGCACCCCGACGGCTACACCATCTCCTACTTGCACATGTACCCCGAGGACATGTTCGTCGCCGTCGGCGACACCGTCACCACCGGGCAGAACATCGCCCTCGTCGGCACCAACGGCCCCTCGACCGGTTGCCACCTCCATCTCAGCGTCGAGCCGACCGGCACCACCAACGCGCAAGTGGCGGCGCTGCCCCGCTCCGAGACCATCGGCGGCCCGCCGGGATACGTGGATCCCGAAGCTTTCTACAAGCTGTTCGGCGTCGAGCTCTGCCCCGCCGACACCTGCAGAAGGACATACCAATGAGCGCGAAGATCCCCGCCTATCCCGTCGTCACCGCCACACTCGCCGTCGACGGCTCGGCGCACGTCACCGCCGCCGGCGACCATCGCGACTATCCCGCCGGGTCGATCGCGGACACGCGAGAAGCGATCATCGCCTACGCCGCAGCGATCGCCGCACGCCTCGGCCGCGGCGTGCGCATGCTCACCGTCGACCCCGACGGCCGCTGGGAGCTCGTCGTCTTCGCCGACGGCACCGTCGAATCCCTCGAACAGACCCCCGCTCGGAAGCGGCGGCGTCGCGCACCAGCCACCGAGCCGATCGCCACCCTTGCGTGCATGCCGGCACCGGCACAGCCCTCGCTTACGCCATCCGCCCCCATGAGGCCACCCTCCTCGAGCCTGACCGCGACAATCCGATTCACCACCGGCGACGTCGCGATCGTCGCCGAACGCGCGATCATCGGCCGAGAACCCGAAGCCGACTCCGCTCCCGACGACACGGCCCTGCAACGCATCGCCGTGGCCGACCCGAGCAAGACCATGTCGCGCCTCCACGCCGAGCTCGCATGGAACGGCGGGAAGTTGTGGATTATCGACCGAGACTCAGGCAACGGAACTACCCTGTACCCACTCAGCGGCACGGTGGAGCTGCGACCGGGCGACCCCGTCGAAGTCGCCAACGGCGACACGATCCAGTTCGGCCCCATCGTCCGAGCCACTGTGACGTTCAACCAAATATCGACACCATGAAACTTTTTCCCTGGCGACTGCGCCGAGTTTGGGATAATCCTAAACATGCCCGTCACCCCAGCCTCTCGTTCGCAGGCTGCCTTGACGACGATGCCTGGATCACCGCGATGACCGACACCGAGTACTGGGAAGCGCTCTCAGACCCCCTGCCGGTACGCGAACTGGCCCCGCTGTTCCGTGTGCATGAGGCCACGATCCACCGGCACCTGCAGAGCGGCACCATCCCGGGTCACTACATCGGCCGCTCGTGGATCGTCTACAAATGCGAGATCCGCGCCTGGCTCGCCGCGCGCCGCAACATCCCCACCGACCAGGTCATCGACGACGACCCCCTCGCCGCCTTCCCCGACGAGCTGCGCATGCGCGACCTCATGCTCCTCTTCGGCAAGACGAAGCAGACCATCCGCGCCTGGCTCGAAGACGGCGAGATCCCCGGCTACCGCGTCAACGGGCGCTGGGTCGCCTACAAGACCGAACTGCGCGAGACGCTCGCGCGCACCTCGAACCAGCGCCAGAGCTAGGTTCGTGCGGCCGAGTACGGCCGCTTTGACGGCGCAGTAGGCGACACGCCGCGCCATCTCCCTAATGTATGCATACATTGCGCCACGATCATGACATGAGCGCAACCAGAGTTCGTACACGTCGCAATCAAGGGTCACCCACTGTGCTCCTGCAGGGCCGTGTCGCACCCGATGTGCGAGAAGCCGTACAGGACGCCGCAGCTAACAGCGGAGTGTCTGTCGCCTACTACATGGAGGCACTCATCCACCAACTCGTCGAGGAGAACGGCCAGCTGCCGCTCGTCGACAGCCCCCGTCCCCAACAGGAGGAGCTGCCTATCCCAGCCGCATAAAAGAAGAAGGCCGCCCGAAGGCGGCCTCCCCGAAGTCTTAGCTCTTGTCCCTGGACGCCAATCTCACGACTCGAGCTGAACCACACCGAAGCCGGAGAGACCGGAGGGTCTTTCCTTGCCTTGGCAGGATCCGAAAGGATGCCTTGATAATAGCGCAAAGCGATGTCAAGCGAACCCATTTTGCGGGTGATTTTCCCGCAATCGTGTCACAACCCGATCTCGACGGGTGGGCGCTCACGCGTGCCCTGAGCCCCAGAGACACCGTGCGTGTCGCCCTCGCCGAGGATCTCGAGGGCGGATGGAGCAACCTCTATGGCTCCTCGGCCGAACTCGACGGGCCGCAGCCCGCCGGCCCCTGGGCGATGTACCTGGCCGACTTCGACGGCTACCGCTACCTCTGCTTCGACCTCGATGCCGGCAAGGGCAATGCCGCCTACGACGCCGGTCGACTCTCCCTCTGGCTCGACGAGCTCAACATCGAGCACCTCGTGACGATCTCCGGCCCCAGCGGTGGCCGCCACGTCTGGATCGCCCTCGCCGAGGCGACCGATCCCCGGCTCATCCGCGAGCTCGCGGATCTCACCGGCAGCCTCCTCCCCTCGCTCGACAAGTCCCCGCTCACGAACCCAGCCACGGGCTGCGTGCGTCCACCCGGCACCCCGCACCGCTCAGGTGGCGCCTCCACCATCGAACGCGGCCCGCTCGAGGCCCTCACCCGCGCGGCCACGACCGTCGACGACCTCGCCCTGCTGCGCACCTTCCTCGTCGACGCCGGCGCCTCCGAACCCGCCGCCCCCGTGAGCATCATCCGGGGCATGGCCCGCGATGACGGCGGCCACCCCTATCTCGTTGGGAAGCGCCGAGAGCCGAGTGCGCGCATCCGGGCCATGCTCGACGCTCCCCCGGCCGACGACACCTCCATCACCCAAGCCACCGTGCTCGCCGGACTCGCTCGCGCCCGCTGGCGGTACTCCGAGATCGCCCAGCTGCTCGAGCACTCGCCCGCGCTCGAGCACGCACGCACCCGCCCCGGGCCCGGCGGCCGCGTACCGGTGCCCCACGACACCGCGCACAAGCGGCTCGCCGCCGACTGGCAGCGCACCGTCTACTACGTCGCCGCGAACCCCCTCGCCGGCGACGGGCAGGACGAAGCGTTCCAGGCCCGAGCCCAGGCCGTCACCGCTGCCGTGCGCGCGGCCGACGCCCAGGCGAACACCATGCCCGGCCTCTGGGGACTCGACGGCCCCTCCCGCGCCGCCCGCGCACGGCGCGGCCGCTACAGCCAGCGCGCTGTGCTCCGCGCCGTCTGCCTCTACCTCGTCCAGGCCGCCCGCGACATCGTCGAGGTCGACGTGCGCCGCCTGGCGCAGGACACCGGCTACGGACGGGAAGCCTGCCGGCTCGCCCTCATCGCCCTCAGCACCGGCTACGACGAGCACGACCCCGAGAGCGGCTGGCTCGTCATGGTCGACCCCGCCGAAGGCGTGCACGGCGCCAGCTACCGGCTCTCCAAACGGTTCTCCACAGGCGCAGAGGACTCTAAGTGGTCACAAGCGGTCACGCGCCCGCCCCGCACCCCCGGATCCGACGCTCGCATATGGTGGCTGAACCACCTCACGTCGGAACTTACGGAACTTTCCCACGACACATTCTCAGCACCCGGATCTCTGGGAAGAACGGCTGGACGTCTCTACACCTCCCTCTCCCCCGACGCTCCGCGCAGCCCGGCAGAGCTCGCCGCAGCCAGCGGCGTCAACCTCCGCCAGACCCGACGCTCCCTCCGCCGTCTCGCGGCGTACGGGCTCGCAGAGCTCACGGCCGACGGCTGGCGCCGGCCAACCGACGATCGACGAGATGCCGTCGCCTTCGCTCTCGGCGTCGACGGCTACCTCGAGGAACGCCAGGCGCGCTACGACGACGAACGAGGCACCTGGGCCTGGTGGCTCGCCGAGCTGACCTGGATGCGCAAGCGCCACAAGCGACGGCGGAAACGCCGCGCCCCCACCGGGGTGACGCTCTTCGACCAGAACGATCGGCCCGACTACCCGAAGTACCCCCGAAGAACCAGCGGTGACTTCGATCACCCCACAGCGCGACAACTCATCCGCGAAGGCATCCTCCGCCCACGGGCGACTCTTGCTGCCGCGTAATCGACCAGCCCGCAGAGCGTGCTACGGAAAGTGCTACACTCAATCCATGGCCACCATCACGCACCGCGAACTTCGCAATAACTCTGCCGAGGTGCTCCGTCGCGTCGCCGCTGGCGAAGCGGTGGAAGTGACGAACCACGGCGTCGTGGTCGCGCACCTCACCCCAGCCGCGACTCCGGTGATGCCCTTCCCGGTATCCCGCCATGCGCGCCGCACCGGTGGCTGGTCGACGCTCCCGAAGGTGAAGCTCACTCGCTCCGTCAGTGAGATCCTCGACGAGGAGCGAGAGGATCGCTGGTGACCGACACCACCACGAGCGCGACATCGCAGGTGGTGTACCTGGATACCTCGGCGGCGGTGAAACTCATCAGCGACGAGAGTGAGTCGGACGCTCTGCGCAGCTACCTCGATGCACGGCCGATCATCGTCTCGAGCGATCTCCTCGAGACCGAACTGCGGCGTATCGGTGTGCGACACCAGATCGACCAGGTACTCATCACCAGCGTGCTCGACGGCGTCACACTCACACCGCTCTCGCGAGAGCAGTTCCGCGACGCCGGCTTCTACCCGCAGCCCGGCCTCCGCAGCCTCGACGCACTCCACCTTGCCGGCGCGCTCAGCGTCGACGCCTCAGCGATCCTGACCTACGACATCAGGCTCGCCGAGGCCGCCCGCGCGCACGGACTGGACGTCGTCGCGCCAGCATAGATCCACCTCCCAGTGCTCGGGCGAAGCTGGCTCGGCGGAGGAAAACGGAGGCCGCACGCGGCCGCTCTGCCCATCGCCGACTACGCCGGCGCGTTTGCTGACCTTCCGGCACTGCCGATCGTAGTTCGCTCCGGCGGCTCCGTTCCCGGCTTTCGCGGCATATCCTCCCGCACTCCGCTGCGCTCCGTTCAGTCCGGTATTCCACGACCGGGCACTGCGCCACCTCCGCTCTCTCACGATCTTCGTGCCCGGAAGGGCAGCAAAAAAGTTGATCACAAGGAGAGCATCATGACTGACATTGAAGACCTCGGCACGTTCGAGTGGCTCGACCCCAACAACATCGACCTGGGCGACAACGTGCGCACCGTGGAGAAGCTCGAACGCAGCTTCGTGCAGAGCATCGACGAACGCGGTGTGCTCGTGCCCGTCGTGTGCCGCCGCAGCGACGGCAAGGACAGCGCGAAGATGGGGTTCCGTCGCATCATCGCCGCACGCCAGGTCGGACGCCTCGTACCCGCCCGCGTCGTCGAGGGCGACGACACCACCGTCGAGCGCATCCTCGACCAGTTCGCGGAGAACGAGCACCGCACCGGACTCACCGAGCCCGAGCGCGCCGCCGTGTTCCAGCAGCTCGCATTCGAGGGGCTCACCGTGCCGCAGATCGCCAAGAAGACCGGCGTGAAGCGCGCGACCGTCGAAGCGGGCATCGCCGTCGCCGACAACGAGTTCGCGGGGAAGATCGCCACCAAGCACGAGATCACCCTCGACCAGGCCGCGATCATCCTCGAGTTCGAGGGCGACAAGGAGGCCGTCAAGCGGCTCGTGGACTGCGCCGAGCACTCCCCCGAGCAGTTCCCCCACGAGGTGCAGCGCCAGCGCGACGACCGCCAGCGCCGCGCGGTGCGAGAGCAGGCCGAGGCCGAAGCCCAGGCCCAGGGCTTCACCATCCTCGACCGGACACCGGGCTACTACGACAAGACCCCGGTCGCGCTCAGCGAGCTGATCGACAAGAACACCGGCGAACCGGTCACCGTCGAGCAGATCACCGGCCTGCCCGGTGCCGCCGCGCACGTCAGGGTCTACGTCGACGGGGAAGTGGAAACGCTCTACTACCTCGACGACCCGAAGCCCCACGGCTTCAAGAAGCGCCCGCAGAACGGTGCCGCCAGCGGCCCCATGACCGACGAGCAGAAGGCCGAACGCAGGCAGCTGATCGCCAACAACAAGGCCTGGATCAGCGCCGAAGCCGTGCGCCGCGAGTGGCTCACCAGCTTCCTCGGGCGCAAGACGCTCCCCAAGGAGGCGACGCTCTTCATCGCGACGATGCTCACCCGGTATCGCCGGAAGATCGGCGACGCCCTCCCCCAGGCGCACCGCCTCGCCAGCGAGTTCCTCGGACTCCCCCAGCCAGCGGGATATTCCGAAGCCGACCCGCTCACCACGCTCGCAGAAGAGCAGCCCCGCAAGGCCGGTCACGCCGCCCTCGCGATGGTGCTCGCGAGCATGGAATCCACCACCAGCAAGGAGACGTGGCGCTACCCCGACGCCGCAGCTGAGCACTACTTCGCCCAGATCGCCGCATGGGGCTACCCGCTCTCCGAGGTCGAACAGATCGTCGTCGGCGTCGACCCTGACCCCGACCCCACCGACGCGCAGAGCGAGGTCAGCGCAGAGCCGGTCGACCAGACCGACACCGACTCCGCCGCTGCTGAGGAGGTGACCGCGGCGTAACCGAACCGGGCACCGGCCTAGACGAAGTAGGCCGGTGCCCCTCGGCCCGGGCGCAGCGGAGCCAGCACGAGCTGGCACTCCCCCATCTCAACCGCGCCGAGCGCGGCCTCGGGCGGCGAGGGGCGATCCCCTCGCGCTCCCCCGACACCTACGGCCCGGCCTGGCGGCCGACTCCCCTTTCCCTCTTTCCCTCCTGGCTGTCCGGCTCTCGATCGTAGGTCGCGTCGCCGCTCACCGTGCCCGGCGCTCGCTATTTGCAGACTCCGAGCCTGCGGCCTCCGCTTAGCAACCGCTCCCGCCGGGCACTCCCGCGGCTCCCGCTCCCTCACGAATCTCAGTGCCGGAAAGCCCGGAATAAATGACGAGGGAGACATCATGTCCAAGATCAAGACCCGCAAGAGCCCCATCGAACGTCGCGCCGAGCTCGAGCAGCTGCACGAAGTGATTGCCGAGCAGGTCGCACAGCTCGCCGACAGCGATACCTGGGCGAACGTGCTCCGGCTCGCCAAGATGTTCCGCCGGTACAGCCTCAACAACCTGCTGCTCATCAACGCCCAGTGCCCGCACGCCACGCGCGTCGCCGGTTACCGCACCTGGCAGCGGCTCGGACGGCAGGTGCGCAAAGGCGAGAAGCACATCGCCATCATCGGTCGCCAGGTCAAAAAGCTCGAGCCCGACGACGAGAGCGGCGAGGAGAAGGTACAGGTGTACTGGCCCAAGCGCCGCGTCTTCGACATCAGCCAGACCGACCCCCTGCCCGGCGCCGTAGAGATCCCCGACATCGCCCCCCGGCTGCGCGGAGGCGACACCGCCGGGATCTACGAGGCGACCGCCGAGTGGCTCACCGAAGAAGGGTGGACGATCGAACAGACCACGCTCTCCGGCGAAGACGGGCACACCGACTCCAAAGCACAGATCATGCGCATCGAGGCGACACTTGAACCCGCGCACGCCGCGCTCACCATCCTCCACGAGGCCGCGCACGGCCTGCTCCCCGTCGACATGCAGGAGTACCACCAGCATCAAGGGCTCTATGAAGCCGAAGCAGAATCCGTCGCGTATGTCGTCGCCGGCTCCCTCGGCCACGACACCAGCGCGAACAGCATCGGCTACATCGCCACCTGGACGCGCGGCGACCTGGCCCTGTTGCGCGAAGCCGGTGCACGCGTGATCGACACCGCACACCGCATCCTCACCGGCATCACCGTTACCGAGAACGACGACGCTGACGACGAATAGCAGCACCGCACGCACTGAGGGTGCCCCGGCAGAGACGAAGTAAGCCGGGACACCCTCAGTACTGCACCCTACCCGCTGCGCGGGCGGCGAGGGGCGACCCCCTCGCGCTCCCCCGTCTGAACCGGGCCGGAAACGGCCCTAGCAGCCCGTCTGAGCGACTTTCAGCACTCCGTCGACCCGAAGGGCCGGAACGAGGGTCGCGCCACGGAGAACGCGATCCCCGTACCGGAGTCTGTAAGTTAGAGACTCCGGTACTTACAGAGTAACAGAGTTCGGCCACGACTTACAGACTTCCG
Organism: Leucobacter sp.; assembly: GCA_047973175.1. Classification (GTDB taxonomy): domain Bacteria; phylum Actinomycetota; class Actinomycetes; order Actinomycetales; family Microbacteriaceae; genus Leucobacter. The sequence goes on from JBKEBN010000118.1 coordinate 41,779, forward strand.
AAGTCTGGTACTCTGTAACTTACGAACTTACAGAGTCCCGAACTCACAGACTCACAGACTGCCGAACTTCCAAACTCTGTAAGTAACAGACTGCCGAACTTACAGAGTCTGGTACTTTGTAAGTACCAGACTTACAGACTCCCGAACTTACAGACTCCCGAACTTACAGACTTACAGATTGAATGAGGCCATGTACATCGTCACCATCTGCAATCAGAAGGGCGGGGTCGGCAAGACCACCCTCGTCATGAACCTCGCCGCCGTGCTCTCACTGCACTTCCGCGTGCTCGTGGTCGACGTCGACCCGCAGAAGTCGTCGGCATGGTGGGCAGACCGGGCAGGGGACAGCCTCCCCTTCGACGTCGCCGACGACACCGACCCGGCCAACCTCGCCCGCCTCCGCCAGGCCCCCTACGACGTGGTGATCGTCGACACCCCCGGTTCGCTCGTCGGCCACGACGTGCTCGCCACCGTGCTCAAAGAATCCGACTTCGCCATCATCCCAACGGAGCCGGCGCCGCTCTCCTTCGGGCCACTCATCGAAACGATCAACACGATCGTGATCCCCTCGGGCGTGCCCTACCGCGTCGTGATCAACAAAGTCGACACCCGAGTCCCCGCAGAACTCGGAGACGCCGAGGCGCTCCTCGACGGCGCCCATATCGCACGGTTCGCGTCGTCGATCCGCGACTACAAGGTCAACCGGATGGGGTCGATCCAGGGCAAGGTCGTGACCCAGTTCACCCTCTCCGACTCCCGCACCTCGCCCCGGGCGCTCGAAGACTTCCGCAACGTCGCCCTCGAGCTCACGAGCTACTGGGCACAGAAGAACAGCCAGATTGGAGCGTGATCCCCATGGGACGACCAGTTCTCACCGCACTCTTGAACAACGCCGCAGACGAACCCCTGCTCAAGCCAACACCGGCACCCGCCCCGGTCGAAGCGGCACCGGATCCCACCCCGGCCGAGACGAACCCGGCTGAGGAGACCCCGGCTGAGGTCTCCCCGAAGCCAGAGCCGGAGCCGAAGTCTCAGCCGGCCAAGCCCAAGCAGCAAGCCCGGAGCGCGAAGCCGCGCCGCGCACCCAAGGCGCGCAGCGCGGCCACACCCGCCGACAGCGCCGACGCGCAGCCGGCATATCTGCGGTTCCACCGCAAAGAATCGCGCCTGCGCTTCGACCAGCTCACCGAGCTCAACACCCGAGCCCGCCAACTGAACGCGCAGAAGAACCCCGACGCCGATCGCATCACCGATAACACGCTCATCCGTGTCGCCGTCGACCTTCTCCTCGCACGCGCCGACGAACTCAGCGGCGGCGATGAAGCCGAACTCCGCCGATCCCTCGGCCTCGAAGCCGGCAAGTAGGGGAGTGGTGACGATGCGTGGCAGCGACGAGCACCGACAGCCGCTCATCGCGGTGGAGCTCGAGCAAGCGGCGCGTCTGCTTGCCGACTCCACGCACCGCATCACCAACCCACACGACTCCTACCAGCTCATCGACGAACTCGAGGCGACAGTCGGCCATCTCGCGGAGGTCTGCCAGCAGTACGCCGCCTGGCACGGCGATGCCGCGCACGGCACCCACTGCCACGGGGAGACTGACGCGGCCGCCACGCGAGCCGCCGCCGTAGAACTCCGCGCCGCAGCCGAGGGCCTAGTCTCGGCCGCCGCCGCTCTCGGCCGGGCGAAAGAGCACAACCAGGCCGTGCGCTGGCACGACATCGAAGCCGATCACCCCTCGGCCGCCACCGCCGACTGAGATCGAGATCGTCCAGATCTCCCGCACCGGATCACGCCTTCATCAGACCATCTCGCCCAAAAAGGGGCGATTTTTCCCGCAAAAGGTATGATAGGCCGCACGATCCGAGTTCATCACCAGGCTGCACCCCGGTAGAGCGGCGGTCGGCCGATGAACTCCCAATCACCGAAGACGTTGAAATGGGGGAGCGGCCCGTGCCCGATGCCACGCCAAGGAGCAGAGCGGCACGCCGCCCTGCACAGCCTTATCCGCGCGACCGACGGGCGTCGATCGCGCACGCTCCTGCACGCCACCCGCTCACCAGGCCACGGCCCCGATGAGGAGAGCGGGGCAACGGCATGCAGGAGCACGCGCGCACGGAGGCGCGCACACGGAGCCGCTTCGCGGCGCAGTCTGTTGCTGATTTCTTTGACCTTCCCGGCTGGCCGATCTTAGGTCGCTCCACGGCTGCCGTGCCGGGCTTTCGCGGCATATCCTCGGACGCTGCGCGCCTCCGGTATTCCACGACCCGGCACTCCGCCGTTCCCGCTCCCAGTCGATCTCTCGTGCCGGAAGGCAAAGAAAAACGGTTGATCCGATTGATGGGAAGGGGTGAGACAGATGGTCAAGCCAGTCGTCGTCTACAGCACCCCGAAGTGCATGCAGTGCCAGCTCACCTATCGCGAGCTCGAGACGCACGGCATCCCGTACCGGGTTGTCGACCTCAGCGAGAACGCGCAGGCCCTGGCCTACGTCACCGAGGAACTCGGATACGCGCAAGCCCCGATCGTCGTCGTCACCGACAAGGATCACTGGGCCGGCTTCCGCCCCGACCACATCGACCGCATCGCCACCAATCACTAACACCAGAAGGAGCAAGATCATGTCACATCGAATCATCAAAGGACGCCTCGCCGCCGACCCCGAAGAGGTGCAGGCCGGCAAGGTCACCATCGTCAAGTTCCGAGTCATCGAGAACACCGGCGAGTACCGGGGCGGGAAGTTCGTCGAGCACGACACCCCCACCACGCACTTCGTCGAAGCCAAGTTCGAGCTCGGCCAGAACACGATGGCCACCGTCCGCTCGGGCGACAAGGTCATCGTCACCGGCAACGAGTACACGAACTCGTGGGACGATGAGAACGGCCAGAAGCAGTACCGGCGAGTAATCGACGCCGACGACGTCGCCGTCTCGCTCGCCTACGCCACCGCCGTCATCACCCGGGTCGCCCGCGACGAGCAGTGACCCGCAAGGGAGGGGCTCACCCAGCCCCTCCCCACCGGCCGGCCGCCCGATCCGCCGCCGCGAATCGGGCGGCCTCCGCTCGTCACCCCGACCAGGAGCTGCGCGGCACGAGGCCACCAGAGGAGCCCCGTCATGAGCGGCCCGGCGCACCCAGCACCCCTCGTCACTGACCGGGGTACGCGATAAAATAGAAGCCAGAGCTACCGTGCGGAAGGAGGCGACCATGACCGACACGGCAACCACGCTCGACGAGCGCACGCGCATCGTCGAGGACGCCCAGCACTCCGGCGAAATGGAAGGGCTGCGAGTCGACCCCGCAACCCGCGCCGACGCCGACGACTACATCGCCGGTCGCATCGACTCGCACGAACTCGTCGCGCGCGCTCGAGCCCGCTATGGCCTCGCCTGAGCACAGCGACCCCTACCTCGATCCCACGACCGGGGTGCTCCGCAACAAGGTCGGCGCGCTCACGCGCGCCGACCTTGCCTCGGGCGAAGGCGCACTCGCCTTCGCCCGAGCTGTCGAACTCGCCGACACCCCCGTGCCTGCCACCGGCGACCTCAACGAGTTCCGTGCGATCCACCGCCACCTCTTCCAAGACGTCTACGACTGGGCAGGGCTCCGGGAATTATTGCGCCAGATGCATCATTCGCCGGTGCCGCGCGACCGCTCCGAAGTCAGGATAGATGAGATGACACACGTCTGACCTGGGCTTTCCCTACTCTGCCATCCTAGTGCAATAATGTTGCTTCTAATGCAATGCTAGATGGAGGGATTATGGACGTTATTCCGGGTGCCGCGAGCCTGCTGCTCGTCAGCGGGATCAAGTACCTGAATGAGGCGTCCGCCGTGTTCGAGGCAATGCTGGAAGGTTGGTCGCGGCAGCAGGCCAGCCGTCGTTTGAAGGACACGACGATTCACCCGAGGGTGACCCTCATTCGGCGGTTTCAGGAGTTCACGAACGAGTACCCCTGGAGCTGGAAAGCCCAGGACGTCGAAGACTTCACCGTGTCGCTGATGAGCGGGAAACGGGGGCTGAGCACGGGCACGATTCGGGGCTATCACCTCATGCTGCGGCAGTTCTGTGACTACCTCACTGATCGCCGGTACGACTGGATGACCGAGTGCGAACAGCGGTTTGGTGCCGTGCCGGTGCAGATCTGCCACGAATGGAACACGGTCGCTCACCTGAACGAGTACGAGGGTCGGCCGGAGCGCCGCCCGCTGACGTATGACGAACTTGAAACGCTCTTCGACTACTGCGATGAGCGAGTGGAACGGATCGTTCGTGCTGGACGCAAGGGCGCGCTGGCTGCGATGCGTGACGCGCAGATGTTGAAGACCACCTATGCGTTCGGCCTGCGGCGTCGGGAGATCGTAAGTCTCGACATTGCTGATCTGAGGGTGAACCCGCAGGTTCGGGAGTGGGGCAAGTACGGATCGCTGCACGTCCGCTACGGGAAGGCGGTGCGCGGTGGGCCTCCCCGACGTCGAACGGTGCTCGCGGTGCCCGACTTTGACTGGGCGCTGGATGGTCTGCGCCAGTGGGTCGAGCAGGCACGTCCAAAGATGGAACCCGGAGCGCATCCGGCGCTATGGGTGACCGAACGCAACAGTCGCGTATCGGTTCGATACTTGGATGTTCGTTTTGCTGAACTGCGCGCCGGGGCTGGCCTCCCTGCGGAGCTGACTTTGCATTGCCTGCGGCACTCGTATGTAACGCACCTGATCGAGTTCGGTTACGCCGAACGGTTCGTTCAGGAACAGGTCGGCCACGCGACGGCATCGAGTACCGCGATCTATGCGTCGGTGAGCAGCGATTTCAAGAACCGCATCCTGGCTGACGCGCTCCATCGCGTATATCAACCCGAGAAAGGATCATGATGATCAAGAAGATGAGCGCCCGCTGGAAGCTCCGAGAGCTCATGGCCTTGCAGGGCTTGTTCCAGACCACGGACTTGGTACCGCTGCTCGCAGAGCGCGGCATTCACCTCTCGCGCGAGCAGATATTCCGGCTGGTCACCAAGACCCCGCAACGACTGAACATGGATGTGCTCGTCACGCTCTGTGACATTCTCACTTGCACGCCGAACGACCTGATCGAGGCCGTTGAAGAGCCGACAACGGTCGAGAAGACCGGAACCGATGGTGAGGTTCGCGGCATCGGTGATCTGCGGCCAATTCCAGCTCGGATACGCCGACCAGATCAGGCCTGAGCAAGCCGCGGAGTCACATGCTGGATCAAGACAGCATCGAGGCAATCATCGAGGCCGTGAGAGCGGCAGACACCGGGTTGGAACGGCCCGAAATCCTGAAAGTGGTCGTGACGGTCGCGAAGAATCCGAATGTGCGGTCACGGTTACGCCGGACGCTCCAAGAAATACCTGACCCTTTGCAGTCAGCAGAGCCGACGATGCCCCGTCAAACACAACGGTTCCTCCGAGCACTGATCGAAGCTGGGGCCACCGGCATTCGGCTACCTGCCTGCCAGGGCTGCGCCCGAATACGCCCGGTCGAGCACTCTCTTGAGGACGGTCGAAGGGTCTGCGGCTCCTGTAGGCGTAAAGCACTGGCCGAGCCCTGTGGGCGATGCGGCAAGCACCGCTTCCTGAGTAGCCGACTCGATGGAATACGAGTGTGCGACAACTGCTATGCCAATGACGAGCGCAATAGGAAAACCTGCGTGTCTTGTGGACGGCGAGCACGGAAGGCCGTCCGAGCCGCAAACGGCATACTGTGCCAAACCTGCGCACCTCGCAAGAAGCAAACCTGCTTTCGTTGCGCTGAAGGGCAGCCTGTCGGTGGGTTTATTGAGGATCGCCCCTTTTGCAAACGATGCTACATGCGCACGACCACCGCATTTGCACCCTGCCCACGATGCGAGCAGCATCACGTCCTCGCGTACTTTGACACCTCCGAGGCCTTGGTCTGTGCCGACTGCGCTGGCCAACCCGCGCAGTACGTCTGCCGCACCTGTGGAAGCGAGCAGCACCTTGTCGGCCGCCGATGCGCTCGATGCATCGTCTCAGAGCAGGTCACCGCACTCATCACGACTCCGGACGGCGACATCCACCCGCAGTTGAGGCCGGTACTCGATGCTCTGCTCTCCCGCAATAACCCCCAGTCGGTACAACGGTGGCTGACGCGGGGGAAGGCGACTCAGATTCTCGCGAGCATGGCTCAGGGCGAGACACCCATCAGCCACGAAGGCATCGATGCCTTCCCGCGAGATCGCGCCCGAGAATACCTGCGCGACCTTCTCATCGCCTGCGGAGCACTCCCCGAGACTTCGCGCGCGCTCCGCGACACGCTCGAATGGATTGATGATTTCCTCGCCGAGCATTCCAGCCCGGATCGCTATGCGCTGCTGGCCTACACCCACTGGCACATTGTTCGCAGAGCCAGAGCGCAAGCCGCCAAAGGCAAGTTCACCGAGAGCGCCGGGGGAAACATTCGCGCCCATCTGCGCGCCCTGGGCCGGTTCCTCGATTGGCTGAACTCCCACCAAACGACGCTTGATCATGTTCGACAAGCGCACATCGACGAGTACATCGCAGCCCATACAAACGGTACGCGCCACCTGCCTCAGTTCCTCAACTGGACGTACGCAACGAGTCGCAGCGGCCCAGTGACCTCGCCGACTCATCACTCACAACGGCCAACGCCTCAAACGGCAGATAACGAGTACTGGCAGACCGTAGAGCGACTGCTACATGATGAGAGCATCCGCGTCGATACGAGACTTTGCGGTTTTTTCGTCCTGCTCTATGCTCAGCGCCCTTCGCACATTAGCCGGATGACACGCGACCTCGTGACCCTCACCCAAGAGGATGTCTCGGTTCGCTTCGCCAACGATCCCATCGTGCTACCGCCAGGAGTCGATACCCTCATGCGACAGCATTTGCAGGCGTTAGGCAGTGACGGTGAGCGTGCCAACAGCCCCTGGTTGTTCCCGGGGCAGAATCCCGCCCGGCCCGTCGATCAAGGCGGTCTCGGTATGAGGCTGAAACGCGTCGGGGTCGCTGCACAGGCCAGTCGAACGACCGCGATGATGCAGCTCGCCGCCGAACTTCCTGCTGCGGTACTCGCAGGTTTTCTCGGTATCCACCCTCAGACTGCCGTCGTCTGGAACAAGCTCGCGGCAGGCGATTGGAGCAGTTACCCAGCGCTACGCCGGCCTCAGAGTTCACCGGATATGGAGTGATGCGATGCCCCCTGGCCTTCAGTCATGAACCAGTGTCTTATGTGGAATCAGGGGGCAGAAGACATTGGGAGAATGCTCCTGCCCCCTGATGAGGCGTTCGCTTTGGGGATGCGATCACGCCTCGCCCTGCCGATATGCCGACATCCATCGGGGAAATGAAACTGTCGTCAATGAAAGGCAGGGAGTATCGAGTCGGGAATCCGCTGCATACGTCTCCCCGACACAATCTTCGACCTGAGGGGCGGGTGAGAGGTATAGAAACCTCTCACCCGCCGCCTACTTAGCTGCGCCGACGACGAGCGGCGAGCAGCACGGTGGCTGCACCGGCAAGAAGCAGCGCCACAGCAGCGCCCACCATAATGCCGACCCCGCTCCCACCGGTCGAAGCGAGAACCTCATCTTTCTCAATGGTGTTCGTCAGCGAGATCTTTATCACTTCGGACTTGCCGACCGTGACCGTATCGGCGCTGAATTCGTGACCCGTCCAGGTCGCGCCGTCAACACCGGCAGGGGTCTGCTCGGTCAGCCGAACCTCTGCACCAGCAGGGAGACCGTGAACGGTCACCGGGGTGCCGTCTGCGGCCACTTCGAGGGTGCCTTCGCCCGCTTCGAAACCGACTCCGGCATTGTACTCGTAGTGCACGACAAACACTGCGCCATTAGCCACAAGGTTCTTTCCGCTGCCGTCGATGAGCTTCTGGATACTGAAGCCGCCCTCACCGAGCGCGATCTCGTTCACCAGGGCCACCTCAGCGACCTCGTTCTTCCCAATCTCAACGACATTGCCGTTGGGGAAGGACGCCGAGACCCAGGTGCCGTTCTCGGGGTCAGCCGGAAGGAGTTCCTCAAGCGTTACCACCGCGCCAGCGGGCAGACCGTCGACGGAGGTGGTGCCACCCTTGGTGACAGTGAGCGATCCTTCTCCTGCTTCGTACCACTCACCTGCGGGGTAGGAGTAGTTCACGGTGAACTCCACGTCCGACCCGATCAAGTCAGCGCCCGTGCCCTCGACTGCCTTGGTGACCGCAAAACCGCCGAGATCACGTTCGATCTCGTTGGTCAACGCGACCTCGAAGGTGGTCTTGTCGCCGATGGTGAAGGTGGGGTTGTCGAACTCGTAGCCGAGCCAGGTGCCCCCGGCCACCGGCGTAGGTGTAGCTTCGGAAAGCGTCACCTCGGTGCCGTAGGGAAGCGGGTCGCTGACAACGGCCTCGCCGTTGTTGGCAACGGTCAGGGTGCCCGTTCCGGTCGCGGGGTCAGCGCCCAGCCCCTCGGGGAGCGTGTAGCTGTAGTCCACAGTGAACAGCGCATCCTCGCCCACGAGGTCGGCACCGTCACCGGTAACCGCCTTGAGGATGGAGAAGTCGCCGTTGTTCCATGAGATCGGGTTGTCCAGGTCGATGCTCACCACAGTGTCTTTCACGATGGTGAAGGAGTTCTCGCTGAACTCCGGCTCGCCCCAAGTGCCACCGGTGGGATCTTCCACAGTCAGCTCAGTCAGGGTGACAATCGCACCGGCAGGCAGACCCTCCACGGTAGCCGTCTCTCCTGCGGTGAACTCGATCTGCCCGGACCCTGCGGGGAATCCGTTAATCGCGTCGTACTCGTAGGTCACCGTGAACACGGCATTCTCGGGCACGAGTTCTTCACCGTCGCCGGTGATCGCCTTGGTAACCGAGAAGCCACCCACGTCCTGCGTGATGGTATTCGTCACCGCAACGGTCACCGGTTCGGCGTTCTCACCGATGGTGAGCGTTGCGGGCTCGATCACCGGATCGCCCCAGCTCGCACCAGGCACGTTCGGCAGATTCGGCTCAGCCAATGTGACCACCGCACCAACGGGCAGCTCGCCACTCGTGACAGCATCGCCGTTGATCGGAAGCGTCAGCGTGCCCGAACCAGCAGGGAAGCCCTTCTCAGCGTCTGCCGGGTAGCTGTAGTCCAGTGCGAAGGTGAGGTCGTCGGCCAGCGGCACACCATTCTCGTTCACCACGCTCTTCTGTGCGGAGAAGTCACCCTTCTGCAAAGTCGCCTCGTTCACCAGGCGAATCTCAGTGACCGCGCCCAGTTTTCCATTACCGTCCGCTGTGAACGTGAGCGTGTCAGCCGGGTTACCGTCAGCGTCGAGAAACACCGGGTCGGCCCAGGTCACGTTTGCCGGATCGGTCGGCTTCACCTCGGTCAGTTCCACCACAGAGCCTCGGAAGAACTCCTGGCTCGTGAAGGTCTCACCCGAGTGCACTGTGAACGATTTCTCGGCAGGATCTTGGCCCGGTTCGGTGACGGTGTAGTTCACCGTGAACGCTGGGTTCAAGGTAGTGTCACCAGTCAGCTCTTTAGTGACCTGGAACTTGCCGTAGTTCGTGCCCACGACATTGCCGCCACGGTTGTAGCGCGTTGCACTGCCGTTGACGTCACCAGATTCTTCACCGTTGATATCCCACTCGGCTGCGTTGCGGAAAACACGGTCGCCGTTGTCCTGTAGGTCGCCACCGGTGAGCGCCTTCACCTTCCACTGCACCTGGTAGAAGCTACCGTCAGTGCCGCGCTGACTACCTTGCGCGGGCGGTGCGATCTCATCGTGGTTATTCCAGTCGGCCCCACGCCCATCACGCGACTCGAAAGCCGCGGTCAGATCGCCATTGCTCCACTCGACCTCGGCCTCGGGGTAGTTGCCCCACCCGGTCACGACTTCGTTGCCCCAGCGGTCGTAGCCCACCTGACCGGCTTCCTGCACGCGGGGATAAGTGTCGTCGACGATGAGTTCGTAGGCGCTCTCGTCGAGCAGATCGGTAACGGTAACCTCCTGACCGGGGGCGATGCCGTTGTCGCCAGCTGGCAGGCGCACCGTCCAGACAATCGTGTCGTCGGCGGTATCGTAGCTGCCCCACTTGCCCTGACCTACACCGCCGAACTCGCAGTCCTCCGTGCACCAGTTGCTACTCGGAGCAACGACTACCTCGTTCTCGAACCCACCAATATCAATGGTCTGGTTAGTGCTTTCTCGGTTGTCATTTTCAGTACGTGCCTCGAAGAAGAAATCGCCTGACACCCCGTGAGGGTTAGCCTCGATGAACGCGTCATCAATCGTGCATGTCACTTGCGTTCGTGTAACAACGCACTCACCCGCGGGACCGTCAGGCCCGTTGACGGCGAAAGTCTCGGGGTTGCCGTAGAATCCGTCCGGAAGGTCAATGGTCAGGGTAACCGGGGTTTCTGCCTCACCCGGAATACTCCAATCGACGTCAATCCTCTGATAGGACCAATCCTCGATGACTCCTTCATCGCCGTCATACTGGATCGCAATATTGTCGATCTGTACCTGACTACCGTCAGCAGCGGAAGCAGGCGAACTCGGTGCAAACGCAAACAGCGTCGTCACCAGTAACAGCAAAGCTGCTAGAAGTGCCCCCCCTTATTCAGTCCCGGCAACGCCAGGATGCTATTTTCAGACTTCAACGTAACTCCTCCCTCAAGGTAATTTTCCTATTTCTGTTCGCGCAATTACGCACCTCAATACGCGGAAGTGACCCCGCACAAGCGCGCGTAAAATCCCCCAACTGTCAATCTACCGCAACACACAGCAAATCCACACTTAGCTTCCAGAACCTCGACCATGCGACATTGGGCATTGATCTCAAACATCACTGACCGAGCACAATGCCGGTAAGCTCGTCAACACTCGTCGCGCCGGTGGCCTCCATCAGCAGGCGCTGCGCCTCGGCAGCGGCCGCGTCACCTCGGAGATTGATACCGCCAGGCTTCACGCGTAGCTCGCCGCGCTCCGCACGAGCAGCCAGGTCATCGTCGTAGTAGGTCATGGTGGTGCTTCCCTTCATCAGGCAAACGTCGAACAGATAAGAATAATGCACACAATCGATACTGCACGTCCGCCAGTAGAGCTGCGCACCATCAACATGCGCAAGCTCACCCCCGGCGCCGAACTCTTCATGCCCGAGCACCTCATCGACCGCGCCGCGAGCGTCGCCGCCGGAGAACTGCGCGACGACCGCATGCTGCGCGGCCTCGACCGGCCGAAGTTCATCGAACGGCTCAGCTACCACTACGACCAGTGGAACCACCTCCACCCCTTCCGCGACGGCAACGGCCGTACCCAGCGACTCTTCTGGGATCGCATCGCCACCGACGCCGGCTGGCGCCTCGACTGGCGCACCGTGCGCGGCGAGGTCAACAACGAAGCCTGCCGCATCGCCTCCGAGCAGCGTGACTTCGCCCCGCTGCACCAGATGTTCCACAGCATCGTGACCCGACGAGACGAGCGTGGCCAAGACGACACCGAACGCCTCGGGATCCGGCCGCCCGGCATCGACCCGGGCGAGGCGGCACGCCTCGCCCGCATGGACACGCCGCTCCCACCCCGCGCCGTGCCCGCCCAGCCGCAGCAGCACCCCTCCGCTGCACCGCAGACGCGCGGCGCGAGCCGCCGCAGCCCCGACGCCGGGCTCGGACGCTAGCTGCGCCCCACCGATACGAATAGTCAGCGTATACTGACTATTCACCAGGTTGTGACCCACCAGGGAGGACGCCCATGATCCCCGCCGCGATCGCCCTCGGCCTCTACACGGCCTATCTGCTCCTCACCTTCGGCCTGCGCGCCTGGCTGCTCTACCGGCGCACCGGCAGCACCGGATTCAACGGCTTCACCGAACGACGCGGCTCCGCCGGCTGGTGGGGCGGCATCCTCTTCGCCGCCGCCGTCGTCTTGGGACTCGCGGCCCCGATCCTGCAACTGGCCGGACTCCTCCGCCCCGTCCCCTTCCTCGAGCAGCCCGTCGTCTTCGCCTTCGGCCTCATCCTCACCCTCGCCGGCGCCGCCCTCACCCTTGCCGCACAACAAGCGATGGGCCGATCGTGGCGCGTGGGGGTCGACCACTCGGAAACCACCGAGCTCGTGCGAGGCGGCATGTTCGCCCTCGTCCGCAACCCCATCTTCACCGCCGTGATCCTCACCGCCATCGGGCTCGCCCTCGTCGCCCCGAACCCGCTCGCCATCGCCGCAGCGCTCACGCTGATCGTCGCCGTCGAACTGCAGGTGCGCGCCGTCGAAGAGCCCTACCTCATCGCCACCCACGGCGACCCCTACCTCGCCTACGCCCGCACCGTCGGCCGCTTCGTTCCCGGCATCGGCACGCTCACCCGCAGCCGTCCCCTCGGTGCGCGCTCAGATCCTGAGTAGGGTGGACACTGCCCGATCGAAGTAAGAAGGAAGCCGCGATGAGCACTGCACCCGCGCCGAGCGTCCCCGACACCGCTGACCAGGAGCGTCTCGCCCACGCGCTCAGCAGCGCCACGATGCAAGCCGTCATCAGCCTCGCGCTGGCCGTCATCACCATCGCCTTCGGCGCCGCCCTCCTCACCCTCACCGGCGCCAGCACGCTCGTGATCCTCGCCCTCGTCTGCGCCGTCGTGCTCGTCGGATTCACCTTGGCGAGCCTCATCCACGGGCGACGTCTGCGCCGGAGCACCCGGAGCTAACCCCCGCAACCCTGCACCCCGACCGAGGGGTGTGAAGCGGAGCGCGTGCCGCGCACTCACCCCCTCGGAGGCAGCCTGCAGCTGCGCCCCGCCGCGAGCGGGGCCGGCGGAGCTCACGCGAGCGCTCGCACTCACCGTCGGCGAAGCCGCCGAACCTGAGACTTTGCGTTGTCGCCTGCGGCGATTGTACGCACGAGCGGCCATGCCGCAACGCTGCGCTCCGACGTCCACTCCGGCAGGCCTCCGTTCCCTCTCCGCCCGTCAGCGAGCTGCCGTGCGCGGTGCTCGCTCATGCGTCACGGCCGATCGCGCATCGGCACCACGGTGCCGACAACGGCAAAGAAACGCAGATGGAGAAGAGAGGACACCATCATGACCACGCACACGCAGCAGAGCACCGAGTTCACCACCCGCACCGACGCCGACGGGCGCTCGATCACCTCGAGCCTCATCATCGACGGTTCGACCGACGCCCGAGGACGGCACCTCGAGCTCGAGCTCATGACCACCCACCGTCCCGGCCGAGGCTACAGCGCCACCATCGCCCGCGTGCTCGCCGACGAGGTGACCCGATCCGTCGCGATCACCTTCGGCGAGGACAGCGACGTGCGATCGCTCGACCTCGGCACGCACGCCCCGCTCAGCACGCGCTTTAGCCGGATCTCGCTCGCCAGCCTCCACGCGGCCCTGCTGAGCGACCTCGGCACCGTGCTCCCCGAGCGCATCGAGTGGGCGAAGCAGAACAAGCGCCTCGACTAACGCGACGGTGGAGCCCCGCGCGGGGCTCCACCGCAGCACCCCGCCAACCCGCCGACCCCGGCGGTGTCGGCGGTGTCGGCGGCCGGGGTGCCCGGCCCGTCGAAGGCCGGGCACCACGCTCGCGAGGGGCACACCCCTCGCGCTCCCCAGCTGCCCGACCCAACCGGGCCGGGGCCGGCGACAGAGGCCGGCCCAATGGAGCGCGTCCCGCGCACCCCCTACCCGGGCGAGGCCCGATTTCTTTCCGTGAAGCCTGCGGCAGGATACCGGGCACCACGCTCCGCGCCACCGTCCAGCCCACCCCGCTTCGCGGCCCGCGCCTCTCGCAGCGTGCGCGCGCGTCTCTCACCGATGGCTCGGCCGCGCACGTCCGCCGCTCCGGTGGCACTGCGCTGCCTGCCCGCCCTGGCACTTCGTGCCTTCACGGAAAGAAGCCGTGAGGGAGTCCAAGCGGCAACCAACTGGTTCCCGCGCCGCTCTCAGCACGAAGGAGACGAAGCAATGGGAATGGACGTATTCGGTAAGGCACCGACCACCGAGGCGGGGGAGTACTTCCGCAACAACAACTGGTGGTGGGCTCCGCTCGCGGATTTCCTCCTGACGACCTACCCCGATCTCACGGAGTCATGCACCTACTGGCACTCCAACGACGGCGACGGGCTGGACGGCGAGCAATCGACCCGACTAGCCGACGCCATCGAACGCGATCTCGCCTCCGGCAAGGTCGCCGAGTACCAGAAGCGCTACGAGGTGGAACTCGCCGCCCTCCCCGATCACGAGTGCCCCCTCTGCGACGGCACCGGCCTCCGCACCGATGACGTCGGACGGAGGTACGGCTACGACCAGCCACGCGACCCCGACACGGGCAAGGGCGGCTGCAACGGCTGCAGCGGCACCGGCCGCCAGGCCGCCTGGGACACGCACTACCCCTTTGACGCCGACAACGTCAAAGACTTCGCGCAGTTCCTCCGCGGCTGCGGCGGCTTCGAGATCTGGTGAGCCACCCGCTCCCTCGCCCCCTCGTCCCGAGGCGGGCGAGGGGGCATCCCCCTCGCACACCCCCAGCGCCATCGGCGCGCGGCGGCGACAGAGGCCGCCGCAATCGGCCGACCCTGCGGGCCACTGCCGCTGTCGCGGGCTGCGCCCGAAGCTCTTCCCGTGAAGCCTGCGGCAGTCTACGGGGCGGCCCGCCTCCCGCCACCGCACGCCCACCCGCTGCGCGGGCGGGCTTGACGCGCCCCGCTCGCGCGCCTCGAACGCGGTTCGGTCGCGCGCGGCGCGGCACTGCGGTGGCGTCCGGCTGGCCGCCCAACGACCGGCACTCGTGCCTTCACGGGAAGAGCTCGTGGAGGTGAGAGGAAGGAACCCCGATGACGCACCCACCCGAGGACATGGCCCAGTTCGGAGCCACCGTCTACGCGATGCTCACCTTCGCCGAACGATGGGACGGCGACGTGCTGCAGGCGCTCGGCGAAGCCGCCGACCGGCACCGGCTGCCCACCGACAACAAATCCCACGCCCGGCGGATCTGCGAGGCCTACGGCCTGCGCAGCGCCGATCTGGGCGACGAGATCCCCGAGCTCGACTTCGACAGCACCGAGCCCCGCCCCAGCCGCGACGACGTGCGCGACGCCTTCGAGCAGTTGCAGGACGCCACCGAGGAGGACTGGTACCAAGCCGCCGACACCCTGATCGACGTGCTCTTCCGATTCGCCGCCATCCGGCAGCACCCCACCCAGTAACGAGCGCCACCGGCGCTCACCCAGAACGGAGTTCGACATGACCACCCGCATCACCCTCGCCGACACCATCGACGGCTCGCACGACCCCCAGTACGCACCCTGGGTCTGGCGGCTCACCCCCACCGGCCGCGGCGCGCTGCTCGTGCAGCACTGCACCCCCGAGTGCGAGGTGCCCGACTCGGCCTGTGCCTGCTTCGAGGCGCAGCAGCAGAGCACCCTCACCGCCGGAGCCCTGCGCACCGCCTACCGGCAGGCGCGCGACGTCGGAGCCCTGTGCTGCCCCGAGCCCGAGAACTTCTGCGCCGAGGACGCCGACCAGGTGCTGCAGCGCGCCCTCTACGGCCAGCTCGTCTTCGGCTGAGCAGGCCGAGCCCGCCGCCAGTGCCCGGCGGCGGGCGAGGGGCGTGCCCCTCGCGCTCCCCACCGGCGCAGCTCTCCGAGCTGCTGCGGCCGGCGACAGAGGCCGGCCCCGTGCGCGGTCGACCCTTCGGGTCGCAGCACTTTCCGGGCTCCGCCCGTCCTTCTTGCCGTTGATGCCTGCGGCAGCATACCGGGCGCTCGGCTCCGGTCAACCGCCGGGCGCCTGCTGCGCAGCCGCCCTCACCGCTCCGCTCTCGCACGTCTCTCGCCCCGGCTCGGCCGCGCGGGGAGACGTCGCTGCGGTGGCCCTCCGCGCTCGCGCCCGAGCTGGCACGAGGTGCCATCAACGGCAAGAAGAAATCGAGGAGTGATCATGACCTGGACAACCCTGCGCGACCATGTGCGCTTGCGATTCAATACCGACGTGGAGCTCGAAGGCCGCATCGAATACGATGCCCGGCAGCATGCGCTCGCGATCGTCGACCCGACGACGGGGGAGGAGGAAATGCTCACCGTCGACCTGCTCAGCTCCGGCTACGTCGCCTTCCCCGGCCAGGTGTTCGTGAAGGATTGGAGCGGGCACCACGGCCTCGCCCACGCACTCGCCCGCACCGGCATCGCCGCGTTCATCGAGCCCGTGCTCGTCGGCCCGTTCCAGCAGACCGCCTTCCGCATGCGCGTGCGCGAGGGCGCGCTCACCTTCCCGACCGAGGCGAGCCACAGCAGGCTTGCCGTGCTGCTCCCGCAGACCGAAGAGGAGATCACCCGCGCACACCGAGTCGCCTGCACCGCCGCACGCGGCGACAGCAACGACGATGAGATCGAACGGCTCTGGGAACTCGTCGAGACGCTCATGGGCGCACTGCAGATCAGCGGCCAGATCAGGCCCTGACCGACACGCCCGCACCGCCTGCCGCCGCACCCCGGCGGCAGGCGAGGGGCGTGCCCCTCGCGCTCCCCACCGGCGCAGCTCTCCGAGCTGCGGGCCGCCGACAGAGGGCGGCCACACGGTCGGCCGCATGCGCGGCCGCAGCTTCTCATCCAGGGTTTCTTGACCGTGAAGCCTGCGGCAGTCTACGGTCGCCGATCGCGGCGCGCCAGCACTTTCGCGGCATATCCTCGCCGCCTCGCTCCGCTCGGCCGCTCCGGTATTCCACGGTTGCTGGCGCGCCGCTCCCGCTCCCTACGCGGCACTTCGTGCCTTCACGGGCAAGAAACGAAAGGGGAACGCGACATGCTGACCATCACACACACGCACGAAGCCGGAACGCTCATCTCGGGCACTCGCAAAGGCGACGGCACCGCGCCGATCCTGAAAGGGGAGGGCTGGCGCTGGGGTCGCAGCATCACGGCGTGGTACGTCCCGCACAGCCGCGACCGGCTGCCGAAGGATCACCTCATCACCGCGACCGCTGCCGCCCTGGAAGCGGCCGGGTTCGAGGTCGCCCTGCAGATCGACCGCACCACGCGCAGCACCGCCGAGGTCGAAGCGGCCAAGGCCGAACGGCAGGACGCCCGCGTCGCCGCGCTCGAGGCCAAGGCCGACCGCAAGCACGACGCCGCAGCGCAGGCGTGGGAACGCGCCGACCACGCCGCCGAGAAGATCCCGCCCGGCGGCGAGCCGATCAAGGTGGGCCACCACTCGGAGCAGCGCCACCGCAACGCCATCGACCAGGCGCACGCCGCGATGGGGCGCGCCGTCGTCGCCGACGCCGACGCCGCCGAAGCCACCCGACGCGCCGAGGCCGCCAGCCACACCACCGGAGCGCGCTACGCCCCCGTGACCGTCGCGAACCGGATCGACAAGCTCACCCGAGACATCCGCCGCGTCGAGCGGAGGATCACCGAGCCCTACTACGATCGCGAGCACGGCTACCGGCCACTCACCGCCGAGGAAGAAGCCCGCCGCACCGAGCACGCGGCCCCACTCCTGGGCCGCCTGCGCGAACAGCTCGCCTTCTGGGAGCAGGTGCGCGCCGAACAGCAGCAGAGCGGGCAGGCCACCAACTACGGCCCGCACAACGTGCAACCGGGCGACGAGGTGAAAATCCGGGGGAACTGGTGGACGGTCGCCCGCACCAACACCAAGACCGTCAGCGTCATCACCGAAGGCAAGTGGACGGCACGCAGCCCCTGGGCCGAAGTGCAGGAGCACCGCCGCGCCGAGACCGAGTAACGCGACCCCAGCAGCCCGCCGCCGGATGCCGGCGGCGGGCGAGGGGCGTGCCCCTCGCGCTCCCCACATCCGCACCTGCCGGTGCGCGCCGACGACAGAGGCCGGCGCCGCGGTCGACCCTACGGGTCGCATTCTTCCGGGCAGAGCCCGTGTTCGAGCCGTTGACGCCTGCGGCAGCATACCGGCCGCTCGGCTGCACGCCACCGACGCTCACCTGCTGCGCAGCCTCCCTCACGCCCCGCCCCTCGCGCGTCCTCACCCCGGGTTCGGCCGCGCGGGTCACGGCGCGGCGGCGGCGCTCCGCCCGCGCGCCCGAGCTGGCACCAGGTGCCATCAACGGCACAAACACATGAGGGAGTTGAGGGACATGGCACGCAGAATCATTCACATCGAACCGACCGTGCAGCAGTGGGCGGTGATCGACGAGCTGAGCGGGCCGAGCCCGGTCGTCACCACCGGAGAAGACGGCGCGGTGGTGCTCATCAGGATCATCGACGACCAGGACGTGCTCATCTACGACATCGCCCCGGACGGCAGCTACACCTACGAGGAGCTCGAGGACTTCGGCTGCGGCTGGACACGATTCACCGCAGGCGGCGAGGTGATCGCCCCCGAGTAGCCCGGCCGACTCGGTCGCGAGCCCGCCGCCGGCACCCGGCGGCGGGCGAGGGGCGTGCCCCTCGCGCTCCCCGAAGCTGAGCCTGCGCCCGTGCGGGGCCGGCAGGCTCAGGCGAAGCGTCGCGGGATCCGCACCCCATCAGGGTGCTCAGCCCGCCACCGGTCGACATCGCTCGACAGATACCGGATCTTCGAGCCGATCGTGAAGTACGCCGGGCCCAGCCCGGCCTTGCGCATGCGACGGAGCTTGCGCACGGAGACGCCCAGCTGCGCGGCGACCTCGGCCGGGATCAGGAACAGCTCGAGCAGCTGCGCCGCCTCCCCGTTCATCGCACTGCCCGCTCACCGAGCCGGTCGATCAGATCGGGCCGGAACCCCGCCCAGTGCTCCTCCGCGTCGACGACGACGACCGGGGCACTCAGGTAGCCGAGCTCCTTGACGAAGGCCAGCGCCCCCGCATCCTCGGAGAGATCGACGACCCGGTAGCGCACCCCGCACGCATCGAGCTCGCGGTAGGTCGTCGTGCACTGCATGCACGACGGCCTGCTGTAGACCACCACCTCGGTCGTCGCCTCCGGTGCCGCGCACTCGTCGACGCCAACCTCGATCCGTTCTGCGATATTCGCGTACATGGCGCTCTCCTCTCAAACCTGCTTTGTTTTGCCTTTCGGCACCCGCCGAACTTCACGCCGAGAGCCGACCGTCAAGGGACGTGGAATACCGGACTGAGCGGAGCGAGGGAGGATATGCCGCGAAAGCCCTTGACGGCCGGGGAACGGCGCGTACCATCACGCCGACGAAAGGCAACGCAGTTGCCCGCCAGCGCAGCTGGCCAGACCGCAGCGGAGCCGCAGGCTCACGCCTTCATCGCTCTACGAGCGGCAGCCGCTGACGCGGCAGAAAGTGGAGTCCCAGACGGAGCAAGCTATAGACTTAGTTGTACTAAGTTGCTTGCCGTTTCGGGAACTGAGGCGCATACTGGCCTCAGACGCCCCGCACGGAGGCGGGGTCGCTGCGCTGGCGGAGGAGGTGTGCTGATGCCCGATCAGGAGCACGGAGGCATCCTGGGCCGCCGTCGTCGCGCGAACGCTCCGGCGGGGGAGAAGCGCACGAAGCGCTACACCGTGAAGGTCACGCCGAGCGAGCAGACGGCGCTCGAAGCGCGGGCGGCGGAGGCCGGCATCGACGTGCCGCGGCTCTTGTTCGAGGCGGCGCTCGCCCCCGATGTCGAGACGCATGCGGAGCGTAAGCAGGCGATCGCGGAACTGTTCGCGCTGCGCCGCGAGGTCGCGTCGATCGCGAACAACGCGAACCAGCTCGCGAAGTACGCGAACACCGAGCATCGTTTCCCGAAGGAGGCGGAAGCGGTGCTGCGGGAGTTCCGTGAGCTCTACCCGCAGCTCTCCGCCGCAGTGGAACGGCTGGCTGAACCATGATGCCGAACATCGTGCGCGGCGACCGCATGGGCGGGCTGCTGAGCTACCTCGCCGGGGAGGGTCGCCGCAACGAGCACACCGAGCCGCACCTCGTGAACGGGGACTCGGCCACATTCACGTTCTACGGCGATGCGGAGCTCGACCGGTCGACGGCCCTGGCGATCGCCCGGGATCTCGACGCACCTCGCACGGCCTTCGGCGTCGAAGTGCGCGGCGGCCACGTCTGGCACTGCTCGCTCAGCCTCCGCGCCGAGGAGGGGCAGCTCAGCGACGAGCAGTGGGCGGAGATCAGCCAGCAGTTCGTCGACCGGATGGGATTCACCGACACCTCCGGTAAGGCACAGTGCCGGTGGGTCGCCGTGCGGCACGGGCTCTCCGCACGCGGCAACGATCACGTGCACATCGCCGTGAACCTCGTGCGTGAGGACGGCACGAAGGCGTCGATCCATCACGACTACTCGCGGGCCCAGCGCATCGCCCGCGAGCTCGAGCAGGAGCACGGCCTACAGGTGCTCGAGTCGCGCGGCTCCGACATGGCGATGCGCGGTGAACGGCCGGGGGAGCGGGCCAGCGCCGACCGTCGCGGCGAGCACTCGGTCGCCTCGGTACGGCTCGAGCGCACGGTGCGCGCTGCGGCGGCTGCGAGCGTCGACGAGGCCGAGTTCGTGCGCCGACTCCACCAGTCGGGGGCGATCGTGCGACCGAGATTCGCTGCGAACCGGGACGACGTCGTGGCCGGCTACTCGGTGGCGCTGCGCCCGAAGCCGGGGGAGTCAATCGTCTGGTACGGCGGGGGTCGCCTGGCGCGCGACCTCACCCTGCCGAGACTGCGGCAGGGTTGGCCCGACACCCCGATGTCGGCGCAAGCCGCCGTCGACGAGTGGCGGGCGACCTGGCGCAACCCCATGCGCTACCGGCCGGTGGCGCCCGGGCGGGAGCAGCACGAGCCCGGCCCCGAGCTGTGGCGCGAATACACCAACGACGTCGCCGCGCTCCGCGAGCAGCTGCGCCGCGTCGACCCGCAGGATCGGGCGAGCTGGGCGCAGGTGGCGCGAGACACCTCGGGGGCGTTCGCGGCCTGGTCGCAGCGACTCGAGACGGAGCCCGGGCCGCTCGCCGACGCCGCCCGCACCCTCGCCCGCACCGCGCAGATCCGCTCCCGCGACACCACCCCGAAGCAGCCGAGCATGCTGCGGTCGATCGCGGGCGTCGCCTCGCTGATGGCGATGGCCTCGACCGGCGGGAAAGGCACGATGGCCGAGGCCATGCTGTTCCAGCAACTCATGCGCACCGCGCAGGCGATCCACGACATGCACCGCGCGGCAGCGGAATCCCGCCGCGCAGCCGAGATCCGCGACGTGCTCGGCGCCCGACTCGACCGTGTGCGCGAGCGACTGCCCGAGCTCGTGACGACGAGCACCGGGGCGCCGGAGGCCGTGCAGCGCGCCACCTCGGGGACGGCAGCGGCTCGGCCGGGCAGCCCCCTCCCCACCACGCTGCACCCGCAGCACCCGACGACACCGGCTGCGCGACCGGCGCAGCCAGACCGAGGAAGCGAACGATAGGGGAGAGCGATGCCCGATCCACAAGAACCCGACGGAGTCACCGACGAAGCGGAGGGCAAGCTGCGCATGGGGCTGATGGCTGCAGCGCAGGTGGCCCGCACCGCCAGCAACGCGCGGCGCACCCTCCTCGAGCAGGCCACCGGCCGCGATCTCGACGAGGCCCGGCAGCTGCAAGCTCGACTCGAGACCGACCGTGCGACCGCACGCGCCGAGCTCGCGCCCGTCAACGAGGCGTCCTGGTGGGATCAGGCCGAGGTGCCGGACATCGCCCGCGCCTACGAGACGGCGGTGACGTGGCGCGACGACGATGAGGTCGCGCGCGGCGCCGAGAGCCGCATCCGGCAGGAGCTGCGAGAGCGCTACCACCTCGAGATCAACGAGACGGGTGCGGATCCCGCCACGGTGCGCGATGCGCTCGAGCGGGCCGCTGCCAACCAGAACGACCCCAGCGCGGAGCGCGACGAGGCTCGACGCGAGCAGAACTACACGGCCGGGCTCGTCGCCGAGTCCGAGATCCTCGAGTACGAGATCGACCGTGAGGATGAGCGCGGCGAGGCCGAACGCTTCGACGAGGCCCTCGCGCTCGAGGAAGACGCCAACCGTATCTGGGATTCGGCCACCCGCCGCGAACAGCATGCATAGCAGCTCAGCCAGTCCGGGGAGCCGGAGGCCGCGGCCGCATGGAAGCAGGCCGACACCGACCAGGCGCGCAGCCCCCAAGAAGCGGTCAGGAACACCCGGCCGAAGCGCTCACCCCGCCCGAAGACGACGAAGCGCGCGGGCCGGACGATCGAACGCGGCGGCCGTTGAACGTCACAGGTTTGATGCAGGGGAGATGGACGATGGATGATCCGAGGCACGTCGACGCGGCATGCGGCGCCGATGAGGAAGGGAACACCGTGATGGACAGTGAGCACATCGAAGGCCTGCTGCTACAGGCGCTCGATGACCTCGCGCCACTCGCTGTCGACTTTGACGCCGGCTTCGCCCGCGCTCGAATCTGCGAGGCGTTGCGGCAGATCGCGACGCCCGGCGCAGATCCCATCACCCCGTTCATCGGCCTCCTCGACGCTCCCGAGTACCCCGAAATCACCTCGACCCTGTTCAACGAGCAGGACGGAGACCGCGTTTCCGACCTCGCCGGCTGCATCTGGGAGCGGCGCGAGGGGCTCTGGCATCCATCGAAGCCGAACCGCGGGGAGCCGAGAACTCGGGAAGAACTCCTCTCGCGGTACTCGCGCGTCGCCCCGCTGCGGTGAGCTGACTAGGCGCGCACGGTCACCAGCTCGTCTGCGCGGCCGACTGGCCCGCAGCTTGGTACGGCATGATTGTCGACGACGATGCCCGCAGCCGGGCTGGACTGCCCCCGGCTCACTGGGCGAGAGGAGCGGACGACGATGACTGATCCGAGACACGTCGGTGAGGCACTCAGTCGCGAGGAGTGGGCGCGGTTCTTCGAAACCGCGAACGAATACTGTGCGGCCAGAGATCGAGTGTTCGTACTCGATGAGAGCCGGCGCATGTTCGGCGAGCGAGCCTGGGCGAACTACGTGCGAGGGCTGATGCTCGAGTTCGGGCTCAAGGAGATGGCCGCGCGGCTCGATCCCGAGCAGTTCCCCGCAGAACAGGAGGAGCGCGCGTTCACGCCCCTCTCCCGCAGTCGATCATTGCTTGACGAGACCACCATCACCATCGGCGAAGACGACGCGCGCCGCTGAACGGTCGCGCCAGGGCTGCGAACGCCTCTCGTCATAGTACAGTCATCGGTGTATAGTCATCGTGTGCTGACTATAACTTCTCGTATCGACGCGATGAACCGCCTCGGCCGAGCCATGGCCGACCCGACCCGATCGCGCATCCTGCTCGCCCTCCTCGACGCCCCGAGCTACCCCGCCGTGCTCTCACGCGAACTCGAACTCACCCGCACCAACGTCTCCAACCACCTCGCCTGCCTGCGCGGATGTGGCATCGTCGTCGCCGAACCTGAAGGCCGACAGACCCGCTACGAGATCGCCGACCCCCACCTCGCGGCCGCCCTCACTGCCCTCGTCGACGTCACCCTCGCCGTCGACGAAGACGAAGTCTGCCTCGACCCCGAGTGCACCACGCCCGGCTGCGGCGCGAAGGCCGAAGCCAAGCCGATCACCGAGGGGGCGAGCCGATGAGCGAAGAGTGCTGCGGCCCCGACGAGCCGAAGACGATTACGCCCAAGCCCGCCGCGCAGCCCGTCACCCCTGTGCTCGACGGCGATGCGTGCTGCGGCCCCGAACTGCCCCCGGTATTCGGGAAGGCCCAGGAGGAGGAAGCCGAGCATGCGGTGCGGCCTCCCTGGTGGCGCGACCCTGCGCTGCTGCCCTCCGCCCTCTCCGGCATCGCCCTCGCGATCGGCTACCTCCTCGAGTGGGGCGGCGTGGAGATCCCCGCACTCGTGCTGCAGTGGATCGCCCTGCTCGCCGGCGCCTACACCTTCGTCCCCGGCACCGTGCGACGCCTGATCCGTGGACGCGTCGGCGTCGGCCTGCTCATGACGATCGCCGCAGTCGGCGCCGTCGCCCTCGGGCACGTCGGCGAAGCGGCGGCACTCGCCTTCCTCTTCTCCCTCGCCGAAGCACTCGAAGACCGGGCCATGGATCGCGCCAAAGAAGGCCTGCGCGCCCTGCTCTCGCTCATCCCCGACACCGCGCGCATCTCCCGTCTGCGCGGCGAGGAGACGATCCCCGTCGCGGAACTGCGCGAGCTCGACATCCTCATCATCGGGGCCGGGGAGCGGGTCGCCACCGACGGCATCGTCGTCGACGGCGCCTCGAGCATCGACACCTCCGCCGTCACCGGCGAGTCCATCCCCGTGGCGGTGCGCCCGGGCGACACCGTCCCGGCCGGAGCGATCAACGGCTCCGGCACCCTGCGGATCGAAGCCACCGCCGACGGCCGCGACAACTCGCTCACCCAGATCGTCGCCCTCGTCGAACAGGCGCACGCCCGCAAGGGGGAGCGCGCCAGGCTCGCCGACCGTATCGCCCGGCCGCTCGTACCGACCGTGCTCATCATCGCCGCGCTCGTGGTCGTCTTCGGCTTCATCGTGGGAGATCCGACCACCTGGATCGAGCGCGCCCTCGTCGTCCTCGTCGCCGCCTCCCCGTGCGCGCTCGCGATCGCCGTCCCGGTGACGGTGATCAGTGCGATCGGCTCCGCGTCGAAGTACGGCGTCGTCATCAAGTCCGGGCAGGCCTTCGAACAGCTCGGCACGATCCGCACCGTCGCCCTCGACAAGACCGGCACCCTCACCCGCAACGAGCCCCAGGTCGTCGAGGTCGCCAGCTACGGCTACACCGAACACGAGGTGCTCGACTTCGCCGCCGCGCTCGAAGCCTCGAGCACCCACCCGCTCGCAGCCGCCATCGTCGCCGCAGCCCCGAACGCGAAACCCGGGCAAGACGTCGAGGAGGAAGCCGGCCACGGCATCACCGGCGTCGTCGACGGCCGCCGCATCCGCGTCGGCAACACTCGCTGGCTCGACCCCGGCGAGCACCGGGCGACCGCCGAACAGCTGGCCGAACGCGGCATGACGGTCGTGGTGGTCGAGGCCGACGGGCACGTCGCGGGCCTCATCGGGATCCGCGACGAGTTGCGCGCGGAGTCGGCCGAGATGATCCGCATGATGCGAGACCTGGGCATCACCACCATCATGCTCACCGGTGACAACGAGCGCACTGCCCGCGCACTGGCGGCCGAGGCCGGCATTCAAGACGTTCGTGCCGAGCAGCTCCCGACAGACAAGGCCAGCGCCATCGGCGCACTCATGGCCGCGTCGCCGACGGCGATGGTCGGCGACGGCATCAACGACGCCCCCGCGCTCGCGACGGCGACCGTGGGCATCGCGATGGGGGTCAAGGGCTCGGCCGCCGCCATCGAATCCGCCGACGTCGCCTTCACCGGCCACGATCTGCGCTTCATCCCGCAGGCCCTCGCGCATGCACGCCGCGGCCGCCGCATCATGACGTGGAACATCGGCCTCGCCCTGGCGATCATCGTGGTGCTCTTCCCCCTGGCGCTCTTCGGCGTGCTCGGCCTGGCCGGGGTCGTCCTCGTGCACGAGCTGGCCGAGGTGCTCGTGATCCTCAACGGCATCCGGGCCGCGCGCCGACCAGCAGGTGCGAGGCCCCAGGCCCTGTCGCCGACCGCGACGCCGACGCCGGTCGACACGCCCGAGAGCACGCTCGCGAAGTAGCAGACCCTGGCACCCCCCAGGGTTTCGATGCTAAATTGTTACATAACTATGGAGGTGACGAAGTGATGGGTGCACGCTCGACGGCGCGACGACCGCTGTCTCGGCGTGCGCTCCTCACCCTCGTCTGGGTCGGTGCTTTCGTCATCCTCGGCCTGGTCGGGTTGCGGGCGCACAGCGCCGAACTCGCCAGCGTCCCCGCGATTGCGGAGAGCGCGGCGAGCAGCACCACCGCCTCGGCAGCCCCGGGCGACACGATCGTCGAAGGGGGCGAGCACGCCGCCCACGGCAGCGTGCAGAGCTGGCACCTCGATCTTCTCGCGATCTGCATGCTGAGCATGCTCGCCACCCTCATGCTGTTCGTCCTCTTCACCCGGCGACCCTGGCTGCAGCAGGGGCTCGGCAGGCTCCGCGACTGGGTGGTCACCCTGCCCCGCGCCCCCGCGCGCCCGCAGCCACTGCTGCTGCTCCACTCGATCTCTCGCACCTGATCGGTACCGGGAACCCCGCACACGGGTAGCCCGCGAAGCTCCGCGCGCCTCGACGAGGCGCCGCAGTCTCTCTGAGAGCTTCCCCTGCCCCCGTGTGAGCGCTGCCATCGGCACAAAGCCGTTCGGCACCGCGCCTTCTCGAACCTCACACGGGCGCACGAGCGCCCCCGATCAGGAGATAGCAGTTTGAACTCCACAGATTCACCGGTCAAAGCCAAGCACTTCCTCTTCATCTTCGGCACCTTGCTTGCGAGCATCGTCGCCGCCATCGCCTCGTTCTTCGTCCTCGGAGTCGTCTTTTGAGGCGGCGCCGGCACGCCGAGCAGTCGGCAGGGCCCAGGCGGAGCACCTGGGTCGAGCCCACCGACTTCGACGAGCGCCCGGCCGAATCCCCGGCGCAGCCCCGCCGATCCAAGCATGCAGCCGCTGCCGCGCCAGCGGCGCCGCGACCCCAGGCTGCGGCACCACCCCTCGCTGACCCCTCCACCGGCGCCGCGACTGCCCCAGGTGGCGGGGCAGCTGCCGAGGAGAGCCCGGCGCGACGCCGTCCGCGACTGCGCAGCTTCATCGTCGGCAGCTCGGCGCTCGCCAGCGTCACCGTGCTCGTTGCCGGCGCCGTCTTCCCGGCAACCACCGCCGCACTCGCCGACAGCCCCGCCCTCGCCAACCGACAGCAAGCCTTCGTCACCGGGGATGCCACCGACACCCCCTCGCTCATTGACGAGATCCAGATCTCCCCGGTCACCATCGCCCCCGAGATCGGACTCAGCGGCGGGGCCGTCACCGTCAGCGGCCTCGCCGACACGAAACTGCAATACCCCTTCGCCCAGGAAGTGCCACTCACCGATGGTTTCGGGTACCGCTCCGCACCGGTCGCAGGCTTCCACGACGCGCAGGACATGGCCGCCGCCGGCGGCACCCCGATCCGCATCGTCGGCGACGGCGTGATCACCGAGGCGGGGTGGGCCTCCGACGGCTGCGGCTTCTCACTGCAAGTCCAGCACCAGGTCGGCGGGCAGAACGTGTTCAGCCGGTACTGCCACATGCAGGAGAACTCCCACTCCTGGCAGGTCGGGCAAACCGTCAAGGGCGGCGAGCAAGCCGGGCTCGTAGGCACCACTGGTATGTCCTTCGGCAATCACCTGCACCTGGTGATGCGCGTCGAAGACGAACCCGTCGACCCGCTGCCCTTCATCGCTGCGAACTCGAAGTAGCCCCTCCCCGGCGAGCGATCGTCGGCGTCAGTAAGGACATCCCCTGCCCGTGTACCCCGCGAAGGCCAGCCTCGAGCTCGGCGATCTCTTCCAGTTCGATCTGCTCAGCGTGTCGCCGCTCGCCTGGCTCGCCATCGTCTGCCTCGCCCTCTACCTCGCGGGAGCCATCTCACTGTGGGTGCGCGGCAAACGATGGGGCATCGGTTCGACGCTCCTGTTCACGCTCGGCTGCGTCGTCTGGTTCGCGGCAACCGGCCTGACCGCGAACGCCTACGCCGAGGAGCTCGTCGCCGTGCTGCTCTTCCAGCAGATCACGCTCATGGTCGTCGTGCCCCCGTTCCTGCTCATGGGATCCCCGGGACGGCTGCTGCTGCGCGCAACCCCGCGCAGCGGGGTCGGGCGCCCCGTGCTGCGCCTGGCCCTCGGCGCCTACCGCTCGCGCACCGCCCAGGTGCTCCTGCATCCGGCCACCGTGATCATCATCGCCGTGCTCGCCTTCCCCACCCTCTACTTCACCGACACCGTGAGCTGGTTCCTCGAGCTCCCGTCCGGGCATCTCATCCTGCTCACCCTGTTCCTCGTCTTCGGCACGATCGGTGCCGCCCCGCTGTGGTCACTCGACCCCCTGCCGCGCGCCCCCTCGTTCGTCGTGCGCATCGTCGACGTGCTCCTCGAGATCCAGATCCACGCGATCTTCGGACTCGTGCTACTGCGCAGCACCGAGCCCATGTTCCGCTGGTACGCCGCCGACCCCGACGCCTGGGGGATCAGCCGCGCCCTCGATCAGGCCATCGCCGGCGGCCTGATCTGGTCGTACGGAGAGCTGCCGCTGATCATCGTGCTCATCGTCACCATATCCAAGTGGCGCACCAGCGATCTGCGGCAAGCGAAACGCCGCGAAGCGCAGGAGGATGCCGAGCTGGACGCCTACAACGCCTACCTCGCGTCGAAGTTCGGAAAGGAGCAGTGATGGCGACCGTCCTCACCTTCGCGCTCACCGGGATGCTCGGCCTGCTCGCCATCTTCCAGATCGCTCTGGCCGCCGGCGCGCCGCTCGGCAAGTTCGCCTGGGGCGGAGAACACACCACCCTCCCGCTCAACCTCCGCTTCGGCGCGATCTCCGCCGTGCTCCGCTACGCCTTCATCGTCTTCATCGCCCTCGATCGCAGCGGCACCATCGCCGTGCTCCCCGAGGAGTTCAGCTTCTGGGTGATGTGGCTCATCGTCGCGCACCTCGGGTTCAGCGTGATCCTCAGCCTGCTCTCCAAGAGCAAGTACGAGAAAATGACGCTCGCCCCCTACACGTTCGCGATGGGTGTGCTCAGCCTGCTCGTCGCCCTCCAATAGGCCGCAGCATGGCGTGCGAGTCAGTCCACTCCCATGATCAGCGAGCACCCGCTCGTTACAATCGGGGTGTGTTCCCAGTTTCCCGCAGCGCCCGCACAACGCGGCGACGATTCACGATGAGAGCCGCAACGCTGCTCCTCGCCGCAATCGTCACCGTCGTGGGCCTGTGGGGTGTCTCCCATGCCGATGACGTCGGCCTGTCCACGCCGGCGGCCGCCTCGAGCACGGTCGCTGCCGCCTCCGTCGACGTCGCCGTCGGGCACCTCGTCGACACAGCGGGGGAGGCCGCCGCCAGCGACGGCATCGTGATCGGCGTCGTCACCTGCCTGCTCGGGATCCTCTGCGGCTTCGCCTTGGCGACGCTGATCGTGTTCCTGCTCCGCTGCCGACAGCTGCGCTTCCAGCGCCAGCGACCCCAGCTCGCCCCGATCGCCGCAGCTGCCGCCTTCGACCATCGCGGCCGGCATCGCTTCGGCCTGCACCACCTCAGTCTCCTGCGCATCTAAGCGCTCCTCACGCTGCCCCTTGGGGCAGGAACGGGTCGGCACGTCCGCCGTACCCGCGACCGCGCGTTGAGGATTGAGGAGAACCGAGAACTTGAGGACGTCCAGACCGACGTACCTGCTGATGACCGCACTCGTGGCGACCGCCGCGATCAGCACCGGGCTGATCGGCTGCACCGCCGCCGAGCCGATGTCGGAACAGTACCAGCAGGGCAGCGAACGAAGCGGCACCTCCGACGGCCGCATCGTCGAGAACCCCGTCGACGAGCGCGGCGCCGCGGTGAGCTTCAGCGGCACCACCGAATACGGTGACCCCGTGTCAAGCGACGACTACGCCGGGCAGGTGTACGTCGTCAACTTCTGGTACGCCGCCTGCGGCCCCTGCATCATCGAAGCCCCCATGCTCGAAGAGGTCTGGCAGAACTACCAGGACGAAGGCGTCGGATTCCTCGGCATCAACATCTACGACCAGCCCGCAACCGCCGTCGCCTTCGCCGAAGAGAACGGCATCACCTACCCCAGCGTGATCGACGTGAACGACGGCCGCGTCAAGCAGGCCTTCGCCGGCGTCACCCCGATCCAGGCCACTCCCACCACGCTCGTCCTCGACCGCCAGGGGCGCGTCGCGGCCCGCATCATCGGGCAACTCGAGTCCACCTCCATCCTCGACACCCTCGTCGCCGACGCACTCGCGGAGACGCCATGAACCCGAGCGATCTCGTCTTCGACGGTGCACTCTGGGCGGGTGTGCTCATCGCCGCACTTGCTGGTTTCGTCTCCTTCGCCTCCCCCTGCGTGCTTCCGCTCGTACCCGGTTACTTCGGCTACCTTGGCTCCGCCGTCGCCCTCGTCGAACAGGGCACTGCAGCCGCCAGTGGCACCACCGCGCAGCGCCGCCGCCTGCTCCTCGGTGTTCTCCTGTTCATCGCCGGGTTTTCCATGGTGTTCGTCACTGTCACCGTGCTCGGAGGTGTCTTCGGCCAGGTCTTCCTCGCCTATGCCGACATCGCCACCCGTATCCTCGGCGTCGTCGTGATCGTCATGGGGCTCGCCTTCGTCGGGGTCTTCCGCAAGATGCAGCGCACTGTCCGACCCCGCTTCCGTTCACACCTGGGCCTTGCCGGGGCGCCACTGCTCGGTCTCGCCCTCGGTATCGGCTGGACGCCGTGCATCGGGCCGACCCTCGCCGCGATCATCTCCGTGTCGTGGAACCTCGGCGACCCGGTCCGTGCGGGGCTGCTCGGCGTCGCCTACTCGCTCGGCCTCGGTATCCCGTTCCTGCTGCTCGCCCTCGGGCTCGGCTGGGCGACCCGCTCGATGTCGTTCTTGCGGCGTCACATTCGCGCTATCAACATCGCCGGCGGAGTTGTTCTCGTCGTGCTCGGCCTGCTCATGGTGAGCGGGCTCTGGACGCGCCTCATGTCCTCCCTGCAGGGGGTGATGGCGAATGTCCAGCTCCCGCTCTGAGAACGACACCCTCCCCGCACGCCCGAGCGATCACGTCGACTCCACCGAACGCGGCAGCGGCGATGTTGGCCTCGGCTGGCAGGGCTGGCTCCGATGGGGGTGGCGGCAGCTCACGAGCATGCGCACCGCGCTCATCCTGCTCCTGCTCATGGCGATTGCCGCGATCCCCGGCTCGCTCTTCCCGCAGCGCCAAGCCGACCCTAACGGCGTCGTGAAGTACTTCGACGACAACCCCGAGCTCGCCCCCACCATCGACAAACTGCAGCTGTTCGATGTCTACAGCTCGGCCTGGTTCTCGGCCATCTACCTGCTGCTGTTTGTCTCCCTCATCGGCTGCATCATCCCGCGGATCAAGCATCATGCGAAAGCGCTCCGTGCGCCGGCGCCGAAGACCCCGGCCCGGCTGCGGCGCATGGTCGGCTATTCCTCCAACGATCTGCAACGTGTCGATGATCGCACCTCCGAAGCTGATGTCTTCCAGGCCATCGCGATCGCCGAGAGCGAGCTGCGACGCCGCGGATACCGCACCGCCCGCTACGACGGCGCGACTTCCTGGTCGGTATCGGCCGAACGCGGTTACCTGCGCGAAACCGGCAACCTCGTCTTCCACTCGGCACTCGTCGGGATCCTCGTGACCGTGCTGCTGAGCACCGGCCTCAACTACACCGGCGATCGCGTCATCGTCCAGGGCACTACCTTTGTGAACAGTGAGAGCGCCTACTCCTCGTTCTCGCCGGGACGGTACTTCGACCGAAGCTCACTCCCCCCCTACGCACTGAGCCTCGACAGCTTCGACGTCGAGTACGTCGACCCTGGGAGGCCCGGTGCGGGGCAGGCAGGCAACTTCGCTGCCCACCTCTCCATCCGAGAGGCCGGGGACGACGACACCCGCGCCGAGACCGTGCGGGTGAACGCACCGATCGAGGTGAATGGCGACCGCATCTACCTCCTCGGCAACGGCTACGCGCCGATGATCACGATCCGCAACGCCGCCGGAGACGTCGTCTACCAGGAACCCCAGCCCTTCCTGCCACAGGATTCCGCGATGACCTCGCTCGGCGTGATCAAAGTCCCCGATGGTCTGCCTGAGCAGATCGGGCTCATCGGCTTCCTGTACCCGACGCAGAGCACCTTGGACACCGGCGCCTACTACTCGGTGTTCCCCGACCTCTACAACCCAATGATGACGTTCAACGTGTTCACAGGAGACCTCGGCATCGACGACGGCACCCCGCGCTCGGTGTACCAGCTCGACACCGAATCAATGACCCAGATCACCGGCGGCGACACCGGTATGGACTCGATCGAGCTCACCCCGGGTGACACCGCCGACCTCCCGAACGGGATGGGCACCATCACCTTCGAGGACCTCACCGTCACCGAGGGCGCCGGAGAACCGATCAAGCGCTTCGTCTCGCTGCAGATCCAGCGCGACACCGGCGCCACATGGGTGCTTGTCTTCTCCATCCTCGCCACGGTCGGCCTCATCACCGGCCTCCTCGTGCCGCGCCGTCGGCTCTGGGTGAAGGCCACCCTCACCCGACCGGTCGTCGGCGACCGGAAGGTCAAGATTGAGTACGCCGGCCTCGCCCGCGGCGAGGATCCCGGCCTCGAGCGCGCCGTCGGACAGTTTCGCACCAGCCACCTCTCGGCCATCGCCGAGCAACTACCGTCACCGCTTTTCAAGAAGGGAACCCCATGGACCGGCCCCCGCACACCGTGCAGAAACCGAACAAGAAGCTGAGCACCTCGCAGAAGGCGGCACTCATCACCATTCCCGCTGTGCTGCTCATCGCGCTCATCCTGATCCTCATCTCGGTGCTCAACCGGCCCGAAGTCCAGGCGCCCGGCGAGGCGTCGAACAGCGGCGGAAC
>JBKEBN010000164.1:0-17608 GCA_047973175.1 Leucobacter sp.
GTTCCGCACGGTCTTCGGGGCGCTGCCGAGCCGCCCGGCGATCTGCCCGGCGGTTGCGGCTTCGGCGAGGAGCGCGAGCACGTGCCGTTCGCGGGGCGTGTACCCCTCGGGGCCGGTTGCGGGGCGACCACCGACGAGATGCCGGGCTACCGAGGAACCGAGCAGGAGCTGGCCGTCGTGAACGGCGTGGATACCGCGGAGGATCTCGTCCAATCCCGCCGTCTTGGCGAGGTAGCCGCTTGCGCCGGCGTCGATCGCGTCGCGGACGCTCGTCGTGTCATCGAGCATCGACAGGACGAGGACTCGGGTGGTCGGCGATGCCGCGAGGACGCGACGGGTGGCGCTGATTCCGCTGAGACCGGGCAGTCCGAGGTCCATGAGCACGACGTCGGCAGGCTTCGCGACAAGCCCGGCGAGAGCGGCCTCAGCGGTGCCGTAGGAGCCGACGATCTGCACGCCGCCTCGTCCGGCGAGGACGGCTTCGATGCCCTCGCGGAAGGCGGTGTGGTCGTCGACGACGGCGACGCGGATCGTATCGGTCATGCGGTGGCTCCCGTCGGAAGGGGCAGGCGGGCGGTGACCCGTGTGCCGCCGTCGGCAAGGTCGGCGATGGTGAAGCGACCGCCGAGTTCTGCGGCGCGCTCCCGCATCGACCCGATGCCGACCCCGACCGGCGCGGTGCCCAGCCCGATGCCGTTGTCGGCGACATCGAGGACGATCTCACCTCCGATCGCAGCGATGCTGACTGTTGCACGAGTCGCGTCGGCGTGTCGGGCGGTGTTCGCGAGAGCTTCGACGGCGATCCGGTAGCAGGCGACCTCCAGCAGATCCGGCAGCGGGTCGGAGGCGACGGTGACGGTCGCGTTCAGCCCAAGGTCGCTGGCGGCGTGCTCCAGAGCGCGTGTCAGTCCCAGCTCGTCGCGGGCGGGCGGCGGCGATCCGGTGTCGGGCGGCAGCGAGGGTCGGGCCGAGGTCGTCGTGGAGTTCGCGACGCAGTGCGCGGCGCTCCGCCTCCGCCGCGGCGACCACCCGGCGGCGAGACGCCTGGAGCTCATCGGTCAGCCGCACGGTGGCGAGCCCCGATAGGAGGGTAGGGGCCGCTGCCTGGATCGCCGCCCGGTCGCGACTGTGGAGACGGCGCTGTCCGGGGCGGAGCCCGACCGTGAGCACCGCGCCACCCGGTGCGCCGGGATCGAGCGCGATGGCCGCGCCGCCGAGCGATACGGGGTCGGGGTTGCCAGGAGCATCAAGAGCGACCCAGGGCAGCCGGAGCCGCTCGGCGAGCAGCTCGAGCAGATCTGGGAGGACGCTTCGGCTGTCCTGCG
Organism: Leucobacter sp.; assembly: GCA_047973175.1. Lineage (GTDB taxonomy): Bacteria > Actinomycetota > Actinomycetes > Actinomycetales > Microbacteriaceae > Leucobacter. The sequence continues at coordinate 1,326 of JBKEBN010000164.1, forward strand.
CGGCAGCGAGCGCAGCCGCCAGCCGCACCGCAAGACGGTCAGGGTCATCGGCATCGCCGTAGACGAGCCGGTCGATGCCGCGCACGGTCGGGTGGAACACGGCGAGCAGGGTCAGCGCGGCGGCGGCGCTGGCGACCGCCTGCGGCATCCATCCGCCGAGCGCGAACGAGCCGAGTGCCGTGACGACCGCGTACACGGCGAAGACGATGCCGAGGCCGATCGCCCCGAGCAGCACCCGATTCAGCACGACCCGCACTCCGTACGCACCGTCGCGAATCGCCGTGATCGCAATGACGACGTACACGAGCAGCACCAGCAAGGCAGAGGCCGAGGCCATCGTCGAGCCGATCACCGTGCCGATGCCGGTACTCGCCGACTCGGCCCCTTGGTAGATCGAGAACGCGCCTCCGCCGACCGCGAACGGCAGCATGACCGCGCCGAGCAGCAGCAAGGCACGGCGTTCGGCTGGCGATCCCAGTCGGTAGCGGACCACGTAACCCGCGACGATTCCGAGTACGGCAATGGCGAAGACGAAACCGTATAGAGCACTCCACGGCTGTTCATTAGCCGAGACCGCTCGATCGATCGGCGGGAGCAGGGAGACGACGATCCAGCTCCCGGCAAGGACGACCGGGGCGATCGTCCATCTCGGACGGAAGCGGGCATCGGGGAACAACCCGAGAAGAAGGAAGAATGACAGTGGGGTGATCGCACGGAACAGACCCTCCGCCCATTCCCAGGGCGTAAATGTATGCGACTGCCCGACCGCCACGAGCAGCAGCACGAAGGGAATGACGATCGAGGCCGGCACCACCCCACGCCAGGCTACGAGAATCGTGAGCGTCAGCGCCCCGGCCGTTGCCAGAGCAGTCGGTACGAGTGTGAGGCTCGCCCAAGTCTCGACCGTGAGGCCGAGCATCGGAAGGTTTCCCAACGCCTCAGCGGTCAATTGCGGTGGATGGCACTCCGGCACGGAACAGGGTTCGAGCACCGCCCGCCATTGGGCGGCGAGACCCATTGAGGCCGCCACCGAAACGAGGGCGGCGAGGGCGAGAATCAACCATCGCAGGACGGGTTGGGTACCGCCGTCCTCAGCCGGCACCGTCTCGACACGGCGGTCGATCCTCGTGTGCATAGCTCAACTCAACCAGATGGCGAGCAGATGGCAATACGCCCGCGAAAGAATGTTCAGTCCCGCCCGTAGGCGAGCATCGCGGGGACGAGCCCGACGATTCCCACGGTGAGCAGCATCATTCCGAAGGCAGGAATCCAGTGAATTCCGGTGGGTCCGCCGGCGAACGAGAGGACGATCGAGACGAGGATGGCGATCCCGCTCCAGCGCGGCAGCCCATGCACGAGCAGCACACCGATTCCGAGCGCGATGATCCCGAGCACGAATGCAGCACCGCCCCCAACGCCGCCCACGAAGCCCCATGGCCCATAGGTGACTCCGTTGAAGACTTGCTCTACCGTGTCCTCGGACACCGTGCCGAGGAGGTCAGCAGACACCCAGCCGGCACTGTATCCCGCGCTAACACCCGCGATGGCGAGGCTGCCCCAGGCAGCCAGGAGCACGGCTCCGACGCGCAGGAGCGTCGCGCGCGATCTTCCGGACGCGGCGCGGAACAGGCCGACTGCTGTGAGAGGTAGAAGCGCCATGCCGAAGACCAGCAACAGGCCACTGGCAAGGTACACGCCTGGGTTCGCCTGCAGTTTGGTGAGGTAGTCGACGACGGGGCCGCCGCCCGTCCAATCGAGCGCGGTGGCGATCGTGATGAGTGCCGGCCCGAGCAGTGACCCGGCAGCGAGTAGAATGCGCCACGGGCCAGGGCCTGTGGTAGGAAGCGTCCCCTGATCGGCCGGGGCGGCATTCATTGCGTTCATGTCTCTGACGATAGGAATCGCCCGCCCCGAAGCGACAGGGTACGGTGTCCCGCTGCGCCGGGAAATCATCCCGGATCATATCAACGACTTCACTCCGCGGCATACGTGCGACGCTCCCGCAATCGGCGCGGCCTCGCCCGGCCCGATGCCTATGGCGGCGGAGATGGCGAGGACGAGTCCGATGCACAGGTCACCCCAGCTACAAGATCCCTGCAAGATCCTGCTTAGATTCTCTGCACGATACGGTCTAGATCGTCTGCAAGATCCGATCTAGAAACCCTGCAAGATCCGGCACAGAAACCCTGCAAGATCCAGCACAGCTGATAGAATCCCTGCGTGGACACACTGCAGATCGCCGGAAAAGAATACGCCCCTCGCGTACTCGACCAGGCATTACAGCAGGCGCTGAGCATCTCAGGTGCCGTTGTGATCGAGGGCGCTCGCGCCTGTGGAAAGACGATGACCGCGCTCAATGCGGCCGGGTCGTTCGCGTTCATCGACGATCCCTCGAGCCAGCAGCTGCTCGAGATCGCACCCGATTCTCTCCTTGATGGCGATGCGCCAAGACTGCTCGACGAATGGCAACTCGCACCTGAACTCTGGAATCTTGTGCGTCGACGGGTCGATGCCGCGGTCGACCCCGGTCGGTTCATCCTCACCGGATCAGCCGTGCCCGCCGACGATGCGACCCGGCACACTGGCGCGGGGCGATTCCTGAGGCTGCACCAACGCACACTGTCGTGGTGGGAGAAGCAGCAACGCCCGGCCGGGGGCGTCAGCCTTGCTTCGCTGTTCGCCGGCGAACGTCCCGTGGCCTCGGCCGACTCGGCACTCGACCTCGAGAGCGTCATCGCGCTCGTGCTGCAGTCGGGGTTTCCGGCGATGGCTGGGCTGGAACCGCAGCAATCCGCGCAACTCCTCCGCGCCTACATCGGAGAGGTCGCCCGCACCGATATCCATCGTCTCGCCAACATTCGCCAGGATCCTGAGACGATCACCGGACTCATTACGGCGCTGGCCCGCACTGTATCGAGCGAGACGAAGTACTCCACGCTCGCGACCGACCTCAGAACCACGGCTCCCTCGATCACTGCGGAGTCTGTTCGCACATACGTGAGCCTGCTGCAGCGACTCTTCATCGTGGAGGAGCAACTCGCTTGGACCCCGAAGCTGCGATCACGGGCCCGACTGCGCACGTCGCCTAAGCTGCACCTCGTGGATCCCGCACTCGCGGCCGCCGCACTCGGAGCCGATACCAAGCGACTGCGCGGTGACCTCGAAACTCTCGGCCTGTTGTTCGAGAGCGCCGCCGTTCACGATCTCAACATCTATGCCTCCGCGCTCGAAGGCGAAGTGCGCCACTACCGAGACTCGAACGGCAAGGAAATCGACGCAGTCATCACACTGCCCGACAGCAGGTGGGCAGCGATCGAGGTTAAACTCGGCGGGCTGCAGATTCCGAAGGCCCTCAAATCACTCACCTCCGCGGTCTCCGAGATCGAACCCGCCGCATCCGGTCAGCCGAGTTTCAAGCTCATCATCACCGGCAACGGCCCGACGCTCACCCTCGATGACGGCACGATCACCTGCCCGCTCGCGACCCTGAAGCCCTAGTGTCCTGCGCCCACATCGGGCCGTCAATCAGTCTCCAGGTCTCGGTGGCGATATCGCCGATCGGCGCGGCCGCATTCCGAGCGCGATGAGCGCGGCCGCGCGCCTGCCGCGGGTCCATCACCCGCGCGCGGCCCATTCGGCGTCAGAGGTTCGCAGAGCGCGAGCGGCGAGAAACGCGCATCCAATGATCTGCAGCGCTCCGCCCGCGACGGCTCCCGCCTCGGTGCCGAGGATCAGCCCGATCGGGTGCAGCACGCTCCAGGCCATGATGAGCGCGCCGACGTACCAGGGGAACGATCTCGACAGGATGACAGCGATGCCCAGCAGGATCGGCCCCACGAGGTTGCCCCAGAGGAAGAGGATCATCAGGGGATTGAACGCGGCGAGATAGGGGTTGGCATCGAGCGCGCTCGCGACCGTCGGCCCGAACCCGGCCACTGCGAGGCCGATCTGGTCGGCATTGCGGAGCACACTCCCGCCGTAGACGAAGTAGCCCATGATCAGTGAGACGGCGGCCCACAGCGCGAGACGCGGCTTCGTCGGACGGAGCACGCGCAGCGCGGCGAGTGCGCCGGGGACGAGCACGAGACTTCCGGCGAACGCCAGCAGCGACATTGCCGTGAACTGGGCGGGATAGCGTCCCGCCATCTCCAGCGCTTCCGCAGCGTTGCCCGTATCGTCCAGTCCGCTCTCGGTCTGGATCATCAGGTAGATGACGTTGCAGACGAGCTGCAGGAAGAACGCGAGCGGGAGCGCGATTGCGCTCGCCGTCCGGCGAAAGCCGATAGTCGGATCGGCGGTGGTAGGCGTGTCGGTCATGGTTCCTCCCGGTTCGGCTCCGACGTCGCAACTGCTGCGGCGCACCTCCGACTCTCCCGCGAACCACGCGCTGCGGCCTCGGGGCCACCACCCGGCGGGTCCGCGTGGAAACACGGATGTCGCGGCCGCGCTCAGCGCAATATCGTGTAGCTATGTCGTGGACGATGCGCGCGGTGATCGGGGCGTGGGTGCTGCTGCCCGTCGTCGCGATGCTCAATGCGCTGGGCGGCGCACCCGGTCACGGAATCGACGTCGTGGCGACCTGCGTGTTCGCGCTCGTGCCGCTCGCACTCGCCGCGCTGATCGCTCGCCGCGTTCCCCGCAATGCCTGCTCGGTGTGGCTTGCCGCCGCGGGCGTGGCGCTCGTCGCGACGGCGGTGCCCGACGAGTTGGGTGCGGGGGTGCTCGCCGGAACGTGGATGCTGCTCTACCTGCCGTTCGCGATCCTGCTGCTCATCGTGCCGACCGGGCGAGCGAAATCTCGGGGGTGGGCGCGCATAGGGTGGATCCTGGCCGTCGTCGCGGCCGCGTTCATCGCCATCTGCGCTGCGGAGGCGCTCATCCCCGCTGCGGCGCGGACGCTCGACATCGCGGGCTTCGCGCTGCTCCCGCTGTTCCTCGCGGGCCTTGTCGTCTGCGCGGCCGCGCCGATTGCGAGATACCGTCGGGCGGAGGAGCACGAGCGGCTGCAGCTGCGCTGGGTGTTCCTCGGCGGTGCCTCGTTGCCGCTGACACTGATGCTGTGCTGGGCGAGCTATCTCGTGATCGGCACCGCCGACCTCGTCGGCTTCGGACTCATCGTGATGTACCTCGCGATCCCGAGCGGCGTCGCGATCGCTCTGGTGCGCCCCACCCTCATCGACATCGACCGCGCGAGCGTCGCGACGATCACCGCGGGCGTGCTGAGCGCGGCCGCGCTCGCCGTGCTGTCCGTCGTCTGTCTCGGCGTCGGGTCGGCCCTCGTCACGTGGTCGCCGCCGATCGCGCTCGGGATCACCGCCGCCCTCGCGGTCGGCGCAACCCTGTCGTTTCGGCCGCTGTACCGACTCTTCGACCGCCTCATCTTTCCCGAGCGAGGGCGCACGATCTCATCGCTCGACCAGCTGCGGGCCCTGGTCGACGCGGGCCGCGCCCAGCCCGCCGATGTGGAGCCGGCGCTCCGGGAAAGTCTGCGCGATCCCGGTCTCGAGGTCGCGTACGCAAGGCTGTCAGACGGTGCCCTCGCGCGCTTCGACGGTGCTCCCGCCTCGATGACCGGCCTGAGCACGCCGGTTCGACTGCGCGGAGATGTCATCGGTGCGCTCACCGCGTCGCCCGACCGCGGCAGGCCTCCCTCCGCCGCCATCGCGAGAGCCTCGGCCCCGCTCATCGATCAGGCTCGGTTGCACGCCGAACTCGACGCGGCCCGAGCCGACGTCGCGGCCTCCCGCGAGCGGCTCGTGCGCGCGAGCTTCGAGGAGCAGCGCCGGCTCGAACGCGACCTGCACGACGGCGCGCAGCAGCGGCTCGTCGCACTCGGCATGCGACTGCGGGTGCTGCAGCGCTCCGGCGGGGTGCCCGCGGCGGCCGCAGCGGATCTCGACGCAGCGGTCGCGGAACTCGGCACGGCCGTCGCAGAGCTGCGCCGCCTCGCCCACGGCGTGCGGCCGAGCGCGCTCGACGACGGATTGCCGGCCGCGCTGAGCGAGATCGCCGCCCGGGTGCCGGGGATCGTCGAACTCGAGGTGCGGGCATCCGAGGTTCCCGACGATGTCGCGGTCACGGCCTACTTCGTCGTGAGCGAGGCGGTCGCGAACGCGCTCAAGCACGCCGGCGCGGCGCGCATCCGGGTCGTCGCCGCAGCCGTCTCCGACCAGCTGCACGTCACGATCGCCGACGACGGATGCGGCGGTGCCCACGCGCACGGCGGCCTCAGGCACGTCACCGACCGGGTGGACGCGCTCGGCGGCACGCTGTCGATCACCTCGCCCCGGGGCGAGGGCACGCTGATCCAGGTAGTGCTGCCGTGCGCATCGTGATCGGTGAGGACTCGGCGCTGTTCCGCGAGGGGCTGGCGGCGCTGCTGCAGAGCGCCGGCCACGAGGTCGTGGGCCGCGCAGCCACCGCGACCGCAGCCGTCAGCCAGGTGCGCGCGCACGAACCCGACGCGGTCGTGCTCGACATCCGCATGCCGTCGGATGACGAGGGCATCGCGGCGGCGCTGGAGATCCGCGAGTGGTCGCCGTCGATGCCGATCCTGCTGCTCTCGCAGCACATCGAAGCCCGCCGCACCCTCGACCTCGTGTCGCAGGGCGCGATCGGGTACCTGTTGAAGGACCGAGTGCTCGACGTCGATGAGTTCTTACGAGCGCTGGATCGAGTTGCTGCGGGAGGCACGGCACTCGACGGTGAGGTGGTCGCCCGGCTCGTGGGAGCGGCGCGCACCACATCGGTGCTCGACACCCTGACCCCGCGCGAGCTCGAGGTGCTCTCTCTGATGGCGCAGGGCTGGTCGAATGCGGCGATCGGCAGACGGCTGTTCCTATCGGCACGCACAATCGAGACGCACTGCGGCGGTATCTTCGCAAAGCTCGGCCTGACGGAGTCCGCCGACGAGAATCGGCGCGTGCGCGCGATCCTCACCTACCTCGACGCGTCCCGATAGCGCTCGTCGTCTTCCATCGCGGCCGAAGCGAGCCTGCCGCACCGACAGCTTCAGGCCAGCGCCTTGCACCTCCGATGGCCCCTGTGGTTTCAGAGCTCATTCAGCCTGCGCTTGACCCGGAGCGTATACGGCGATCCGGTGTCGCTGCGCTCCTCGACGAGCCAGTGCTTCTCGGGCAGTTCGGTGCCCGCGGTTGTGCGATAGGCGCTCACCTCGAGTCGTAGCGCGCGCCCGTCATCGGGGTGGCGCATGAGGCGCGCCTCCGCCTCGGAGAGGTCCGAGAAGGTGATCAGGAGCTGTGCCGGCACTTCGCGGGGCTCGGAGCCATCGGCATAGAACTCGGCACCCGGGAAGAGGTGCGAGTGCGAGGCGTGGAAATGCGACCGCATGCCTCTCATGCTAACGCGGACTCCTCGGGGATCGGAAACAATTCACGCACCGTCGGCACCTCTTCGCGTTGAGCGCTCACATCCCTGCGGCGTGCCAATCCCTCATCGAAACCGTGCGCGCTTTGAAACGGGAAGCCCTACCCGGTTGGCTTCGGCCAGGCCTGGACGCGTCGGCTCATCAGGCCCGCCGCGCTGCCGGGCGTGAGACGTAGAGCGGCATTGCGCAGAGCCGAGGCCAGCGGATTCGCCGCTTGCGCGACTCGACCCGCCGTGCGCGAACGCCGCATGATCCCGCCGGTTCGCTTCCGCCGCAGATCCGAGTAGCGGGCAAGCATTGAATCGACTTCGTCCGCGTTCGCGTTGCGGAGCAGAAGAGCCAGGGTCGCGGCGTCTTCGATGCCCTGCCCCGCTCCCTGGCCGAGGTTCGGGGTCATCGCGTGGGCGGCGTCACCCAGCAGAACCGTGCGCCCGCGAACGAACGAAGTGAGCGGCCTGGCGAGGTCGTGAATGTCGTGTCGCATCACCGCATCCGATGGGGTCGCGGCAATGCAGTTCTGGATCGGGTCACACCAGCCCGCGAACTGGCGTCGGACCACCTCGTGCTCGTCTGGGAACTCAGTGCCTGCTGCCGTGCTCAGCGTTCCGTACCAGTAGACACGATCGTCTGGGAGGGGCACCACTCCGAACACTTGCCCGCGCCCCCAGGTTTCCCCGGCCGCTCCGTGAATATCGATTGGGCGGGCAGTGACTCCGCGCCAGGCGGTGTATCCCGCGTAGCGGAGCCCGGTGTCCAGGCCGAGCGCGACGCGGTTCCGGCTGCGGATGCCGTCGGCCACCACGACGAGGTCGAAGCCCTCTGTGCGGTCGCCTACCGTGACGCGCGGGGAGCCGTCGGGGGCAACGAGTGCGGCGCTGCCGGCGCGCAGGGTTCCGGTGTGCAGCTGTTCGGCGAGCGCTCGGTGCAGTTCGACACGGTGGACGCTGCGCACTGAAATCGCGCCCTGAGGCACGGTGACGAGCCACGACGCGGAGGCGCGCTCTCGGCCGGGGCGCATTGCCGCGATGGAACCGCCCGAGATGCCTCCGCTTGAGACGTTTCTCACCGCATCGCCAAGCCCCAGCAGGTCGAGCGCCTCGAACGCGTTGCCGAAGAGCGTCAGACCGGCACCATCGGGGCTCGGCTTCCGCCTCTGCTCGAAGACGGTGACCTCGTGGCCGTCTGCTTGCAGCCCGGCAGCGGTCACGAGACCGCCGATCCCTGCCCCGATTACCGCGATACGCATCACAGCTCCTCACCCTCTACAAACGTAGAGTTCTTTATGATTGTAACCGTGTCTGAACCAACTGCGGCAACCGATCGGCGGTCGGAGATCGCCGAAGCAGGGATACGCCTGATCGCAACCCGCGGAGTCCGCGCCCTCACTCACCGAGCGATCGACGCGGAGCTCGACCTGCCCGCCGGCTCGACCTCCTACTACGCGCGAACGCGTCACGACCTCGTGAAGCTGATCGTGCAGCGGCTCGCCACGCGCACCACGACGGACATGAGTCGGGTGCCGATCCCCGACCGCCTCACAGCAGCGCAGGCAGCGGCACTGATCGCACGCGGACTCGATGCGACCCTGCTGCGAGCCGACGAGCACCTGGCGAGAATCGCCTTGCACATCGAGTACCGAAGCGACCCTGCCATGCTCGGTGCGCTCGCGGGTGACCCACCCGTGCGCCCCCGACTGATTCTCGCGGCCGAAGGGTTGCTGTCGAGTCTCGGCGTCGCAGAACCTGCGCGGCACGCCCCCGATCTGGTCGCCCTCATGGACAGCCTGCTCATGTGCCGGGCGGTGCAAGAAACCGACATCAACACCGAAGAGATCGTTCGCGCATACCTCGACGGCATCCTGCGTGCCCCGGCCCCCGGCTAACCGCGCCCTCCCGCTCGTGTTCGTCAGCGTCGGCGCGCTTCGAGTCGCTATCGGGCGCTGGAGTGAGCGTAGGTCGCGCAGGCGACGAGGCACTGCAGATCGGGGCTCATCGGCTGGCCGCGATGGCGAGAAACGCAAGAGCACCGATGCTGGTGACGGTGCGGGCGAGGTTTCGACGATTCCAGGGGGTCTCGAACCGTTGACGCGCAGTTCGGCGCTGCGGCTCAGTGAAGGTCGGAGCCCGGTCGAGCTCGCGGTTGAGCGGCACGTTGCCGGCTGCCGTGATCCCGAAGGTGAGTGCCGAGCAGATGGCACCCGCAACGACCGAGGGCAGAGATGCTGAACCTCCGCGCCAGAGAAGCAGCACGACGCAGCCGGCTGCCGACAACGGCGCGAAGAAGAACACCGCGAGAAACCTTCCGTTCAGAATCGCGGCGTTGATTGCGCGGAACGCCTGCACGTAGGTGCCGTCGTCGACGCGCCGAAAGCCGGGGCCGATGGCGACGCTGAACACGAAGAACAGGCCGGCGAGCAACCCGTTGGCGATGATCGCGACGACCAGCAGGGGACCGAGCAGGAGCGCATGCATCACGGCCGCTCCCGCTCAGGCCGCGAGCAGACGGCTGATGGCGATAGCGACCGTGCGCGCCTCGGCCGTCCGGTGCTCGCAAGCCTCCGCGTCCGCGCCACGGCGCACGAGCACTCGCACCTCGGCGCCCGCGGCGAAGAACTTCCTCGCGGTAGCCGATCCGACTCGGCCCGAATCTCCTGTGATGACGCGCATGATGATTCCTCTCGTTCAAGTGTTTGCCTGTTCAGCCGACGCTACCGAGATAACCCCGGCTGATCCATGCCCGTACCACCGATTGTCTTGCTCATTCATCCGGTCGCTGAGGGCAGTTGCGCGGGCGATGTGAGAGGATCGCGGTGTGGAGAGCACCGTGGTGGATCATGGCCGGGAGCGACTCGCCCGCGTGCTGAGCACGCTCCGGATGCGCAGCACGTTCACCTGCCACGCCGAGCTGGGCGACCCATGGGCGCTGGAGATGCCCGCGATCGCCGATTCGGTGAGCTTTCACGTCGTGACCGCCGGGTCGTGCTGGCTGCGCCTGCCCGACACCGCGCCCGTCGAGTTGCGCGCCGGCGACCTCGCGCTCGTGCCCCACGGGCTCGGGCACGACCTCCTGAGCACCGTGGACGCGCGCCGCGGACCCCGGGTCGACCTACTCCCCCAGCACTACCTCAGCCGACACTACTCGAAGCTCCGGCACGGCGGCACCGGACGCCGGGCGCAACTCGTCTGCGGCATCGTCTCGTTCGACGAACCCGCGGCTCGCGAGCTGATGCGCACTCTCCCCGCGGTCCTGTTCATCGGCGGCGACACGGTCTCGACGGCTTCATCCATCAGCGACACCCTCCGGCTCATGGCGAGCGAGCTCTCCCGGCCTCAACTCGGAGGAGAGGCCGTGGCAACCCGCCTCGCTGACATTCTCGTCGTGCAGGCGATCCGCAGCTGGCTGGCCACCGACCCGGAAGCCATGACGGGATGGCTGCGCGCCCTGCACGACGAACGGATCGGCAGGGCACTCGAAGCGATCCATGACAGTCCCGGCCAGGAATGGACGCTCGACCGACTCGCCCGGCTCACCACCATGTCCAGATCCTCGTTCAGCGCGCGCTTCACCGAACTCACCGGCACCGCCCCGATCGCATACCTCACCCGTTGGCGCATGCACGTCGCCCAATCCCGGCTCGCCGAGGAGAACATCACCGCGGCGCAGCTCGCCGCCGAACTCGGGTACCGCTCCGAGGCCGCATTCAACCGAGCCTTCGCGCGGGTCACCGGACGCACCCCCGGCTCGATCCGCAGACATCAGGGAGCAGGCATCAGGGATAGGTGAAGGTGAGACCGGCTGGCGCGCCGGTGTGGTGGATCCGAATCAGGCCGCGGGTGATAGCGACGCGACTTTTCGCGGTTCAGACGCCGGTGCCGTGGCTCCTCTGTTCGATCGCTCCCGAGAGCGTGCTGACAGCGGCGACGTAGGCCCCCGTCCGTGCGAAGTGGATGTCGTGCGAGCTGCGCACGCGGATCGTGCGGTTGTCGTGCAGCAGTTCTTCCACGTGGGTGAGATCCTCGTCGCTCAGCGCCGCGAGCAGGTTTCCCCGCCGATCGTGCCGAGTGGTCGCCTTGAGAAACACCGTCGGGCAGGCGACCCTGCGAAGCGTCTCCGCCTGGCCGAAGCCGCGAAACCACGAGTTGTCGACGAAGCCCACGGTGAAGCGGAGATCGAACGGGTGGCTCATGCTCTCCCAGATGCGGTTGATGCTGACCGAGACCCAGCGGATCAGTGGCAGCCGATCCGGGTCCGACCTGCGCTGCCGGGTCACCAGCCGGGTGAACACCGGCCACATCGGCCCGAACAGGCGCTTCCAATAGCTGCGGGGCATGTACCAGCACACCCAGTCGCGCTCTTCGCTCTGCGCGAGGAAGGACATGGTGCTGCGGTAGCCGTCGAGGTACACGTAGGTGCGCTGCACGCGATCGGGCTCGGTCGAGAAGAACGGCGGATCCTCGAAGAGCACCCCGCGCACCACTTCGGGATGGCGATCCGCAATCACCGCCGCGATGAGGCCGCCGGAGGAATGCCCCGCGATGAGCACGGGCTCTCCGAATGTCGCCTCGATGAGGGAGGCCAGGTCGTCGGCGATCTGGACTGCCGTGTAGTCATCTGGATTCCAGGTGGTCTTGCCGTGGCCGTGAACATCCACGACGATCACGTGGAAGTCATCGATCAGGTGCGGGAGGGCCCTGCAATACTCCTGCCAGATGCTGCCCTGGCCGGGAATCAGCAGGAGCGGGGCACCGGTGCTCGGCCCTTCGGCGAGGTTGATCTCGAGGCCCTCGCGGACCTTCACGCGATGCTCCACGAACCCCAGCGCGATGGCCTCGCTGACGTACTTCTCGTAGTAGTCCTTCGTGGTGAAGAACGCGATGAGCGCGCGCACGCCGAAGTTCACCACCAGGCCGGCAATGATGCCGATGCCGATGTTGATGAGCAGCGGCCAGCTCATTGCTCTTCGCCGTTCTCGGTCGGCGGCGTACCGAGCACGGCGCTCATCACTCCGGCGTACTTGGCGGGATCGACCAGTGCGATGCCGCGCTCCGTGTCCGCCATGAGCAGCAGTGTGTCTCCGGGCCCGAGACCGAACATGTCGCGGACCTCTTTCGGGATCACGATCTGCGACTTCGGGCCGAGCTTCACGGTGCTGATCCAACGGCCCTCCGGCCGTGCCTGTTCGTCCATGATCCTACGGTAACACTATTCCTACATATAACACTCTTCCCACGTACTTGACAGGTAGTCCCTAGTTGATACGGGTAGCCCAGCTACTTGATACTTCTCCGCTGCGGAGACGGCACTGGTGCCCGGTTCGGCCGGTGGGCACCAGCCCTCCCCGCGGCGGCTACTCCCAGTGGTCGCCGTTTGTTCTTCACCCGCTCAGCATGCAGGCCACGCATATCGATCTGACCGAACTCGATCCGTCTCGCACCCGAGGTTGGGTGTCGGTTCACGGTGACGCTTCCCCTCCAGCATTCCATCGGAGCGTCGTTTCAGGAGCATTCAGTCGTGATGCCGTGGCAACATCCGCCGTGTCCCAGCCCCCCGCATGATTGCTTCGTTCGGCGAGGGTCATGAGATTCAAGTGCTCGTCTGAGACGAATGCCGACACGGCTCCTCGGTGGTCTTTATTCCGGCTCAGCACTCGCGCATCTGCAAGCTCATCGAGCGCGCGCTCCGCGGCCGGCCTCGAGACGTCGAGGAGGTCTCGCACACTGGCGACGGTGAGCACAGGATTCGACATCAGCATGGAGAGAATACGATCAGCAGCGGATCCAGCCCGAGGGGATACCGGAAGCCCCTCGGACGTGCGCCATTGACCGAACCTTCCTCTGAGCAGTTCATTCAGCTCAACGGCACGTTCCTTCATCTGAATCACGCTCGCCGCCGCTCTGACCGCAGATCGACTGAATTCATGCACCCAGGCATTGATGCGCGGAGGGTCTTCGCGAAATACGGTCAGCCCCGAGATGTAGTGATCCTTGCTCTTGGAGAAGACGGTACTGATCGGAAGAACAGCTCTTGCTGTGACGCCGTCGCGTTTCAGTATCGCGTGGATCAATGCGCGACCGGTCCTGCCGTTGCCGTCCACGAACGGGTGAATCGTCTCGAACTGCGCATGAGCGATCGCAGCTTTCAGCAGAGGTGGGTGATCGCTCCCATTCACCCCACACCCCTCAGCACGTCGTTGAGGAAAGTTTATCTGCGTAACCTTGCGTCAAGACCGATTCGATGCAAGGTTAACGCAGCACAGAGACAGCGTGGAACGAACGATTCAGTAATGAACGAAGTCAAAGGCTCTTGGGTGAGCCTGCTGGGTGGGGTTCGCATCCACCTTTGCCTGTTCTTCAGCACTCGGCGGCGAGAAGGTTCGGGATGCTTCGTCTCGTTGGGATGACGGTCGGCAGGGCGGTGGCGATTCCAACAATGACGAATCCGGCTACAGCGATGGCGAGAGCAGTCGCAAAGCCGTAGACGGGCACGGTGCCGGGCATCGCCTTACTGAACGCGGTCGAGACGGCGAGCCCAACGGTACCGAAGATCGCTGTCGCGATCAGCAACGCAGTGGCAACGTAGATGGCGGCCTCGAGGATAGCGCTGAGAGTCGCGGTGAAGGTTGTACCGCCGCTCACCGATACGAGGGCATTGTCACGGGCACGAGTGCGGCTGGTCATGAAGATGACCGCCGCCGATCCAAGCGCGGCCAAAAGCAGAGCTGGGCCGAGAACGGTAAAGATCGAGGCTGAGTTGATTTCCCATGACCCACCGTCTGCCGCCACGGCCCCGCCCGCGGTGAGAAAGAGTGTGTACATCGCACCAGGCAGAGCGATCCCGACCATGAGTGGTGTGATTGCCGCTGTGCTCTGCGTTATCCGATAGCGGCACGAGCGTCGCGCCAGAAACCAGGCACCCGAGACCTGCGCCGGAACCACCGCAGTCCATGCTCGTAGAACCAGTGGGTATAGGACCGGCCCGAGAAAGGCAGCGAGGGCGGTGAGGGCGATGCTGAACAGCATCCCGAGGCTGACGATCACTGAGACCCCCGATGGCTGCCCACTAAGACTGAGCGAGGGGGAGGTGCTTGCGATCCCGATGCCGAGTCCGAGAGTTGCCAGACTCGCAATTCCGGTCATAACCCAGCGGAGGATACCCATGCGGATGCGCGGCGGTTCGGGCTCACGCAGTGCTTCAATTGGCGGCACGAGACCGGCACGCACCGCAGCACGAATGCCTGCGAGCACGACGATACCCACGAGCAGACCGAAGGCCCGCGCAACAGTAGTGCCGCCATAGGCGACCTTTAGTCCGGACGAGATGCTCGTCTGAGCGACTGTCACGTCTAGAAGTGGCTGCGCCAGGAGACGCCCCACGCCGATACCGATGCTCGCGCCGATAACAGCCAGCACCACGAGTTGCACCAGCACCATGAGGGTGACTTGTCGCGGCAGAAGCCCGGCGAACTGCAGGAGTGCATAGCCGCGTCTGCCGGATGCAACAGCAAGATTTGTCGTTGCTGCAGTGATCGCGATAGCCGCGAGCAGCCCAAAGGCGACGATACCCTGGCTCATGGATCGCAGCGACTCACCCATTGCATCAGGAAGTAGCGCCGCGGTTTCGAACTGGGCGAAGGCTGCCGAGCAGAGCGCGGAAGACGCGATGATGACAACGAGGCTTCCTGCCCAGAGTCGATACCCCCGAACGAGCTCCTTCGCAGCAACGAGCAGGATCATGCGGCCGCCGCCTCATCTCCCGCCGCGCGGACTGAGTCAAGCACATCTTGCGCACTCGGTGCGACGAGTTCGGAGTGGATCCATCCATCGCGGAGCACCAATACGCGATCAGCACGGGCAGCGGCCTCCAAGTCGTGTGTAACGAACACAACGCTGCGGTCACCCGTAGCAACCTCACGGAGCAGATCGAGAACTTGAGCGCTTGTGCGAGTGTCCAGCGCGCCGGTCGGCTCATCGGCGAAGATCACAGACGCACCGGAGGCGAGAATCCTCGCAATCGCTACGCGCTGCTGCTGACCTCCTGAGAGCTTCCCCGGGAGAAACCTGCTGCGGTCACTCAATGCGACTGCGCGCAGAGCATCCTGCGCTGCGGCCGCCGCACCTCGACGGTGCGCGAGCCTTCCTGGCAAACCCGCATTCTCGACTGCGGTCAACGACGGAATGAGGTTATACGACTGGAAGACGAACCCGATCCGATCACGACGCAGCTTCGCCAACGCATTGCGCCCCAGACTGGCAAGGTCGATCCCGAAGAGATTCACCCAGCCAGAAGTCACAGGCTCCAAGCCCGCAAGGCAGTAGAGCAGGGTCGACTTACCAGAACCTGACGGCCCGACAATCGCCACCATCTCGCCCGGATGCGCCTGCATCGAGATACCGCGCAACACAGGTACAGGCTGCTGGCCCCTCACCGCCTCGAACGTCTTTCCGAGATTCACGCACGCAACCAGTGGCGAGGCTTCGGGCGTCTTTGAAATAGCGGACCTCATGCAGCAATCCAACCCCATACCCGCCCGAACTCACCGAACATCCTGACAATCCTCCAGTCAGCCCTCACACACGACTACGGAAACCCCTACTGCCGCACGCCACGAATCAACTCACCCGCCACTCAGAGAACGTAACCTCACGAGGATCTATCGAAGTTCGGTGCCATGGGCACGCTCTCTCCCTCAGTGAACGTCACTTAATATCAGTGAACGTCACTTAATATCAGTGAGACGAAGTGGCCATCAGTTAGGAACTGAACTGTGAGCGACATCAGTAGTGCCCCATAAGGTGGTGTAGCGCACGGTGGCCAGCACGTCGGAGAACGTGGACGCGGTCACCGTGTGATCCTTCGAGGAATCTCCTACAACCCACTCGAAAGGCATCAACACGAT
>JBKEBN010000006.1:0-20024 GCA_047973175.1 Leucobacter sp.
CAATAGTAGGCGCGGTCATCGTGTTGATGCCTTTCGAGTGGGTTGTAGGAGATTCCTCGAAGGATCACACGGTGACCGCGTCCACGTTCTCCGACGTGCTGGCCACCGTGCACTACACCACTTTACGGGGCACTACTCCAGTCGAAGCGTGACTCTTCGGAGCATTGGGGTTACGAAACCAAGTTCTAAGAACACGTATAGCGGGGTGTGAATGTCAGGGAGGCAGCACCTCTAGGCTTGCAGTATGACGGATCCGTTCACAGGCAAGGCTCTTGACCAAGGCGTTAAATCTCTCGGTGGACTTCTTGACCGACTACTAGGACCCACTTTTGAGCTATGGGGTCAGGACATGCGGGCCGCGATTGAGCGGAAGAGGAACGCTCAGAGTGTCGCCGAGCGAGCGGGGAAAAAGACAAACCTGAACGCCGAAGGGGCTATCCCATCACGAGTGGCTGCCGAGATATTCGAAAAAGCCCAGTGGGCGGAGAACGAATTCGTCGCGGAATATCTCTCTGGCGTGCTCGCATCTGCACGCACCGAGACCGGCGAAAACGATGCTGGCGTTTCATGGACCGCCTTGGTGGGCAGGTTATCTTCCGATCAGCTGGCGCTCCATTGGATCGTATATTCGGGGTTTCAGCGCAGGTTCAGAGCAGACCCGGGAGACGACTATTGGGGTTTGCTAAAGAATCAAGTCGTATTAACGTACACCGAGTTGTTAAATCTATTGGGCTGGACGGTTCTGGAAATACCACGACTTTATGACGCAGCCTACGGTCTTCGGCGGGAAGGCCTGTTAGAGCAGCTTTCGCATGGTGGAGGTGACTATCTTCGCGACAGCGTGGTTTATACGCAAGGCCATGAATACGACGTTAATCAGGCATACGTCACGTTCCGATTGACCGGGGATGGTCTTGGACTGCTTATGCATGCCATCGGGCAGGGTAAAAACTGGCTTGGCACTGCCTTTACCAACGAGGCGTCTCAAGGGATTGATGCTATGAGTGATCTTCCGCATTGCTCGACAATGACCGTAATGAGCGATTTCCCTCGTGTAGGTCGCTAAGCGACACAAGCACACCAAAAGCGTGCCGTGCCACTTGGGACTGTACTAGTGATGCCATTCATATCGACCCCTGATCCGCACCCCACGCTCCCGCAGGTACTTCGTCGCGGTCGTCCCTGACGTCCCGAACTGATCGCCGACCTTGTCGAGCGACAAACCCGTTTCGTAAAGCCGCTCCATCTCGCGCAGTTGCTCCTCCGTGAAGCGCTTCTCGCGCGCCGATAGACCCACCTTGTGGATATGACGGCTGATGGTTGTACGGCTACACCCGAAGGCCGCGGCAAGCTCGGTCGTGTTCTTACCTGCGAGGAACTGCTCGATGATCTGCTTGCTCTCAGCAGGAGATATACAGTGCTGACGTTGCTTTCTATGAGTAGATACTTCGTACTCTTCTCGGGCAGATAGTCGATGGGGTGGCTCGTCGTCTTTCTCGGCTCTGTTGCGGATGTAATCGAGGATGGCTTGGTATTTTTGCGAGTCAGCTGTCGAAAGCACCTCCACAAAATCCCCCTTGCCGCTTGGCAAGGGGCATTCGTGTTTCGATACCTCCGGGAATGGTTGACGAATACCATCCGTGATCCAGCTCCGGGTCGGAGAACCCCGACGATAGAATGAATCGTCTGGGCTCAGGTGGTCCGTGAGCCCCACTGATTCGTGTCGGGCAACCGAATCGAATTCACAGGCCGACCCGGCCCATCCAGTTCGATGCATCCGCAGAATGACGGCGAGGAAAATCCATGCACGGTGCCTTCAGGGTGTTTCTCCGCGACTTCAAGCGCATTCTGCGGGTACCCAAGGCTTGGGTGATCATCATCGGTCTCATCATCATGCCATCCTTGTACGCCTGGGTCAACATCATCGCGTTCTGGGATCCGTATTCGGACACCAAGGCGGTAGACGTCGCGGTGGTCAATCTCGACGAGGGGGCCTCCTCCCCCGCCACCGGAGAGCTCAACGTCGGAAAGCAGGTCGTCGCCCAGCTCAAGGACAACCACGACCTCGGCTGGCAGTTCCTCAGCAAGGACGAGGCCATGAAGGCGGTCAAGTCCGGCGAGAGCTACGCCGCCTACGTCATTCCCGCCAACTTCAGCAAAGACCTGCTCAGCATCACGACCGGCGACTTCGTGCGCCCCAAGCTTCACTACTACGTCAACGAGAAGGCGAACGCGATCTCTCCGAAGATCACCGACGTAGGTGCCTCCACGATCGAAACGCAGATCAACAGCAACTTCGTATCGACCGTGGCCAAAACGGTGGCGCAAGATCTTGAGAAGGCCGGTGTGCAGGCCGGGGATCAGCTGCTTCGCAGCAAGAACAACACGCTCGCCGCCCTCGACAGCGCCGTCGACAAGATCGAGACCGCGCGCGAGGGACTCACCGACACCGAAGACAGCCTGGAGGTCGCGGAGGCGGCCCTCACAGACACCAAACAGGCCCTCCTCGACGTCGACAGCACCATCGATGAGGTGCAGGTGGCTGTCGACGAGGCCCAAGCCCTGGTGTCAGAGGTGCAGCGCGAACTCGCGACTTTCACCGACGAGGTGACAAACGCGTACGTCAAGGGTTCGGCGCACCTCTCAGAGGTCTCATCCGAGCTGAACTCCGTGATCACCAAGCTCTCCGCGGGCGCGCAGCAGGCGAACGCCGAGATCGGTTCCGCGGTGAACGACGCCTCTGCCGTGGTCGAAGCGAACGGCAAGGCCCTGACCGAGCTCAAGGAGCTTCTGGCCGGGCTCGATCCCTCCAGCCCGGCCTATAAGCCGCTCAAAGACGCGGTGAACAAGCTGGAGAGCCGCAACAAGGCCGATCAGAAGTTCCTCCGCGACCTCCAGACGCTCAACGGCGATGTCACCGACGTGATCACGGCCATCGAGGCTTCGGCAGACGCGATCAATACGGCGACCCAGGAGAGCGCCGATTCGGCGAGTGCTATCAGGGGCGTGCTGATGGGCACCATCCCCGAGATCAACCAGTCGATGTCTGCGATGTCCGAGGCCGCAGGCGCATTCTCCTCGGCACTCGGGTCGCAGCAGGTGCTGCTGGGCGAGACGGTGGATCTGCTCACCGGCCTCCAGGGCCAGCTCGAAGACACCGTCACGGCCCTCGAAGCGCTCGACGGCAACCTCGAAGACGCCGAGCAGGGGCTGAAGAACCTGCGCACCGACGTCGAGGCGCTGAGCTCTGCCGACATCTGGAACAAGGTGCGCGCCCTGACCAGCCTCGACCCGAACGAGATCGCCGAGTTCATGG
This sequence comes from Leucobacter sp., assembly GCA_047973175.1. GTDB lineage: Bacteria > Actinomycetota > Actinomycetes > Actinomycetales > Microbacteriaceae > Leucobacter. The sequence continues at coordinate 3,317 of JBKEBN010000006.1, forward strand.
CCTCGCCGGTGGAGGTGAAGCAGCACACCCTCTTCCCCGTCACCACCTACGGGTCGGCCATGGCACCCCTGTTCACCAACCTGTCACTCTGGATCGGCGCGTTCATGCTCGTCGTGCTGATGAAGCAGGAGGTCGACACCGAGGGCATCGACGACCTCACGGTGCGCCAGGCCTATCTCGGCCGATTCATGCTGCTCTCCGTGCTCAACATACTCCAAGCCCTGCTCGTCAGCATCGGAAACGTCGTCATCGGCATTCAGACGGTCAGCGCTGTCGCCTTCATCGCCACCACCGTGTTTACGGGGTTGGTCTACCTGGCTATCATCTACGCCCTCGCCATCACATTCGGCTACATCGGCAAGGGAGCGGCGATCCTGCTGCTCATCATTCAGATCCCGGGTGCCTCCGGCATCTACCCCATCGAGATGATGCCCGGGTTCTTCCGCGCGCTCTTCCCGTTCTTCCCGTTCACGTACGGCATCGACGCGATGCGCGAAACAATCGGCGGCTTCTACGACGGCTACTACTGGCGCTACGTCGCGGTGCTGCTGCTCTACGCCGTACTCGCGTTCATACTCGGCATCTTCCTCAGACAGCGGCTCGGCAACTTCCAGAGGCTCATCAACAAGAATCTCTCAGACGTGGGGCTCTTCATCTCCGAAGACGTGCAGATTCTCGGTTCGCGCCGCCGACTGACCCAGATTGTGGAAGCACTCTCCGACCGACGCAAGTTCGTGGAGAAGACGGAGCACCAGCAGGAGTGGTTCACGAAACACCACATGAACCTCATTCGGCTGACACTGGCGATCGGTCTTGCACTCACCGCCGTTCTCGGAATCTTCGCCGGCTTCTTCCCAACCGCGAAGGCAACCATCCTCGGGCTGTGGGGCCTGCTGATCATGCTCGTCATCGCAGCACTGATCACCTTCGAGTACGTCAAGCAGAACATCGTCTACGCCACGAAGCTCAGCAAGACGGCCGATCCCGAACTGCACGAAGAACTCAAGCACGAACAGGCGGCTACGCGCTCGACTGCCACCCTGGAAGACCTCAATGAGCACGGGAGGCACCGGTGAAAAACATCGCCACGCTGTTTCGCCACGACCTGCGCACAGCCACCCGCAACGTCATCGCGCTCATCGTGCTCTTCGGAGTCGTGATCATCCCGTCGTTCTTCGCGTGGTTCAACGTGCTGTCGAGCTGGGATCCGTTCTCGAACGTCAAAGACCTGAAAGTCGCCGTTGCAAACGCCGACAAGGGGTACCGCAGCGAGCTCTTCCCGATGAAGATCAACATCGGAGAATCAGTCATCTCGAATCTCCGCGCGAACACCGACCTGAATTGGGTGTTCGTTTCAGAGGAAGAGGCCATTGCGGGCACCGAGTCCGAGGAGTTCTACGCGGCGCTCGTGCTGCCCCCGAACTTCAGCCGCGACATGATGACCTTCTTCGCACCCGGTGCGAAGCCGACTGAGATCGAGTACTACTCGAACGAGAAGGCGAACGCGCTCTCGCCCAAGATCACGGGCGAAGCCGCTACCGAGGTGACGACGAAGATCAACGATGCCTTCACCAAAACCCTCAACGAGGTCGGGCTCAGCGTGGTCTCGTCGCTCGCCACTCACCTGGACGATCCGGGTACTCAGGCAGCACTGGGCAGGCTCGAAGGCAGCATCGATCTGCTGGCCTCCGACCTCCACTCGGCATCGCAGACCGCAGACATGTTCAGCACGCTCATCGCTTCGAGTGAGCCACTCGTCGAGAGCGCCGCCTCCCTGACCATGGCCTCGGTCGATGCCCTCCAAGAAACCTCGGGAGCCATCAGCAGCGGGGCCGAGGCGGTTCAGTCGTTGAAGTCGACCCTCGACACCGCGACCTCATCTCTGGGATCGGCATTCGCCTCATCGGCCGGTAGCTACGAAGCCCTCGGTAAACGTGTCGACGAGCTGTACGCCTCATTCGACAAGCAGAGCGACAGCGTTTCGGGGGCTCTGAAGACCCTCGCGAGCGAGGTCAACGATCAGATCACCAGCTACCAGCAGTTGCGCAACGAACTGAAGGCACGGGCCGACGCGACCGACGACCCGATACTGCACGACGCACTGGAACTCGTCGTCTCCAGACTGGACGGCGTGATCGCGAGGCAGGAGGCGCTGAGCGACCGCCTGGCGGAGGCCGCCACGAGGATCGCCAAGGGAGACTCCGACAGCGAAGCCTCACGGTCCGAGATCCTGGCACTCGTCAACGAAGCCAAGACCGCCATCGAGGGGGCCAAAACCTCTTACACCGACAGCCTGAAGCCGAAGCTCGACGAGCTCGGAGCAACGCTCTCCTCGATCAACAGCGGCTTCGCCGCGATCGGCAACGACATGACCAACGCCGCGACGACGCTCACCGAGGGATCCGGGTCACTGCTCAGAGCGCTGGCGATCGCTCAGGAGTCGACGGACACGATGGCGAAGGATCTCGAGAGCACCGCCGACAACTTCGACAAGCTGGCTGCGGCGCTGAGCACCGCCCTAAACACGGGTGACCTCAGCGAAGTGACCGAGATCATCGGCTCGAACCCCGACATTCTCGCCGGCGAACTCGCGACGCCCGTCGGGCTGAAGCGCATTCCGGTGTTCCCCGTCTCCACCTTCGGCGCGCAAATGGCTCCCCTTTACACGGTGCTCGGTCTGTGGGTCGGTGCCCTGCTGCTTTCGGTGCTGATCCGCGTCGAGGTACTCAAGGGCGCAGTGCAGTTTCCGAAGCCGCTCAAGCTACCCGAGGAATACTTCGGCCGCTACGCGTTCTTCGCCCTGCTCGGATTCTTGCAGAGCACGATTCTGTACGTCGGGCTCATCGCCTTCGTCGGAGTGCAGCCCGTGCACCCGTTCCTGCTGATACTGGCCGGCTGGGTCATGTCGACGGTGTTCTCGATGATCACGTACACGCTGGTGCTCTCCTTCGGAGAGGCGGGCAAGGCGCTAGCCGTCATTCTGCTGATCGTACAGATTTCGGCCGGAGGCGGAGCCTATCCGCTCTCGGTGCTGCCGCAGTGGTTCCAGAACATCAGCCCGTTCATCCCCGTGTCGCACGCCACCAATGCGGTGCGCGCCGCAATCGCCGGCATCTACGAGGGCGACTACTGGATCAACCTCGGCGGCCTCGCGCTGTTCATCGTGCCGACGCTGCTCCTCGGCCTCGCACTGCGCGTGCCGCTGATCAAGCTCAACAAGGATCTCGACGACGCCCTCGCTTCCACGAAGCTCATGTAGCGGCAGCCGGTTCGATACGCTCGAAGATGTGAAAGACGTTTCGGGACGCACCGCCCTGCTGCGCGCCACCGTCGCGGTGGTCGCAGCGGGCGGGCTGCGCGCGCTGACCTACCGCGCGGTCGCGGCCGAGGCGGGGGTGTCGCACGGGCTGGTGCGGCACCACTTCGGCACGCGCGACCAGCTCGTGGCCGAGGCCATGGAGTACGCGATCGACGAGAGCCTGCGCGAGTCGAACATGCTCAGGGACGCGCTGACGGTCGAGGAGTTCGCCGGTGGCATCGAGTCCCTGGCCGATCGCGAGGCCGAGATCCAATCGTTTCAGTACGAGCTGCTGCTCGAGTCGCGTCGCCGCGCTGAACTGCGCCCGCTCGCCGATCGCCACTACAGCGCCTACCGCGAAGCGATCACGCGACAGCTGCACCGCCTCGGCGTCGTCGACGACGACCTGACCGAGCTCATCTGGTATGCACTCGACGGGATCGTGTTCAAGCAGCTCGTGGCACCCGACGACGTGACCCCGGCGCTGGGCCGCATTCGCAGGCTGATCGACGCCGCCAAAGTGTAGCGATGCCTGAGGATGCGCGCGATCCGCCACGCAACGAGTGAAGAAAATCGCCTGAACCTCTTGATTATCCAAATGGATAGTTTTAAGCTAGCGCTACCGAACGAAGGGACACAGGGCCGTGCCTGATACCAGCATTGATTTTCTTTACCTCAGCGAACCCGACATGATTGCCGCGGGCGTCACCGATATGGCGGAGTGCGTCGACACCATGAGCGACATGCTCGCGCTCTTCGCCAAGGGCGACTACCGCATGGCCGGCAGCGAGAACAACTCGCACGGCGCGCAGGTCTTCTTCCCCGAAGAGTCGGAGTTCGAGGGCATGCCGCTCGACGGCCCCGACCGTCGCTTCATGGCCATGCCCGCCTACCTCGGCGGCGACTACCAGGTCGCGGGGTGCAAGTGGTACGGATCCAACGTCGAGAACAAGCAGAAGGGGCTCCCCCGCTCCATTCTCATGTTCACGCTGAGCGACAAGGACACGGGTGCCCCGCTCGCCATCATGAGCGCGAACCTGCTGAGCGCGTACCGCACCGGCGCGATCCCGGGCGTCGGTGCCCGCTACCTCGCTCGCGAAGACGCCAAGGTCGTCGGCATCGTCGGCCCCGGCCCCATGAACCGCACCTCCCTCGAGGCGTTCGTGGCCGTGCGCCCCGCGATCGACACCGTGAAGGTCTCGGGCCGCAGCCAGAAGGGCATCGACACCTTCATCGCCTGGGCCAAAGAGAAGTTTCCGCAGATCACCACGATCGAGCAGGTCGACGGCATCGAGAACGCGGTGCGCGGTGCCGATATCGTCAGCATCGCCGTGCCGAGCCCCATGGGGTCGGAGAACTACCCGACCGTGAAGAACGACTGGGTGAAGCCCGGAGCGTTCATCTGCTGCTCGGCGCACCTGCAGGTCGAAGAAGACCTAGTGCAGCGCTCGCGCCACGTCGCAGACGCGCGCAAGATCTACCAGGCCTGGGCCGAGGAGATCCCCGCCCCCGCCCACGAGACCGTGGGCATCTGGGGCATGAGCCTCGTCGACCGCGTGGGCGACGGCCGCATGACTCCCGAGCAGTTCGAAGACGTGGGAGAGATCATCGACGGCCGCACGCCCGGCCGCCAGAACGACGACGAGATCTTCATCTACTCGGTCGGCGGCATGCCGGTCGAGGACGTCGCCTGGGCGACGAAGGTGTACCGCAACGCGCTCGAGCGCGGGATCGGCACGAAGCTCAACCTCTGGGAGACGCCGGCACTGGCCTGATCCAGCGCCCGAACGAGGCACCAGACACGCGAACGAAGAGAGAAAGAAGAGAAGAGAGCATATGACCGACCTCCAGAAGACAGACGTACTCGTGATCGGTGCCGGTGCCGTCGGCTCGATGGCTCTGTGGCAGCTGTCGAAGCGCGACGGACTGAAAGTCGTGGGCATCGAGCAGTACGGTCGCGTGCACGCCGAGGGATCGTACGCGGGCGAGTCGCGCGTGTTCCGCACCGCGGTGCACGAGGGCGGCACGTACGTGCGGATGATCCAGCGCTCGCGCGACCTGTGGCGCGAGCTGGAGAAGGAGTCGGGCCGCGACATCTACTACGAGGTCGGCTGCCTATCGATCGCTCCCGAGGGCTTCCCCGATCTCGAGGTCGCCATGGGCACGGTGCGCGAGTACGACATTCCGCACCGCGTGCTCTCGACCGAGGAACTGCGCGCCGAGTACCCGCAGCACATCGTGCAGGACGGCGACATCGCCCTGCTCGACGAGCACGGCGGCGGGCTGCGCCCCGAGGTCGCCGTGATGAGCGCACTCGACCTCGCCGAGGCGAACGGTGCCGAGCTGTACTTCAACACGCCCGTCATCGACATCGAGGAGCGCCCCGACGGAGTCGTCGTGCGCACCACGCAGGGTGCCTGGCTCGCCGACACCGTGGTGATCGCCTCGGGATCGTGGTCGACCCGCCTGCGGCCCGAGCTCAACGAGCTGCTGCGCCTGCAGGTGCTGGGCCTCACCTGGTTCGCGCCGAAGGATCCCGACGCGTTCGTGCCCGAGAAGTTCCCCGCCTTCCTCCGTGACCAGGGGGCCGTGCACTTCTTCGGCGCACCCAGCTTCGACGGATACTCGTTCAAGGCCTGCACCAACCCCGAGTGGCCCGTGTACCGTGACGTCTCCGAGGTGCCGCTGCACCACACCCGCGAGGAGCTCATCAAGATCGGCCAGCGCGGTGCCGAGCTGTTCAAGGACGTCAACCCCGAGCCCGTGCGCGAGAGCGTGCACCACTGCGCGTACACGCCCGACCGCCTGCCGGTGGTCGACCGCACCGACCGCGTCGTCACCATCGCCGGCCTCTCGGGCCACGGCTTCAAGTTCTCGCCGCAGCTCGGCGAGTGGGCCGCGCAGCTGGTGACGGGCGAGGAGAACACGGTGGATCCGCGCTTCGCACTCACCGAGCACATGAAGCGGCTCGCCGAGTTCGGCCCGTACACGGGCGGCGGTCACTAGGAGCGACCCCCTTACCGCCTCGGGCGGCGAGCAGGCATACCCTAAGCGAGTGGGCCCGCTGATCACTGCGATCAGCGGGCCCACTCGCTGTTTGCCAGACTGGAAGTGTACGCTCAAGAGGGGGCGAACATGGAGCAGACGATTCCGGCGCGGGTCGAGGTCACGGGCCTCTCGAAGCGGTTCGGGCGCGTGCAGGCCGTCAACTCGCTCAGCTTCGCGGCCGAGCCCGGCCGGGTCACCGGCTTTCTGGGGCCGAACGGCTCGGGCAAAACCACGACCCTGTCGATGGTGCTCGGCCTGGTGCGGCCAGATGCAGGATCCACCACCGTCGGCGGCGTCCCCTACACCGCACTCGAACACCCCGCGCTCACCGTGGGAGCCTCGCTCTCGGCCAACTTCCACCCCGCCCACACCGGGCGCGCGCACCTCGACATCGTGCGCCGCGTGATCGGCGCACCGGCCTCGAGCGTCGACGAGCAGCTCGCGTTCGTCGGCCTTGCCGACGCCGCCGACCGCAAGACCGGCGGCTATTCGCTCGGCATGCGGCAGCGCCTCGCCCTCGCGGCGGCACTGCTCGGCGACCCCGGAGTTCTGCTGCTCGACGAGCCGATCAACGGGCTCGATCCCGAGGGGATCCGCTGGATTCGCCTGCTGCTGAAGCACCTCGCGAGCGAGGGGAAGACGGTGCTGCTGTCATCGCACCTGCTCAGCGAGGTGCAGCACACCGTGGACGACGTCGTGGTGATTCGCCGCGGCGAGCTGGCGTTCGCGGGTACCCTCGAGGAGCTGCAGCGGGGCGACGGCGAGCGGGCCGTACTCGTGTCGGCACGCGATCAGCCGGCTCTGGCGCACGCGCTGCAGCACGCGGGAGCGCAGGTGCACGGCGTGCGGGGCGAGAGAATGCGGGTCGCGGGGCTGGATGCCGAGAGGGTCGGTCAGATCGCACTCGAGACCGGCATTCCGCTCTCGCACCTCAGCGTCGAGCAGAGCGAACTGGAGCAGAGCTTCCTCGAACTGGTCGAGGGAGGTGCGTCATGAGCCGCCTGGCTCGCAGCCTCTCCGCCGAGTTCCGCAAGGTGCGCGCGACGAAGCTGTGGTGGATCCTCGCGGTCGTACTCCTCGGCTACTCGGCGATGATGGCGGCCATGTTCGCGTTCATCTTCGGCGCGATGCTCGACGAGCTGGCGGGTGCCGGTGCGGAGAGCGCCTCCCTTTCAGCCCAGAGCATCGCCGACCTGGTCTACGCCTCGGTGACCACGTTCGGCTATGTCATCCCGCTGCTCTTCGGCGCGCTCATGGCGACCGGGGAGCTCAGGCACCGCACCCTCGGCCTCGCCTTCACCCTCGAACCGAAGCGCGGCATCGTGCTGCTGAGCAAGGCGATCGTGCTGCTCGCCTACGGCGTCGTGATCGGCGTCGCCGGGCTCATCGGTGCCGTCGGTGCCGGCGCACCGCTGCTGGCAGCCACGGGCGGCGATCCGATGCTCGGCTCCGCCGACACCTGGGCGCTGATGGTGCGGGTGCTCGCGGCGATCGGCATCTGGGCGCTCATCGGGTTCGGGATCGGCGTGCTCGTGCGCAACCAGGCCTTCGCGATCGTGTTGGCGCTCGTCTTCACGCAGTTCATCGAGCCCGTGCTGCGCACCGGGGCGCAGTTCTGGGAGTGGAGCGCGCAGGCGGCGAAGTTTCTGCCCGGCTCGGCGACCGACGCGTTCGTCGGAGCGAGCGTGATGAACGACCTCTCGGCGTTCGATCCTTCGGCACCCCAGGCAGCCGAGCCGCTCGGCATCTGGGGCGGCCTCGCGGTGCTCGTCTCCTACGCGGTCGTGGCGATCGTTGCGGGGTGGGCGCTGCGCTGGCGCAGGGACATCGACTAACTGATCGCGCGGATAGGGGCTGCGGTACGAGGATGCGGTGACCTGAAATCTGGCAAGGCGGAGGAGGAAGGCTTCACTGGTGGTGAAGATTCCAACGACAACGCAGCCAGATTTCAGGTCACCGCACCGCAGCCGTAGTCCCTATCCGCGCGATCAGTAAGGCGGCAGGCAGGCTGCTGAGCGATCGCGCGCGGGCCGGACCGCCCGGCCTCGGCGAGAGGCACGAGGCGCGGGCGGCGGGGGCCCCGTCACGCCTCGATGTCGACGTCCTTGGTCTCGGGCGTGAGGATGAGCGAGATCAGCGTCAGCACCGCGGCACCCGTGAGGTAGAAGCCCACGTAGACCGGGCTGCCGTCTGCGAGTCCCCACAGCCAGACGGCGACGATGGGCGCGAGCGCGGCACCGAGGATCGACGACACGTTGTACGCCACGGCCGAGCCCGTGTAACGCACGTTCGTGGGGAACATCTCGGGCAGGAACGCGCCCATGGGGCCGAAGGTCAGCCCCATGAGCGTGAAGCCGAGCGCGAGGAAGAACATGACGAGCGGGGTCGTGCCGCCGAGCAGGGGCACGAAGGTGAAGCCGAACAGCGCGATGCCGATCGTCACCCAGATGAGCGTGCGCCGGCGGCCGAAGCGGTCGGCGAGCGGCCCCGAGACCAGCGTGAAGACACCGAAGAACAGCACGCCGAAGACGAGCATCAGAATGAACTCGTTGTAGCTGTACCCCGCGCCCGGCACGTAGCTCGCCGCGTCGAACGGCGTGCCGGCGGCCTTCGCCGCCTGCTCCGCCGCTTCGAGGCCCGGCCGCGTGCCGAAGGTCAGCGTGAAGGAGGACATCAGGTAGAACAGCACGTAGGTGGCGAGCATCGCGAAGGTGCCGAGGATCAGCGACCGCCAGTGGAACTTGAACGCCTCGACGATTGGCAGGCGCGTGACCTTGCCTGCCTGCTTGGTGCGCTCGAAGGCGCTCGACTCCACGAGCTTGAGGCGCACCCAGAGACCGACGATGACCATGACCGCAGAGAACAGGAAGGGGATGCGCCAGCCCCAGGCGAGGAAGGCCTCGGACGGGCCGGTCGCGTCGGGCTCCGTGAGGCCCTGGTTGATGAAGAAGAACAGCATATTCGCGATGATGAAGCCGAGCGGCGCGCCCAGCTGCGGGAACGTGCCGTACCAGGCCCGCTTGCCCTTGGGCGCGTTCTCGGTCGCGACCAGCGCGGCTCCCGACCACTCGCCGCCGATGGCGAAGCCCTGCGCGAGCCGCAGAATGAGCAGCAGCCCCGCCGCCCACACGCCGATGTTCTCGTGAGTGGGCAGAAGGCCGATGAGGAAGGTCGCGATGCCCATGGTGAGCAGGGAAGCCACGAGCGTGGTCTTGCGGCCCAGCCTGTCGCCGAGGTGCCCGAAGAACACCGCGCCGAAGGGGCGGGCCAGCATGGCGGCACCGAAGGTGGCGAACGAGGCGAGCAGGGCCGTCGTCTCGTTACCGGTGGGGAAGAAGAGTGTCGGGAAGACGAGTACGGCTGCGGTGGCGTAGACGTAGAAGTCGTAGAACTCGATCGTGGTGCCGATGAGGCTCGCGAGAACGACGTGCGAGCTCTTATTGCGCGGTGCGGTGCTCCCGGGTGCTGACGTGTTGGACAATGCCTTGCTTTCGAGTGTGTTGGTGCGGTCTGGCGACGAGCCTACCGCGGACGGAGCGGGGAGTGCTGCTGCACCCAGCTGTACATCGCGACCGCGGCTGCGGCACTCGCGTTGATCGAGCGAGTGGATCCGTACTGCGTGATCTCTACGACCGATTCGGCGGCGGCAATTGCCTCCCCGGTCAGCCCCGGGCCCTCCTGGCCGAACAGCATGACGCAGCGTTCGGGCCAGTCGAAGGTCTCCATTGGCACGCAGCCGGGTACGTTGTCGATCGCGATGATCGGGATCCCCTCCGCCCGCGCCCAGGCGGCGAGCGCCTCCACGCTCTCCCGATGCTCGACGTGCTGGTAGCGGTCGGTGACCATCGCGCCCCGCTTGTTCCAGCGGCGGCGGCCCACGATATGCACGGTGTCGGCACCGAACGCGTTCGCGCTGCGCACGATCGAGCCGATGTTCATGTCGTGCTGCCAGTTCTCGATGGCCACGTGAAACGGGTGGCGATGCTCGTCGAGGTCGGCGACGATCGCCTCCATGCGCCAGTAGCGGTAGCGATCCACCACGTTGCGGGTGTCGCCGTGCTCGAGGAGTTCGGGGTCGTAGCGCTCGGCGTCGACGCCGGTCGGCCAGGCCTCGTGCCCACCTGGCCAGGGGCCGACGCCGGAGGTGGTGCGCTCGGGGTGGGGATCGCCCGCGACGGTCACGCCGAGGCCTCGGTGAGGCGAGCGAGCTCGCTGTCCGAGAGGTCGAGCGTCATCGAGCCGAGCAGTTCGGGCAGCTGCCCGGCGTTGCGGGCGCTCACAATGGGCGCGGCGACCGTGGGCTGCGCGCGCAGCCAGGCGAGCGACACCGTCGTGACCGAGCTGTCGTGCGCCGCGGCGATCTCATCGAGGGCCGTGAGCACCGCACGCCCGCGGTCGTCGAGGTACTTCACGGCTGCGGCCGCGCGCGGACTCGCGCCGTCGATGGCCGCGTCGCTCGCGGCGCGGTACTTGCCCGCCAGGAAGCCGCTGGCGAGCGAGTAGTAGGGGAACACTGCGAGGTTCTCGCGCTCGGCGATGCTGCGCAGGCCGTTGGTCTCGAAGTCGCGCTCGACCAGGTTGTAGTGGGGTTGGAGTGCCACTGGGAAGTGGTAGCCGCCGGCGCGGGCGACGCCGAACCACTCGGCGATGCGCTCAGCCGTGTAGTTCGAAACGCCGATGGTGCGCACCTTGCCCTCGTCGACCAGGCGCGAGAATGCCTCAACCGTTTCTTCCAGCGGCGTCTCGGGGTCGTCGAAGTGCGCGTAGTAGAGGTCGATGCGGTCGGTCTGCAGTCGGCGCAGCGAGGCCTCGGCCGCGTCGCGCACGTTCGCGGCCGCGAGGCCCGAGAACTCGGGGTGGGTGGAGACCTTCGTCGCGATCACGACGTCGTCGCGGTTGCCGCGGGTCGCGATCCACTCGCCGATGATGGTCTCCGACTCGCCGCCGCCGTTACCCGGTGCCCAGTGGGAGTAGCCGTCGGCGGTGTCGACGAAATTGCCGCCGCCCGCGATGAACCCGTCGAGCACGTCGAACGAGGTGCTCTGATCTGCCGTCCACCCGAACACGTTGCCGCCCAGCACGAGCGGAGCCACCGCCAGGTCGGAGTTGCCGATGCGCGCTGCGTTGGTCATGGATGAAGTCCTCTCGATCGAGACACACCCTAGCAGCCGCCACCGACATTCGTGCCGCAACAGTAGCCGATGGCGCAGGCGGAGAACGCATCTCCAAGAATGCATCTCCAAGCCAGAATGACGCAAAAGGGCTACAATGTAGCGCATGGTAGCGCCAACAAATGTTCGCCTCAGTCAGAGGGTCGAAGCCGATCTTCGCCGTTTCGCGGCAGGTACGGCCCGAACAAAATCCGCCGTCATCAACACCGCACTTGACGAGTGGCTCATCATGCAGGCGCATCCGCGTATCCGTTTCGTGCAGATTGAGACGGGCGAGCGACTTGCGGCGCTCTGCGACGGGCCCCAGGTGTGGGTTATCGCCGAGTCTTGGCTCGCCCACGAGCAGAGCGAACGAAGTGCCGCAACGATTGCGGAAGTGCTCGGTCTCACGCAACGCGATATCGAAGCCGCTCTCAACTATTGGGCCGACCATCGCGCCGAAATCGATGAGGTGGTTGCGCGCCACCGAGCAGCGCAAGACGATGCACTCGCTGCCTGGGAACGACGCGAGGCACTGTCGGCCGCGTGACCGTCAACGCCCACGCGCTGAAACTGCTGCTTGATGAGCACTACCCCGCCTGGCTCGCCGAGCAACTGACGGAAGCCGGTATCGATACTGCGGCGGTCGTCGCGCGTCTCGACCTTCGAGGTGTCGATGACACCACCGTATTGCGGGTCGCTTCGCGCGAGCAAAGGGCCGTGGTGACTGAAGATGTGACAACCCTCTCGATCGCGATGAACGCGGTGCCGGATCATGCCGGGGTCATCTTCTGCCATCACGCACGGTTTCCACGCACTCGTCCAGGCCTGGCGGCACTCAGAACCTCACTTGAGCACTTTGCCGCCGACCAGCCTCTGGGCGCACGCAGCACACCATTCGTGTGGTGGCTCAGCAACTGACCGAAGCGGAATCGCAGGCTCGCGCTGCCACCACCGACGTTCTTACCGCAGTCCCGGCCCGCGCGATCAGTAGGCTGGAAGACTGAGGCCCGATTCGCGGGGCCTGCACCGGAGCCGCCCTCGGGCACTCAGAACAGGAGCACCAGACACCATGTCCAAGATCGCCCTCGTGCGCCAGCCCAGCCCCCTGCTGGATGACGGGATCGTCGACCACATCGAGAAGGTCGCCGTCGACCTCGACCGCGCGCACGAGCAGTGGCGCGCCTACGTCGCCGCGCTCCAGTTGCACGGCTGGCAAACTGCCACGGTCGATCCCGCTCCCGACTGCCCCGACTCGGTCTTCATCGAAGACACGGTCGTGATGTTTCGCAACGTCGCCGTCATCACTCGCCCCGGTGCCGACAGCCGCAAGCCCGAGACCGCCGGCACGCGCAGTGCCGTCGAGGCGCTCGGATGCGCCGTCGCCGAGATTCGCGAGCCCGGCACCCTCGACGGCGGTGACGTTCTGAAGATCGGCGACACCGTCTACGTCGGCCGCGGCGGCCGCACCAACGCCGAGGGGATCGCGCAGCTGCGCCGCATTCTCGCCCCGCTCGGCGCGACCGTGGTCACGGTGCCCGTCAGCAAGGTGCTGCACCTCAAGACCGCTGTCACCGCGCTGCCCGACGGCACCGTCATCGGCCACCCGGATGCGGTGGAGCACCCGGAGCTGTTCGACCGGTTCCTCGCGGTGCCCGAGGAGTTCAGCGCCGTCGTGTGCCTCAGCGACTCCGAGGTGCTGATCGCGGCATCGGCACCTCAGACCGCGGCGATGATTCGGGATCTCGGCTACACCGTCACCGAAGTAGACATCTCCGAATTCGAGAAGCTGGAGGGCTGTCCCACCTGCCTGTCGGTGCGCGTGCGCAACCTCGACTGAACGAAACCTGCAATCTGTGAGTCGTATAAAGTCATGAGACCAGGCGTCCACGCAGCGGTGAGAATCCACGCCAGGTTGCCCCACAAGCGCCACCAAAAGGCGCGGGTAAGCATGTTGTTGCTTTCTCCTGGCAACAGGCGGGCTCAGGCCGTTACTGCATCTCCAGATGCGACGTGGCTCTACGCATGAGCTGACTCGAAGAAATACCGTTTCGGATTCTCCACCATCATCTGCATGACCTGCTGCCGGGTGACCCCTTGTTCGATAAGAAGCGGAACAACGTGCTCCTGAATATGCAGATAGTGCCACTCGGGAGCAAGCCGCTCGAGCTCTGATCGACTATAGGGATCAGCCAGATTGTCCATGAAACACGCCGCATCTTGACTGAGGACGATGCGATCCGCGTACCCGTCTCGACACAAAGCAGCAATAGTCAGCACCCGCTCTGCAGAAGTTCGGATCATGTCCAAGCCGAATCGATCACAGCCGATCGTGGCACCCGCGTCCATGATCCACTTCAGATAGTCCAGGTCGTTGCTGTCCCCCGCGTGTGCAATGATGACTTTACTCAAATCTACGCCGTGGTCTCGGTAGAATGAGATCGCTAGACGGCCTGTTTGCGCCTCACTATCGGTATACACAGTGATGGGAACTCCCGTCTCGCTGTGCGCCTCACAGATCGCAAGTTGGACACGGGTCTGATCCTGAGTGAGTCCGCTCCTTTCGATCACGCCCTTCAAGACTGCGGCCTTGATCCCCGTATTGCCGATTCCGCGTCGAATGTCACTGATAAACATCTCAGCGAGGTAATCTGAGCCCCCAAGGAACGTTCCCGGTCCCCGCCCATGGAAGAAACTCGGCAGTTCGCCGGAGATGTAGGCACCGGTTGCCACAAGAATATTGATGTCAGCCATCTCATTGACACGCTGAATCCGAGGAATGAAGCGTCCAAGACCAAGAACGGTCAAGTCTACGATCGTATCCACGCCAGAGGCTTTCAGCGCGTTCAGTTTCTGCACGGCATCGGAAACGCGCACATCCTCATCCCACCACTCGTCACCGAAGTTGTCTTTGATCTCCGGCGTCAAGATGAAGATGTGTTCGTGCATCAGAGTCGTGCCGAGTTGGTCGCTGTTGATGCGTCCGCGAACCGTCTCCACTGTAGTCATATCATTCCTCACGAACAAAGCGCGAACACCCTCACCGGGAAGGACCCGACACCGCGAACCGCTGGTGGAACCGCCGTAAGCCGAGCACCCTCTGTCGGCAGAGCCTCCAGCCTCGTCATGTTCTCGATGATCGGAATGCCGGCACTCAGCAGGCTCGCGTGTGCCTCTCGCTCCGGAAGAACCGTATCCTCGTGATCGTCGATAAGGATCGCGTCTATCCCGACGAGGCTCACTCCAGCGTCGACGAGCAGATGCGCCGCTTCACCGCCGAGGTACGGAGCATTCTTCTCATACGCGGGAGTTGCCCAGTCCTGGTCCTTCCCCGTCGCGAGCAGCACTGCACGCCCTTCTAAAGGCAGACCCTCAAAGTCGCCCGAATGATACTCTCGCCTCGATCCCCGGGGCCTCGGTACGACGGTCACCTCTAGATCAATGAGCCGCGCGATATCCAGATCAGCGATGTCGCTTCCCTCGGGGTCGAAGTGTCGCGGCGCATCCATGTACGTAGACGATCCGCCGATCATCCCGATCCGATCTATCGCGAAGCAGCGGCCCGCGCCGATGAGCTGTCGCGATTCTTCGTAGGTTATGTGGTGGCTCATCTCAGGCAGCGGAAACCCCGGAATCGTCGGTACCCCATGCTCTAGCGGGTGACTGAGGTCGATGATCCTCATACTGCACCCGGATCAGACGAGTCGTCCACCTGCTTCGAATCGCCGATGAGGGGGAATCCCGCCACCAGGCTTTGCAAGTGAATAACCTGACGGGGGACATACTCGGCGATTGTGACGCCCACCACATCAACAGCGGTCTCGATCTCCCCAACGAGGCGCTTTACCTGAGCCAAGGTGAGGCCACCACGATCGTAACCCAGGCCGAACTGCACCTCGTCCGCGTCAACGGTATCGACATCGAAGTGAATCGCCGCCCGAGCGCAGCCGGTCCGGGCGAACCAGTCCAGAAGGGGTGCCGCGCTTTCGCGGAGTTCTTCCGGAGAGAAGGTTGTGATTCCCCAGTCACTGACATTGTGGATATCGTCGTCGGTCCATTCGTGCAGTCCCGCAAGGGCTACCCGTGAAGCGGAAACCGTTGCCGGCAGCTCTGCAACGAGCTCAGGATCTCCGTTGCCCGTCAGCATCGAAACCGCCATCGCGTTGTAACCCGGATACATGCTCGCCCCGGTTCCAATGTCGGGGTGCGAATCGATCCAGATCACGGCAAGATCATCCCCGTATCGGTCTGCAAGAGCCGAGAACGGGGCAACGCTCACCGAACAGTCACCCCCGAGCGTCGTAACCCTTGCGGCATCGGACTCTTCGAGGATCGCCAGCGCACTTCTGAGCTGCCGCAGAACCGCAGCCTTCGACTCGATCCCGTCGAGCGTTTCGTTCCCGTCATCTGTCATCACGACAGGTACGGTCGCCGTCGGACCGTCATGCGGAGGCAGCACGGCTTCGAGTACCCGGGTTCCCACCGCGTATGCGCGCCGTGCCATATCGAAAGGGAGCTCGGGAACGAGTTCTTGCACAGCACCGGCCCCTGCCCCCTGCCACTGCGGCCAGATCAGGCGCAGGTGCCGGCCGGAACTCATTTCAGCATCAGAACTCACAGGCTCATCCTTTCATTCTCATCCGTCTCATTCGCGGAAAAGCGCAACAGCACCGACCCGATCAGATCTCGATCGTCTAAACGCGCATACGCCTCGTCAATGCGTTCGGGAGAGCAGTCACTGTCGATCACGGGTCTGAGGTCGGGGCCGATATCCGACAGAAGGTCGCCGAGTGATTCGGCCAGTTCCTCACTCGAAGAGGCATGAAGCGAGTAGCCGACTATCCTCTTCTCGGAAGACACGATATCTGCAAGATCCACCGTGGGGCGCTGCCCGCCTACAAACCCGATCGAGACGAGTACGCCTCTCGGCGCCAGAGGCCTCAGTAAGTTCGATAGAACCTCTCCGCCGACAGTGTCGAAGGCCACCGAGATGGCAGTCGAGTCCAGCTGAAATGCCTCCGGTGCCGACCCTTTAGCACCCATCTCGATACCGACGACCACCTCACTAAACCCCAACTCGTCAAGCTTTTCCAGTAGTGCCCCATAAGGTGGTGTAGCGCACGGTGGCCAGCACGTCGGAGAACGTGGACGCGGTCACCGTGTGATCCTTCGAGGAATCTCCTACAACCCACTCGAAAGGCATCAACACGAT
>JBKEBN010000070.1:0-27801 GCA_047973175.1 Leucobacter sp.
ATGCCGAAGCCCGGCGAAGGTCACCAGAAACGAAGGAAGCCCTGACGAGAAATGGCTTCTCATCAGGGCTTTTCCGTCGGGATGACAGGATTTGAACCTGCGACCCCCTGACCCCCAGTCAGGTGCGCTACCAAGCTGCGCCACATCCCGTTATTCAGTTGTAAGTCTTCGTGCTGAGGGCTATTGCCTTTGACCCCCAGTCAAGTGCGCTACCAAGCTGCGCCACAGCCCGTTGCCGCCACACCTTCGCGAGGCAACCCCTCTATATTACACACAGTTCGGAGGTGCGAATAACCACTCACGAAAGCAGCAGCCGACTTCGAAGCACCCGCGAAACGAGCGCCGATCCATCGTCGACGACCGCAAGCCCCCGGGCCGCGAACCGCAGATCCGCCCCGGAAGCCCACTTACCCGTTCTGCACGTCCTCGCGCCGCGTCTCTTCGCCGAACTGGAAGGTGCGCCCCGACAGCGAGTCGACGTTCACGCGCACGAATGTCGGCTTGAGTGTCGGCACGAACGGTCGCAGCGGCAGTGCCTCGGCCGCGGCCACGTCGGCTTCCTTCTCGAGCGCTTTGGCGTGTCCGTGCAGCACCACGCTCCAGCCACTCGTCGCGTCGTACGAGTCGACCTCGAACACCACCGCAGGGTTGATCGTCAGCTCGGCGAGCTTGTCGCCCGCGGCGGTGCGGAAGACGATCGATCTGCCGTCGGCCACGAAGTTGATGGGCACGATGTCGACCACGTCACCGACCCGCGTTACGAGGCGTCCGATCTGCTGCGACGCGAGGCGCTCCCAGCATTCTTGTTCATCGAGTATGCGAACCGGGTTCTCATTGCTGCTCATAACTTCTATTCTTCCTCAGATTCCTATCCCAAAGGAAGGGGAAATCTCACCTCGGGCCGCTACGCTGAGCAGCATGAGCGACCTCCGAGACCCGGGTGATGCCTGGGTGACCGCCGACGACGGCGGTCGGTACTGGGGCCGGTTCGGTGCCGCTGGCCTCCTCATACACGACCGCGCGCGCGACTCGATTCTGCTGCAGCACCGCGTCACCTGGAGCGACCACGGCGACACCTGGGGCATCCCCGGCGGTGCGAGAAACATGGGCGAGGGCGCGATCGCGGGTGCGATCCGCGAGGCGCGAGAAGAGGCTGGGGTGCCAGACGACGCGGCGATCCCGCGCTACACGCACGTGCTGGATCGCGGCGGCTGGACCTACACGACGCTCATAGCTCAGACCAGGTTTCCGTTCGAGCCGCGCATCACCGACCCCGAGAGCCACGCCCTCGCCTGGGTGCCGGTCGACGAGGTCGCGAACTTCTCTCTGCACCCCGCCTTTGCCGCGAGCTGGGAGGTGCTGCGCCCGCTGCTGCGGCAGCATCCGGCGATCGTGGTCGACGCCGCGAACGTGATCGGCGCGGTGCCCGACGGGTGGTGGCGGGATCGCCGCGGCGCTGCGGAACGACTGCGCGACCGCATCGAGCGGTTCGTCGCTCAGGGGGTCGGGATCCGCGCCGGCTTTCTCGACCTGCCCGAGACCCGCGTGCCCGGCCTCAAGCACGCGTACCCCGAGTGGGTGTACGTGGTCGAGGGCCCGGCACAGGGCATCGACAGCACCCAGCACCTGCGCGTCGTCGATGCACCCGTGCTGGGCGACGACACGATCGTCGAGGAGGCGACCGCGCTCGTCGGCACCGGGCACACCGTCACGGTGGTCACGAGCGACGCCGAGCTGCGGGTGCGCGCGCACGCTGTCGGCGCGAACGCCCGCGGCGTCAAGAAGCTCTTGAAGATACTCGCGAGAAGCTCAGGGCCGTCCAGCAGATAACGCCCTCCAGCAGATAACCGCTGCGCGCATCTCAGGCGCTGAACTCGGGCGCTGATACTCGGACCCTGAGCTCCAGCGGCCCCACCCCAGCGGTGCGACCACCGGCCTCTACGGCTCGACCAGGATGCCGTCGTCGTCGCACCACACGGTCGCCCCCGGGCGAAACACCACTCCCCCGATCTCGACCGGCACGTCGATCTCGCCGACGCCGGCTTTGCTCGCTTTCGCGGGGTTGGATCCGAGCGCCTTCACACCGAACGGCAGGGTGCCGAGTGCCACGCGATCCCGAATCGCACCGTTGACGATGATGCCCGACCAGCCATTGTCGACCGCCATCATCGCGATCATGTCGCCCACGAGAGCGCAGCTGAGCGACCCGCCGCCGTCGACCACCAGCACGGATCCGTCACCCGGCCCCGAGAGCACCTGCCGCACCAGCGCGTTGTCTTCGAAGACGCGCAGCGTACGCACCGGCCCGGTGAATCCGCTCATACCGCCGATGTTCTGAAACTGCAGCGACACAGAGTTCAGCTGCTCGCCCCGTTCGTCGTACAGATCTGCAGTGCTGACGTGAACCATATCGAGCTCCCTTCCCCAAGCTGTGGCCAGATGACCGTTAGATGCTTACCACGCTACCGGCCGCATCTGACATTTGCAGCAGACAGGCAAGGTTCAGCAATCTTCTGCAACAAAATCGCTGCTCTGCGCCACCACTGCGCCACCGCCCCGGCACCGCAGTCGTCTCGCACCGTCCTACCCAGGGCCGATCCGCGCGACCAGTTGGTACCGCGGTACCAGGCCTTAGATACCGCAGCAGGACGCGGCGGAATATGGTGCCGACGTAGCTTAGAGACATCAAGAAAATCCGCCTCACACCGAGCGGATCAGACGAACTCCCCACGAAAGGAAACACTCATGAACGCCGCCATTCTCTCCGCTCCCCTTCCCAACTCGACCGAGAACACCACCACGGTCATTCTCGGCGACGGTGCCCCGTCCGCACCGGGTCGGAGCGCCGCCGCCGGCAGCCGCACCGGCACCGCTCACACCTCGCCGACCACGCCGGCCGCACCCTCCGCACCGGTGTCGGCACCGCGGCCCGCGGCACCCGCCGACGACGCGGGCCGCACCTTCGCACTCACCAGCTTCGTGCTCGGGATCGCCTCGATCGTCGCCGGCTGGACCTTTTTCGCGCCGATCGTCGGCCTCGTACTCGGGGCCGTCGCCCTCCGACGCGGCACCTCCGAGCGCACGCTCGCACTCTGGGGCGTTTGGCTGAACGGAGCGCTGCTCGCCCTGAGCGTTCTCGCCGCGGTGGCGTTCGCGATCGCCATCGGGTTCGGGCTGGTCGTCCTCCCCTTCGTGGCGTGACGCTCGGGGGTCACTCCCCCAGCAGCTCGCGCACCCGCGGAACGACCCGCGTGCCGTAGAGCTCGATGCTCGACATCAACTGCTCGTGCGGCATCGTGCCGGTGGCGTACTTGAGATCGAAGCGATCGACGCCGAGCATGCGCACGGTGTCGGCGATCCTCTGCGCCACCGTCTCGGGCGACCCGACGTACAGCGAGCCGGAGTCGGCCTCGCGCTCGAACTCGGCTCGCGTGGTGTGCGGCCAACCCCGCTCGGCACCGATGCGGTTGCGATTCGCTTCGAAGTGCGGCCACAGCTGATCCCGAGCCTCGGCGTCACTCGCGGCGACGTGACCCGGCGAGTGCACGCCGAGCGGCATCTGCTCCCGCCCCAGCTCGTCCTGCGCCTGTCGGTAGAGCTTCGCGAAGGGCAGAAAGCGCGCGGGATCCCCGCCGATGATCGCCAGCATCATCGGGATGCCAACCTGCACCGTGCGCAGCACCGAGTGCGGGCTGCCGCCCACGCCGATCCAGGCGCGCACACCGCCCTCCTGCTCGGTCTTGGGAAACACCTCCTGCTCGACGAGCGGGCTGCGGTGCTCGCCCGACCAGGTGACGGGGCCCTCGTCGCGCAGCTTCGCGAACAGGTCGAGCTTCTCCGAGAACAGCGAGTCGTAGTCTGAGAGCCTGTAGCCGAAGAGCGGGAACGATTCGGTGAAGGATCCGCGCCCCAGAATCACCTCGGCGCGCCCCGCGCTCACCGCGTCGAGCGTGGCGAAGCGCTCGTAGACGCGCACGGGGTCATCGCTCGAGAGCACCGTGACGCCGGTGCCGAGCAGGATCCGCTCGGTTTGCCCGGCGATGGCGGCGAGCGCGATCTCGGGGCTGCTCAGCGCGAAGTCGTTGCGGTGGTGCTCTCCGAGGGTGATCGCGTCGACGCCGAGGCCGTCGGCGAGCACGGCCTGCGCGACCACGTCACGAATCACCTGCGCGTGCGAGACGCGCTCACCGCTCTCGGTGCGCGTCACGTCGCCGAAGGTGTCGAGCCCGAGAATGAGCTGCTCCGGCGTCGCCCCCGCAACCACCTGCGGGGGTGCCGTGCGAGTCGCGGTCTCTGGCTCGGGTCGTCGCGCGGTTTCCGCTGCGGTTCTCGCGTTCGGCTGCGGTTCTGGATCACGGGCGCTCCGCGGCTCTGGATCGTTCTGGGGTACAGTCATGCGAGGTTCAACAGCGACCGGGTCGAGGCTATTCCTCGCCCGGTAGCCGGCTGAGCACAGCACAAACCCATCAGGTGGTTGAGCGGAACGCAGCGCAGTCGAAACTTTTCTAGGTGGTTGAGCGCTCAGATAGGCAGATAGGTACTCGGCTTGGCACGTCATTCTGCGCGCAGTCGCAGAATCTCGCGCTGCGTCCGCGACTCGCTCTCTCGCGCAGGATGGCGACTACCGCCTACCCACAACGATCAGCAAGTATTAGTTGGAGCTACTCCCGCCTCCGGCGGTCGCAGCGCTCAGCGCAACCGAGACGGTTGCGCCGCATCCTCTCGAAGGCCAGAAATGGCCTTCTCGAAAAGCCGGTGCTCGGCTATCGCCGAGCACGCCTTTCACGGATGCGCATGTTGATCACTAGGGGGGTGCCCTCGAAACCGTAGCGCTCGCGCAGGCGACGCTGAATGAAACGGCGGTAGCCAGGATCGAGAAAGCCCGAGGTGAACAGCACGAACGTCGGCGGACGATTCTGCACCTGCGTGCCGAACAGAATGCGCGGCTGCGTGCCGCCGCGCAGCGGGTGCGGATGCTCCTGCACCAGCTCCGCCACGAAGGCGTTGAACTTCGCCGTCGGAATGCGCATGTCCCACGAATCAAGAGCAGTCTCGAGCGCGGGCACCAGCTTCTCCAGGTGACGTCCCGTGCGCGCCGAGATGTTGACGCGCGGTGCCCAGTCCACGTGAGCCAGATCCCGCTCGATCTCCCGCTCCAGGTAGCGGCGGCGATCGTCGTCGAGCAGATCCCACTTGTTGAAGGCGAGCACGAGCGCCCGCCCCGACTCGAGCACCAGGTCGATGATGCGCAGATCCTGGTCGCTGATCTCCTGCGTCACGTCGATGAGCACGACCGCGACCTCGGCCTTCTCCAGCGCGGCCGCGGTGCGCAGCGACGCGTAGAAATCGGCACCCTTCTGCAGGTGCACGCGGCGGCGAATGCCCGCGGTGTCGACGAAGGTCCACACGCGGCCGGCGATCTCGACCTGCTCGTCGACCGGGTCGCGGGTGGTGCCCGCGAGATCGCTCACGACCGCCCGCTCCTCGCCGGCGGCCTTGTTGAGCAGGCTCGACTTTCCGACGTTGGGCCTGCCGAGCAGGGCAACGCGACGCGGCCCCGCAAGCTTCGGCTGCGCGACGGCTGACTCCTCGGGCAGCGCCTCGACCACCTGATCGAGCAGGTCGGCCACGCCCCGGCCGTGCAGTGCGGAGACCGCGTGCGGTTCGCCGAGTCCGAGCGACCACAGCTGTGCCGCCTCGGGCTCGTGCACGAGGTCGTCGACCTTGTTGGCGACGAGGAAGACGGGCTTCTTCGTGCGGCGCAGCAGCTGCACGACGCGCTCATCGGTGGCGGTGGGCCCCACTCGCGCGTCGACCACGAACATCACGACGTCGCACAGTTCGATGGCGACCTCAGCCTGCAGCGCCACGGAGGCATCGATGCCCTTCGCGTCGGGCTCCCAGCCGCCCGTGTCCACGAGCGTGAAGCGGGTGTCGAGCCACTCGGCCTGGTAGCTGACGCGGTCGCGAGTGACACCGGGCACGTCTTCGACGACGGCCTCGCGCCGCCCCAAAATACGGTTGACCAGGGCAGACTTGCCCACGTTGGGACGCCCCACGATGGCAACCACGGGCAGCGCCTCGGGTTCGGGCTCGTAGAACCCGAGGAACTCGCCGTCCTCTCCGATGATCGAGAGATCTTCGTCTTCGAGTTCGAAGCCCTCGAGGCTGGAACGCATCGCGCGCAGCCGCTCGTCATCGGTCACCGAGGCGTCGAAGCCCTCCCCCACGATCACTTCGTCGGCTGGAACGTCGGCTATCGCGAAACCCTCTGCCCCGTCGTTCTCGGCACCGCCGCCGGTGCTGCTCTGCATGCTCATCTCAGCTCTTTTCCGCGTCGGCCTGCGCCGCTCGCACTACGTCTATCACAGCCCGCACCGACTGCTCGAAGTTCAGGTCACTCGTGTCGACGAGCGTCACCCCGGGTGCGGGGTTGAAGAAGTCGACCACCAGCGCATCTTTCTCGTCGCGCAACCGCAGGTTCTCGAGCACCTGCTCGGGGCTGGCTCCGGGAAGTTCGCCTGCTCGACGCTGAGCCCGCACCTCTGGAGAGGCCGTGAGCAGTATGCGCACGGGGGCGTCAGGGGCAACGACGGTCGTGATGTCACGACCCTCGATGACGACGCCGGGCAACTCCGACTCCGCCACGAGACGGCGGAACATGTCGTTGAGCCGATCCCGCACCGCCGGATGCTTCGAGACGCGGCTCACCTGCACGCTCACGGCGGGCTCGCGGATCTCGGCGGTCACGTCGCACGTCTCACCGGTGCCCGGCAGCACCACGGTCACCCGCTGCTCGCCGACCATGGTGATCTCGTACGACCACACGTCGAGCAGGTTCTCCACCGCGGCCGCATCGTCGAGATCGAGCCCCAGGCGCTGCGCCGACCAGGCGAGCGACCGGTAGGCCGCGCCGGTGTCGAGGATCCCGAATTCGAGGCGCGAAGCGGCTTCGCGCGACACGCTCGACTTGCCGCTGCCCGCGGGCCCGTCGATTGCGACGAGGATCGGTGCGCCGCCGGCCGCAGCAGCGCCCGGAGACGCAGCGCCCGGAGACGCAGCGCCCGAAGGAGCCGTGCTCGATCCCGTATCCGCGCCCGCGGCGCGCGTCGCATTCTCACTCACAGCGTCCTCCAACCGCGTTCGCCCAGGTCGGAGATGGCTCGCTCGGCCACCTCGGGCAGCACCGCGATCTCCGCGAAACCTATTTGCGCACCCGGCGAGTGCTCGAGGCGCAAGTCTTCCATGTTAATACCCAGTTCTCCGAGTTCGGTGAGCAGCCTGCCCAGCTCGCCCGGCTCGTCGGCGATGAGCACGTTGATCAGGGTGAAGCGCTCCGACGAACCGTGCTTGCCCGGAATGCGCGCCACACCGCGGTTGCCTGCCGCCAGCAGGTCGGCGATGCGCCGCTTCGCGCCCGCCTGCGACGGGTCTCGCAGTGCCTCGACGAACGAGGCGATGTCTGCCGACAGCGCCTCGAGCAGTTCGATCACCGGCTCGCGGTTGGCGTCGAGAATCTGCACCCACAGTTCGGGGTCGCTCGAGGCGATGCGCGTCGTGTCGCGCAGCCCACTGCTCGCCAGGCCGATCGCCTGCTCGGTCGCCGGCACGAGGCGTGCCGCGAGCAGGCTCGACATCACCTGCGGCATGTGCGAGACGAGTCCCACTGCGCGGTCGTGCTCCTCGGGCGTCATCTCGATGAGCACGGCCCCCAGGTCGAGCGCTACGGCTTCGACGAGCGCCAGTGCTTCGGCCGGCGTCTCGTGATCTCTGCAGACCACCCACGGCCGCGCCGTGAAGAGGTCGGCCCGAGCCATGATCGCGCCGCCGCGCTCGCGCCCCGCCATGGGGTGCGAGCCGACGTAGTTGGTGAGGTCGATGCCGCGTCGCCGCAGTTCGAGAAAGGGTGCGAGTTTCACGCTCGCCACATCGGTCACGACCGCGTCGGGGAAAGCGGTGAGGGCGCGCTCCACGACATCGGCGGTGACGTCGGGGGGCGTCGCCACGACGACGAGCGCGGGTGCTGGATCGTCGGCAGTGCGCACCCGCCCCGCACCGTAGTCGGCCGCGAGCGCGACGGTGGTCGGCGACTGGTCTTCGAGCGTCACGTCGACGCCGCGCTGCCGCAGCCCGAGCCCGACGCTCGCCCCGAGCAGCCCCGCTCCGATGATGTGCACCGACCCTCGGGTGCGCGCGGCCAGCGCCTCGCGGCCTGCGCCATTCCGGTCGCCCTCGCGGGTGATGCCGGGGGTCGAGTTTCTCGATTCGGTCATCTTGCGCTCCGTCTCCGCTCGTCTCCCCGGCGACGCTCCTCGCCTCGACGGTACCCATCATCACTGCGACGCTCACCACTCCGACGCTCATCACTGCGACGCTCATCACCGCGACGCTCATCGCCCCAGCGCTGCCCGTCGCCGCGAGCTCGCTCGCCCCCGCGCGAGTACCCGTCACCGCGATCCTGCCCGCCACCGCGGGGGTTCGCGCCACCGCCCGAGGCACCCCCGCGCTTCCCGGAGGCCGCACTGCCGCGCTCAGGCTCCTGAGCGGCCCGCTTGCCATTCGCCCCCTTCGAGCCGCGCCCGCTCACGGCCTCGGCACCCCGGCGATTGTGCGGGTTGCCCTTGGCCGCCGTGCCGCGCATTCCGCGCGCACCGGCACCGTCTCCCGGTCGCCCGGAAGTGACCGCTCCGCGCCCCCTGCGCTTCGATCCGTCTCCCTGCCGGTCGGAGCGCGATCCGGCACCCGCGCCGCCGGCACCGCCGTCTTCGGCCGCGGAGAGCAGCGCCCCGCGCTCGGCCGCAGAGAGTTCGCGCATCTCGCCGCTGCGCAGCGTACCGAGGTGCAGCGGGCCGAAACCGCGGCGCACCAGTTCCTCGACCGGGTGCCCCACCTCGGCCAGCATGCGCCGCACGATGCGGTTGCGGCCCGAGTGCAGCGTCACCTCGACGAGCGAGTGCGAGCTGCTCGAGCCGCCGGGCAGCAGCTTGGCGCGGTCTGCGTGAATGGGCCCGTCGCTCAGTTCGATGCCGTCTTTCAGGCGCTGGATCGCCGCTGCCGTCACCCTGCCGCGCACCTTCGCGATGTAGGTCTTCTGCACCCCGAAGCTCGGGTGGGCGAGCTTGTGGGCGAGCTCGCCGTCGTTGGTGAGGATGAGCAGCCCGCTCGTGTCGGTGTCGAGTCGGCCGACGTTGTACAGCCGGTCGTCAGAAACCCGCTCGGTGAACTCGCGCAGGTCGGGTCGGCCGTTCTCGTCGCGCATGGTCGAGACGACGCCCCGCGGCTTGTTGAGCACGAAGTAGCGCTTGGAGACGTCGAGCTGCACCACGACGCCGTCAACGCGCACGTCGTCGGTTTCGGGGTCGATGCGGGATCCCAGCTCTCGCTGCACCCGCCCGTTCACCGTGACCCGGCCGCTCGTGATGAGCGTCTCGCAGGCGCGACGCGACGCGACTCCGGCGTGCGCGAGGGCCTTCTGCAGGCGCATCCGACCGTCGTCTTCGGGCGCGGAATCGCCGGAAGAGGCCTTGGCCGCACTGGTCCCCCGGGATGCCGACGCACCGGGCCCCGCAGACGTCGGCCGATCCCAGCCGAACTCGGCCAGGTCGATCTCGACGCGCTGCCCGTCGACCTCGAACGATCCTCCGAGGTCGGAGGACCCTCCGGGTTTGCTACCGTCGCTCACAAAGCGCTCCATTCTTCATTCGTCATGACTTCATTCGTCACTACTCCGCCGCGGCTGCTGCACTTCAAGGCCCGCGATGGCTCCTCAAGATATTGTGCACGGCACCACTGACATTCATCGGTGGCCCCGATATTCACCGGTGACGTGAGGCTCACTCGTCGAATCCCTCGGTCGGCTCGTCGAGCAGCGGGGCGATGGGCGGCAACTCCGATACATCGCCGATGCCGAGGTGGCGCAGCAGTGTCTCCGTGGTGCCGTAGAGGGTTGCGGTGGTCTCGGGATCCTGCCCCGCCTCGGTGATCAGCCCCCGCGCCAACAGCGTGCGCACCACCGAGTCGACGTTCACCGCGCGAATCGACGCGATCGCCCCGCGCGAGATCGGCTGCCGGTAGGCGATCACCGCGAGCGTCTCGAGCGCGGCCTGCGACAGCTTCGCGGGAGTCTGCTGCCGCACGAAATCGGCCACTAGCGGGTCGAGGCTCTCGCGCACGTAGAAGCGATAGCCGCCCGCCACCTCGCGCAGTTCGAAGCCGCGCGGCGATCCAGCGCCGCTCGCGGCACCGTCAGCAGAGGCACCATCGCCGCCGCCGGCAGAAACAGCGGCGACACCGTCGTAGTCCACGATCAGTGCGGCGAGCGCAGCGCGCACCTCGCGCACCGGGCGATCGGTCGCGGTCGCGAGAGCCACTGCGCTGAGCGGCTCGTCGGCGACGATCAGCAGCGCTTCGAGCTGCTGCGCGAGCGAGTGCTCCGCGCGCGCGATCCCGATCCCGCTCTCAGGATCCGGATCCCGCTCTCGATCTCGACCCTGCTCCCGATCTCGGCTCCGCTCCCGCTCCCCAGTATCTTCAGCCCGCATAGTCGCTCCCCAGCGTCGACAGCTCCTCGTCCGACCAGTGCTCACCGGTCCACTGCACGCGCAGCTCCCCCAGTGGTTCGGCCTGCTCGAAACCCACCACGTCGCGCCGATACAGTTCGAGAATCGCGAGAAACCGCGCCACGATTACACCGCGCTCGGTCGCGGTGTTGACGCCCGCCACCAGTTCGCGAAACGATCGCGCCCCGCCCGTGCGCAACAGGGACACCACGATCGCGGCCTGCTCGCGAATCGACACGAGCGGCGCGTGCAGGTGGTCGAGACCGACGGTCGGGATCTCGCGCGGCGCGAAGGCGAGGGCCGCGATCGCCGCGAAGTCCTCGGCCGACAGCGTCCACACCAGCTCCGGGGTGCTCTCGCGGTACTTCGCGTCGAGGGGCACGAACCGCGGGTGCCGGGCGTCCTCCGCGACCATGCGCGCGCTCAGCCACGCGCTCGCCTGCTTGAACGCCCGATACTGCAGCAGTCGCGCGAACAGCAGGTCGCGCGCCTCCAGCAGGGCGATGTCTTCGGCGTCGACCGCCTCGCCCTGCGGCAGCAGGCTCGCGATCTTCAGGTCGAGCAGGGTCGCCGCCACGACGAGAAACTCCGAGGCGCGATCCAGCTCGACGACGCCCTGCCCCTCGAGCGACGACAGGTAGGCGATGAACTCGTCGGTCACCAGGCTGAGCGAGACCTCGGTGATGTCGAGCTCGTGCTTGCCGATGAGGTTCAGCAGCAGATCGAACGGCCCCTCGAAGACCTCGAGCGTGACACGGAAGCCGTCCGCGGTGCCGGAGGCCTCCGCGTCGGCACCGGTCTCCAAAAGGTTCACGCAACGATGCCGCGCTGCACGAGTTCGCGCGCGAGCTTCAGATACGCCTCGGCCGCCGTGTTGGAGGGAGCGTAGTCGAGGATGGACTTTGCCGCGATCTGCGCGTCGGGCAGCTTCACGGTGCGGCTGATCACGGTGTCGAACACCTTGTCGCCGAAGGTGTCGACCACGCGCTCGAGCACCTCGCGGGCGTGCAGCGTGCGCGAGTCGTACATGGTGGCGAGAATGCCGTCGAGTTCGAGGGCCGGGTTGAGGCGATCTTTCACCTTGTCGATGGTTTCGACGAGCAGCGCGACACCGCGCAGCGCGAAATATTCGCAGGCGAGCGGAATCAGCACGCCGTGGCTCGCCGTGAGCGCGTTGACCGTGAGCAGGCCGAGCGAGGGCTGGCAGTCGATGAGGATCACGTCGTAGTCGGGGGCGACCTTGCGCAGCACCCCGGCGAGAATCTGCTCCCGCGCGACCTCGGTGACCAGGTGCACCTCGGCGGCCGAGAGGTCGATGTTCGCCGGAATCACGTCGAGGTCGAGCGTGCCCGTGGGCTGGATCGCCTCGCGCGGGTCGCGCACCTTGCCGAGCATCAGATCGTAGATGGTGGGCACGTCGTGCGCGGGCACGCCGAGGCCCGCGGAGAGCGCCCCCTGCGGGTCGAAGTCGACCGCGAGCACCCTGCGCCCGTAGCGCGCGAGCGATGCCGCGAGGTTGATGGTGGTGGTGGTCTTGCCGACGCCGCCCTTCTGGTTGCACATCGCGATGATGCGGGCGGGGCCGTGGCGTTCGAGCCACTGCGGGGGCGGAATGACGCGCTCCGGTCGACCGGTGGGGCCCAGTTCGACCTGCTGATTCGGCATTCCCGCTCCTTCTCGCGTTTCCTAACGGTCTATCTTATCGCGGGCCGGTCTGGGCGGGTCGAGGTGATTGCTCGAGACAGTCCGCCGCGTTCGCGGGTTCTGGATCGGGATCCACCGCCGCGCGCCCCCGCTGCTTCTAAGCCTGCCGCTCTGTACTCCCCTATTCCGCTCCCTTATTCCAGAGTCTATTCCAGAGTCGCGTAGTGGTTCGCGGCGTCGGCGACGCGGTGGTTGTAGTCGAGCGAGGGGTTGTAGGCGCTCACCGCAGCGATCCAGTTCTCGGGCTGAGTGAGGTCGCCGCCCACCTCGCAGAGGTGCATCGCGGCCGCGAGCGCCGCGTCGTCGATCTGGTTGATGTCGGTCACGCCGTCTCGGTTGCCGTCTTGGGCGGCGATCTCCCACGTCGACGGAATGAACTGCATCGGCCCGACCGCGCGGTCCCACTGGGTGTCGCCGTCGAGCGCGCCGCCGTCGGTGTCGGAGACGGGGATCGTGCCGTTCCCGTCGAGCGGGATGCCCACGATGGTCGGGGAGACCGTGCCGTCTGCGGCGAGCTTCGCACCGTGAATGCTGCCGTGACCGGTCTCGACCAGGCCGATCGCGGCGAGCGTGTTCCACCCGATGCCGCAGTCGGGGTGCGCCTCGGAAGCCTCGATCGCGGCCCCGACATATGCCTTGAGTGCCCGATCCGGAATATCGGCGGCCGCAGCCATGTGCTCCACCCACGCCGGATCGACGAGTTCCGAAATCGGGGTGATCGCCGGTTCCTCCGCCTCGGCGGTCTGGCTCGGCGCGGGCCCGGGCGCTTCGGAGTTCGATGCCGCACGCGGCGCTGGATCGGCCGCTGTCGCGGCCCGCCCCTCCATGAGCAGCAGCACCGCCGTCGCGAGCGCGGCGATCCCGAGCACCCCGAGCGTCACCACGAGCACGACCGGCAGTCGGCTGCGTCGGCCGCGCCTGCGATTTGCGCGTTGACGGGGTGTGCCCACGACAAAGCCTCCCTGGTAGCGAATGGATGGTCAGCGATCATCCACGATATCTGCCGCGCTGGCGCACAGGCTGTGCGTCCAGCACGCAGACGTGCTGCCGGGAGGCCTCGGGCGGAGTACCCGCCGCGAATTCGGGCTAGTTCTTGCCGCCTGAGATGCCGAACGCCAGGAAGCAGGCGACGAAGTTGGCCGCGAGACCCGCGACGAAGATCCAGGTGCCGTTCACGCCCGCTTCGAAGGCCAGGCTCATGACGTAGAACCCGCCGAAGAGCAGAACCGCGCAAACGATGAAGAGCAGGATGGATCCGAAGCCCGCGCGAGGCTGCTCCGGTCGCTGAAAGAGCTCGCCCGCGGGAGCCGAAGAATTCGCGTGATCTGCCATGACACTCCTAACACGGAAACGACAGCACCGTTTTCGAGGTGCGCCATACAATCCTACCCGGTTCCACGATCTCTGGGTAATCACACAGCTTCAGGCGGCGCTCCACACCGTGCGCGCCTTTCGGTCGTGGCCGACGGCGCGATCCTGCGGACCGCCCCGAGGATCGCGCGGATTTCGCCCGCGGCGATTCACCCTGCTAGAGTGGATCGCCGTAAGGGTCTGTGGCGCAGTTGGTAGCGCGTCTCGTTCGCAATGAGAAGGTCAGGGGTTCGATTCCCCTCAGATCCACAAACGCAATTCGAACCCCTCACCCTGTGAGGGGTTCTTGCGTTTGCGGATCTGATCTCGGGGAATCGCGCCGGATTTGGCAAACGCGATGCGTTTGCCCCTGAAAATCCGACGCCCCTCAGATCCACCGAGAAAAAGCGGGGCCGGTCGGGTGAAACACCTGATCGACCCCGCTTTTTGCGTACGGTCTGTCGTCGTGCGTGGCCGCGGTCCTTGGAAATGAGAAGGTCACGTGGGGCAGATCTGGGGCAGGCGCGCTCACCCGACGCCGGGAAAAATGCAGATGCTCAGCGCGTCGAGCGTGAACATCGGGTCGCCGAAGCCATCCACAGCGGTGAGATGGAAGGCCTGCACACGACTGAAGCCACGAAGACTGATGCCGGCAAGTACGTTGCCGGCGAAATCGATCTTGCCGGGCTTGAGGATCGGGTTCGTGCCCGCTACGGAATCGCCCGATCTCGTTGACCCCTGCGTGGATCCCACAACAGGGATCCTGAAGAACCTCGACGGCGCGACCACCCAGGCAGAACTCGACACGATCGAGGGCGGCCGCGTATTCGATGCGGCCAACCACCTCGGCATACTCTTCTGCTCGCGCGCGATAACAAGCGGTGACTGATTCCAGCGACATGAGTCCTATTCGTCGTGAGTCGTCGCAAGGAACTCACGTGCTCTTTAGCATCAGAGGTAGCCTGGACGAGTGAAGCTGAGCCCGCCCGATCTGATCGATACGGGCTTGCTTCCGTTGGTTGATGCAACCAGAGCCTTCTACGAGACGCGCGCTCCTGGGCGCGGCCCAAGCAGCTGGGATGAGTTGCAGGCCTTCCGGGCCGCTGCGAAGCCGCCCGTGCAGTGCGACCTACCCGCACTCGTTGAGATCGCTCGATCTGGTGGTTACCAGGTCCCCGTAAGAATAGTTCTGCCCGCCTCCGGTAAACCGGGCGGTGTGCTTCTGAACTTGCACGGTGGCGGCTTCTACATGGGTTCGGCCGCCGATGACGTGCGCAACCGTGAGCTTGCCGACGCGGTCGGAATGGTGGTCGTGAGCTTAGACTACAGGTTAGCCCCTGAGCACCCGTGGCCTGCGGCCCCGGACGACTGCGAAACAGTCGCGCTCTGGCTCACGGAGCACGCATCCAGCCGTTTTGGAACCTCACGCCTGGCTATTGGTGGGTTTTCGGCTGGTTCCACATTGGCGGTCACGACGTTGGTTCGTCTGCGTAATCGTGGAATCTCAGCCTTCGATGCTGCCGTGTTGCAGTTCGGAACCTATGATCTGAGCGCCCAGACCCCAGCGGGTCGACTCATCGCTGACGAGTATTTCATCGAGGCCTACGCAGGCACAGCGCCCGACCGCACGCACCCTGATCTTTCCCCGATCTACGCCGATCTGAGTGAGCTCCCGCCCGCACTCATCATCGTTGGGGAAGACGATGTGCTGTTGCACGACAACCTCGCCTTTGCCACGCGGCTCATGGCAGCCGGGGTCGAAGTGGAGCTGCGCGTGTACCCTGCTGCGCCGCACGCATTCACGAATCACCCCACGCCCATAGCTCAGGCCGCGCTGGAAGACCTGCACGCCTGGCTCAAGGGTCAGCTCGCCACGAGATAGCGCTCAGAATGCTACGGCTCAGGCGTCGGAGCTAACTAGTAGGTCTCCCATGCGAGGGCGAGATATTCTGCAAGGCGCTTTTCTTCAACATCGGAGAGGTTGACGAGACGAACGTGCTTGCGGCCCGACTTCCCACCCTTGCCCTCTAGGTGCCCGTAGGGATCATCGATGTAAGCGCCGTGGCTGAGTTCGAGGGTGACGTGATTTCTGTAGGCGTAGATTCCACCGAACGGAGACGCTCCGAGTGTGTAGTGCAGGCCGCCGTACTTGAATACTTCCTTCGTGTCGGGAACGCCCGCTGCGACCAACTCGCGTATCTTCACGACGATTTCGTGGTGCCCATCGGCCTGCTCTTCAAGACTCTTGAGGAACCCGTCGATCTTCTCGCTCATGCCGCAACTCGCACCCATACCGATAGCTCGTTTCCGCCCGGCTCGCGAAACTGGAAGCGGCGACCGCCGGGGAAGTCGAACGGTTCCACGGTGACGACACCTCCCGCGGAAGTCACCGCTTCGAGCGCCCGATCGAGATCTGCAACCTGGAAAATCGCCAGCGGCGGAGGCGGCACCTCGGCGGTGGTCGTCTCGAACGCGACGGTGAACCCATCCCTGGCGTGAACGTCCACATAGGAATCGCCGTAGAACGTGTTCTCGTACTGGAAGACCTCAGCCATGAACGCAGCCGAGGCCGCTGCGTCAGATGAGTACAGCTCTACGGTGGTGAACTTCGCCATGAGTACAACGATAGTGAAGACCTACTGCCCGCGCACCCGGTAGCGGGCGCATGCGAAGTCTCGGTTCTGGACAGCTTCGATGAAGTCGAGCTTGAGGGCGCTGGTGAAGAGCTGCTTGCCCGCACCGAGCATCACCGGCGCGAACTGTATCCAGACCTCATCCAGCAGTCCAGCCTCTGCAAACTGCGCAGCGAGGCCGCCGCCGCCCATCACCCACACGTCCTTGCCAGCGGAGGACTCGGTGATGCTGTCGAAGACATCGGCAGGATCGCCCTGCGTGAACCGAACAGTGGCATTCTCCGGTACAGGTAGCTCACGATGGGTGAACACCCAGGTCGGTTGCGTGTAGCTCCACTCGCCGCCATTGCGCAGAAGCCACTCGTAAGTCGATGCGCCCATGACCAGCGCGCCGATGCCCTCGATGAACGCAGGGTAGGCCATCGGCCCCTCGGTATCGAAGTCGTGCGTGAACAGCCACTCGAGCGAGTGATCCTCGGTCGCAATGAAGCCGTCGAGCGACGAAGCAGTGTAAAAGTGCGTTGCCATCTCGCCAGTCTTTCACGAACTATCACTCGACAGGTTGTGGCCCGCGCGCAGTAAGGGGTAGTCACCGCGGCGGCCAGCAGCGAGGTTCGCATATTGCTCGGAGGTAGTTCTGACAGCGGGTCACTCTCCCAACGCCATAACCCGCCAGCGGCCGGTCTTCAGCGAGCCCTCACGGCGCAGGAGTCCGGCTGCCTTCAGCTCTGCGAGACGACGCTCGATGGTCCGCTTCCCTCGCCCCAGTCTGCTCGCAATCTCGGCGGTCGTCATCTCGGGATCGATGCGCAGCAGTTCAAGAATCACCTCGTTTATACCGCCATTTATGCCGCCATTTATACCGCCACTGGCGCGGTTAGCGTACTCAACGAGCGAATCAGCGAGGATCCCGAGCATGTATTCGATGAACGTGGCTGCATCGATCTCAGGCTCGCGCGATGCCTGCAGTGCGTCGTAATAGCCTCGCTGATTCCTACGGATCAGGGTCTCCGTGGGCATCCACGCGAAGACGGGCCGCCAGCGGCTGAGAATGAGCGTCTGCCACAGCCTGCCGACACGTCCGTTACCGTCACGAAACGGATGGATGTGTTCGATCATGAAGTGCACCGCACTGGATACGATCAGCGGATGCTCACTCGTATCACGGGCCCAATCGAAAAGCTCGGCTACCAGGCGCGGTACCTTCGGTGCGCTCGAACCGCTGTGCAGCACGATACCGCCCACGCCGACGATATCGACCTCAACTGTGCGGAACGTTCCGGATTCCGGAACCAGCCCCACAGTGAGCAGCTGATGCGCACGCAAGAAATCCTCGACGCTCCAGGGGTCGAAAGATTCCAACGCTTCATAGGCTACGAGCGCGTTCTGCACTTCCAACACCGCGCGAGGTGGCGCGAAAACCGGTTCGCCGTTGGCAAGACTCGACACCTGTTCGAGCGTCAACTCATTGCCCTCGATCGCCGTTGAGGAATGCACAGAATTGATCCGGTTATTGCGGCGCAGCTCCAGTGCACTTCCCGTACGATCTTCAAGCACGCTGATACGACCGAGCAGTTCACCGATACGCTCGATCTGGTCCGCCCACTCGGGTCGGCGAGTGAAGAACTCAGGGAACATCTCGTTCCTCACCCGCCAATCCCTGCATGGGACGAGTCTAGCGAGCGACAAAAATTCGCAGCGGTGCCTCGTGGCGCGCACGCGGTGCTCGGAGAAACCGCTGCGACCCGGAAGGACTACCGGTAATGATCACGATGATCCGTGCAACGCTGACAACGAAAGCCCCCGCGCCCGCTCACGAGCGCCCGCCGGTCACGGCGCGGTTGTAGGTCATCGCGATCCCGACCCATGCGGCCAGCGCCTCGTCTCGACTGATCGCCACGGCGGAGACCTCGATCCACCCCGGCCCCATATCGCGCCCCGGCCCCATCTCCGCCTGAGCCGCCCCCGGCTCGCGCAGCAGTTCGTCGTGCATGGCGGCGTCGACTCGCACCAGCAGGCCGCCGTCTTTCAGGGCGCTGACGATCATCTTCTCGTTGATCATGAACGATCTGCCGCCGAACATCGACACCTCGCGCTGAACCGGCTCGTCGGCGAGCAGCGCGCGGAGACGTTCGATGAGGTCGGTCTGCTCGGGGGTCATCGTGTGCTCCCGCCTCATTCCCGCTCGGGCGGCCCGTATGAGAGGCGATCGAAGATGAGCACGCTCTCGGCGATCTTCCCGTCGCGCACGGTGAAGAACTCGGCGGCGGGGGTCGTGGAGGTAGCCGCGGTCTGCGGGTAGTAGAACAGTGCCACGCGATCCCCGTCGACGAAGTCTGCGATGTCGCCGATGCCGGTGAGCATCGGGGCGAAACCTCCGATGAAGCCCCGGTAGGCGTCCTTGCCCGCCAGGTCGACGCCGGGCGCGCGGCAGGCGATATCGTCGGCGACGTAGCTCATCGCCTCTTCGACCTCACCGCCCGTCCATGCGCGATGGTACTGCTGCACGATCTCGTGCGCGGTGTCTCGGGTCACGGGGTTCTCCTCTGTTCGGGCCGCGGGTGCGCGGCGGTTGACGTGAGCATCAGTTCGGGATCGGCCGCCAGCTATCCGGCCCGGCGTCGCCACCGGATCCGGCGATTCCGAGGCGAGGCAGGAAGTTCGCCCACCCGTCGGCGTGCCCGCGCACCTCGGTGTCGGGCAGATTCGAGTGGCACAGGTCGACTCGGGTGCCGCTGCCGACAGGGGTGAGTCGGAACTCGACCGTCGACGCCCCGGCCGGCAGATCCTCGCTTCCCGCGAAGCCCCAGGAGACGACCACGCGAGTCGGGCGTTCGACGTGCAGAAACTCACCCCGCACGGGGTGCCCGGCGATGTCGACGGCGAATCTGCCGCCCGGTGTGGGATCCAGATCGGCGTACTGCCCCATCCAAGCCGTCATCCCGG
Organism: Leucobacter sp.; assembly: GCA_047973175.1. GTDB lineage: Bacteria > Actinomycetota > Actinomycetes > Actinomycetales > Microbacteriaceae > Leucobacter. Next base: position 19,193 of record JBKEBN010000070.1, read on the forward strand.
AGTTCGTGGTCAGATACTCGAAGACCGTCTCGGGTGACGCGGCGATGTCGATGGAGTCTCGAAACTCAGCCACGGCCCTCGGCCTCCCTCGACTCGATCGCGGCCTTGAGGTCGGCGAGCTTGCCCGGCCAGAAATCGTCCAGGTAGGCGCGCACCACCGCGAGCCCGTCGGTGTCGACCGCGAACAGGTGGCGCGTGCCCTCGCGGGTGCCGACCGCGAGCCCCGCCCTGCGGAGCACGCTCAGGTGGTGCGAAGCGGTCTGCTGCGACAGCCCCACCTCCTCGGCGATCGACCCCACCGGCTGCGGTCCCGAACGAATCACCCGCAGGATCGCCCGCCGGTTCCCGTCTGCGAGCGCACGCAGCGCCAGATCCAGATCCACTACCGCCTCAGCACCCATCTCGCACCTCCCCAGTCGTTTGCCTCCACCATAACACAAATACATACTTGTACTTATGCCCACACGTATATGTGTGTCTCCTCAGTAGGGTTCAGGGCGCGACGTAGATCCTCAAGCAGCGCGGGATCAGCGCACCCGCGGAGTCAGGTTCGGGATCGCAGGAAGGTCGGGCGCGGGATCGAAGGAGGCCGTCAGGCCCGGCGACGGCGGCGAAGCGCGGCGTCGAGGTCGGGCATTCCCTCCGCGGTGTCGCCCACGACACCCATCTGCTGGAGCCTCTGACGCGCGTCGCGTTCTGCAGCAGCCGCAGCGGCAGCTCGTCGCCGCGCAGCAACCGCTGCCGGGTCCTCGGCCGCGGGGGCCGCGACCGGATCCACCACCGCGCGGACGGCTCTGCGCTCGGCCGCTCCAGCAGCAGCGGGAGTCGCCGCTTCGGCCGCAGCGGCCATGGACGCAGCAGCCGGTGCCGATCCAACACCCTGCGCCGGCCCAACACCCTGCGCGTCTCCCGCCGCGGAAGCACCGGCCGCCTCAGCCCTCGCCGCGGCCTTGGCTCGCGCCACCTGCTCGCGGGCTTCCTGCAGCAGCATGGAGTCGGGCTGGTTCTCTCGGGCGGCCGGCCTCGCAGAGCGAGCCCGAGCCATGGCGCGTGCGCGATCGATGCGCTCGGCAGCGGCCCGCTGCGCGGCCGCGTGGGCATCGGCGGCTGCCTCGGTCTCGCCCGTCGCCTCCACCTCGTGCGGCTCCTCGGCCACCACGGTCTCGACGGCCGCCTCGGCAACCTGCTCAGCCGGAATCTCCTGCACGCGCACGCGACCGGGTGCGAGCAGCACCAGCGCGCCGAGTGCCGCTGCGCTCACCGCGAGCGACCACACCAGCACCGCGGCACCGCTACCGGCGACCGCGAATCCGACGCCGACGAGCGAACCGACGAGTCCCAGCAGCATCGCCAGCGCGGCGACCGCGCGTATTCTGCGCACCACGGGCTTGCTCAGTTTGGCGGCCCGCTGGGTGGCGGCCTGCTTGCGCTTCATCTGCTGAGCCCGAATCTCGGCGCGCACCTGCTCGGCACGCGCTTCCGCCAGTTCTGCCTCACGCTCTGCCTCCTGTCGCTTCTGCGCGGTGCGCAGAAGCTTCTCCTGCGCGAGTGCCTGTCGCGCGGTTGCAGCGACCCGCACCTCCTGCGGCACCTCGGCCGTCTCGGCGAGCACGCGCAGCGTGCGCTGCAGTCGCAGCGCGTTCCGCTCGGCGGCCCGAAACTCACGTCGGCGCATCCACGCCGGCACCAGCACAGCAGCCCACAGTAGGGCGGCGATCACGAAGATGACACCGCCGCCGAGCACTCCTCCGCCAGTCATGGGGTTTACTGTACGGCTTTCGCCCCCGGCACCTCAGTCGGCACGCCGGGCACGCTGCAAGCGGGTCAGCATTCCATCGCCTGCCTCTTCGCGGGTCACGGCGAAGCAGTCGTGGTCCCTCCACCCGCCGTCGATGTGAATATAGGCGTTGCGACGCCCCTCGTAGCGCAGGCTCAGCTTCTCCACCACCCGCAGCGAGGGGGCGTTCTCGGGTCTGACGCAGACCTCCACCCGGTGCAGCCCGAGGCCGAAGAGCAGGTAGTCGATCGCGAGCGCGACGGCGACGGGCGTGATCCCCCGCCCCGCGACCTTCTCGGCGACCCAGTACCCCAGCTGCGCCGACTGCAGCGCACCCCCGCTCACCTCCGACACGCTGAGCTGCCCCACGATCTCGTCGTCGACGACGATGACGAAGGGCACCCCGCAGCCGAGCCGCATCTGCCGGCGCGCGCTGCGTATGGTCGGCCGCAGCGACACCGTGCCGGGCACGATCCCGCGCCCCGAGGGGTGCGTCGCCTCCCAGCGCTGCAGCCAGGCGCGGTTGTCGCGCAGAAGCCGCCGCAGGGGTTCCGCGTCGCGCAGGCGCACCGTGCGCAGCACGATATCGCCGCTCACCAGCGGGAGCGGCTCCTCTATCGGTCGACTGAGCGGGGCCAAGGGTCAGCGGCCGTTCGGGATCATGCCCGCGGCGCGCACAGCGCGATCGCCGAGCGCGGCACCGCCGTTCCGGTCACCGCGGCCGATGCGTTCCGCGCGCGCGGAGCCGGAGCCGGATCCGGATCCGGAGCCGCCGAACACGCGGGTCTCGGCTCGCCCTCAGGCATCGCCGCGGCGAGCGCGCAAACCGTCGGCGAAGCCGATCAGCCAGTCGGTGATCTCGTCTCCGAGCTCTTCGTGGTCGACGCCGAGCAGCACATTGGCCTTGATCCAGTCGGCGCGATCCCCCGTGTCGTAGCGACGCCCGCTGAAGATGACGCCGTAGACCGGACGCTCGCCGCGGCCCGCCGCGAGCTCGTTGAGCGCGTCGGTGAGCTGGTACTCGCCGCCGCGACCGGGCTCGAGCTGGTCGATGAGGTTGAAGATCTCGGAGCGCAGCACGTAGCGGCCGATCACCGCGAGGTTCGACGGTGCTTCCTCGACGTCGGGCTTCTCCACGAGCGCGGTGATGCGCACCACGTCTTCCTCGTCGGTGGGCTCGACGGCGGCGCAGCCGTAGAGGTGGATCGACTCGGCCGGCACCTCCATCAGCGCGACGACGGTCACCTCACGCTCATCGTGCACCTCTGCCATGCGGGTGAGCAGCGGGTCGCGCGCGTCGATCAGGTCGTCGCCGAGCAGCACCGCGAACGACTCGTCGCCGACGTGGCAGCGTGCGCGCCCCACCGCGTGCCCCAGGCCGAGCGGCTTGCCCTGGCGCAGAAAGTGCACCTCGCCGAGTTCGCTCGACTCGTGCACCTTGCGCAGCCGGTCGTAGTCGCCCTTGCGCTGCAGCGTGTACTCGAGTTCGGGCACGCTGTCGAAGTGATTGGTCAGGTTGCCCTTGTTGCGCCCGGTGATGATGAGCACGTCATCCATGCCGGCCTCGACGGCTTCTTCGACCACGTACTGGATCGCCGGCTTGTCGACGATCGGCAGCATTTCCTTGGGCATCGCCTTCGTCGCCGGAAGGAACCGGGTGCCGAGACCAGCGGCGGGGATGACCGCCTTCGTCACCGAACTGCGCGTGGGCCGAGTTTCAGTCATGCGGGTCAGCTTAGTCCGAGTGCGGCGGGCCGCAAAGTTCGACCTTACAGACAGCGCAGCCAGGGTAAGCGAGGAGTGCCCAAAAGGTGCCCCTTGCGTCAGGTGCCCCTAGAGTTGGGAGACATGAAACCCGGTAACGACGAGGTGAAGCGGCGCATCAGGCGGGAGGTGCGCGAGCGTCGATCCCGAATGGACGGGGCCGCACGCACCCGGGCCCGCGACACCCTCACGGCGCAGCTCGCAAACCTCGTGGCGCAGCACGGCGCGACGTCGGTCGCGTGCTACGCACCGCTCGGCACCGAACCCGACACCTCCGGCTTCCTCGCCTGGGCGGCCGGGCACGGCGTGGAGGTGCTGCTGCCGATCGCGCGCCCGGACTTCACGCTGGAGTGGGCGCGGCTCGATCCCGAGTCGCACACGGCCGCGATGAGCCCCGGCCGCCACGGCATCCTCGAACCGCACGGGCCCAGGCTTCCCGCGGCAGCGGCCGCCGACTGCGAGCTGCTGCTCATCCCCGCGTGCGCGGTCGACGGGCGCGGCGGGCGGCTCGGGTGGGGGCTCGGATACTACGACCGGCTGCTCGCGACGCTGGATCCGCGCCCACCGGTCTTCGCGGTCGTCTACGACGCCGACGTGCTGCCGAGCGTGCCCCGCGACCCCCACGACGCTCCGATCACCGGGGTGGTCACGCCGAGCGAGCTGCGGCGCTTCGACGGCTGACTGATCGCGTGGACAAGGACCGCGCACGGATAAGGGCCACGGCTCCCCGCGCGGTCTTCTAGAATTGAGCCTCGTGCCTACCTACGCTTATCGCTGCGCCGACTGCGCCCACGCATTCGACGTCTACCAGTCCTTCTCCGACGACGCGCTGACCGACTGCCCCGAGTGCGGCGGCAAACTGCGCAAGGTCTTCGGCTCGCTGGGCGTCACCTTCAACGGCTCGGGTTTCTACCGCACCGACTCGCGCGCCGGCAGCTCGGGATCGGGCGGCTCGGGTGCTTCGGGCTCGGGCAGCTCGGGATCAAGCAGCGGCAGTTCAAGCGGCTCCGGCAGCTCCGGCTCGAGCGGCAGCTCAAGCAGTTCCTGACCGAGCGGCGCTTACAGCCCTCCCCTTCTCCCCTCCCCTCGTCTCCCCTTCGCTCCCGGCGTGGATTCGACCAATGGCGTGCCAAATCGGCCGGAAGCTCACGCCGTGGGTCGAATCCACGCCGCAAGCGAACGCCGCAGTGAGAGAGCACGAGGTGCCCTGAGCCTTCAGCCCCAGTGCGGCGGGCGGTCTGCCCGCAGGCGCTCGTCGTTCTCGCGCTCGGAGCGCCGCTCAGTGGGCGGGTCGTGGGGCGCGGGATCGCTGCCCGCCGGCGCGGGCAGGCTCGCGCGGCGCGGGCGACGCCGCGTCTCGCCCGGCTGCCCTGCAGGCTCCCCCGACCGCGCTGTGGGATCGCCGCTCGGCTCCTCGCCCCGCTCTCCGCTCACACGCGATCGGTCACCGAGTCGCCGGCCTCGTAGCCCAGGATGCGCGCGATGCGCAGCGCCACCTCGTCGGGGTCGGCGAAGAGGTCGAAGCTCTGCACGCGGTGGTAGTGCCAGCCCAGGCGCCGCAGCACCGTCGGCCGCAGCCGCAGGGCGTCGCGCAGGCTGTCGCCGGTCTCTCCGCCGCCGAGGTCGAGGTCGATCGCGATGGCGCGATCCCCCAGTGAGGCGGCGATCGGGATCGCACCCCGGTAGTCGATCGCGACCGTCAGCCCGAGCGCCTCGAGTCTGTCGGCGAGCTCGCCCAGCATGGGGTCGCGCTCGGCGGGAAGCGACGGCGGTGCCGGCTCGGGGTGCTCGAAGGCGAGCAGCTCGGCGAGCTCGACGACGCCGTGCTTGATGCGACCGGTGTCGAGGTCTTGCGGCTTGAAGCAGCTGACGATGGTCATGGCGCGGCGGGCGCGCGTCATCGCCACCGCGAGCAGCCGCTCGCCGCCCGGCTGTCCGAGCGCACCGAAGTTGGAGAGCACCCGCCCGTGCGGGGTGCGTCCGTAGCCGATGGAGAAGATGACTCGGTCGCGGCTCTGCGCGGTAGCCTGCTCGAGGGTGAGCACCGCGAACGGCTCGGCGCGCTCGCCCAGCAAGAACTCGCGGTACTGCGGAAACTTCGAGAAGGCCTGCAGCACCGACTGGTACACCCGAACGGCGTGGCGCGCGCTCGCGGTGATCACCATGAGCGACTCGTTCGGGCGCTCGCTCGCGTGCTCGAGCACCAGCTGCACCACGCGGTCGACCTCGGCGTCGGTGCTCTCCACCGCACCCGTCTGCTGGTCGGGCAGCCCCTGGCCGCCGAGCACGAACTCGTAGACGAGGCTCGAGTGGCCGAGGAAGCTGCCGGCCCAGGGCAGCGTCTGAATGGCACCGCCGTAGAAGCGGTTGTTGACCAGGTTGGTGAGGTCTTCGCCGCCGGCGCGGTAGCTGCGGGTCAGCGTGAGCATGGGCAGCACGTCGCGCAGCTTCGCGAAGGCCGAGGAGGCGTGCATGGCCTCGACGTCGACCTCGTCGCTCGACGGGGTGTCGCTCGTCACCGAGATCTCGAAGCGCGAGGGCGTCTGCGTCATCGTGTCGCCGAAGGCCACCACCTGCTCGGCGCGGCGAATCGCGCCCAGGTTCTCGACGAGCGTCGTGGCACCCGCGTCGACCAGCAGCACCGTGTCGAAGCGCATGGACTCGGGAAGCTGCGAGACCTCGTAGGGAGACATGGCCCACACGGGGGCGAGCACCGACAGCAGGTCGGGTGCCTGCTGAACGAGGGCCGGCACCGAGGTGTAGCCGCTGCGCAGTGCCTCGCGCAGCGCGAGCGCCTGCTGCTTGTAGTCGAGCACGGCGACTCGCCAGGCGTCGGCGAGCGAGGCCGCGAGCAGAGTGCCGTTGGCACCGGCGTGGGCGTCGTCGACGAGGCGGAAGTCGGCTTCGAGCCGCTCGATCACGCTCGTGTTGGCGCTCAGCAGCGCCGGGTTGGTCTGCAGCATGCGCTCGAGCGCCGACTGCCACCAGGCCAATTCGAGCTCGGCAGCCACGTCTTCGGCCGGCACGTGGCGCGCCGAGAGATCGTCGAGCAGGGCTTCGAGGCGCGAGGCCCGCAGACGCTCGACGATGGTGGTGCGCTCCTGAATGTTCTGCAGCACCTCGGACTCGCGGGCCAGCTCGGAGACTCGGCTCGCGAGCGCGCTGAGCGACATGTTCTTCATGCGATCGGAGTCGCTCGCGGTGCCGAGGATGCGGTCGAGCTCCTCAAGGTCTTGGTAGGCCGACTGGTAGGCGACCACCACGTCGGAGATGCCGAGCGGCACGTCGGGGCGGGCACCCACGACCGTCGTGTAGCGCTGCCACAGCACGCGCTGCTGCTGGATCTGCACGAGGCGCGAGTACATGTCGCCCACCGTGACGCCGGGGCGCACGTACTCGCGGGCGAGCTTCTTCAGGCGGCGCTTGTTGGCCAAGGTCATCTCGTCGTTGCCGCGCGGCGCGTGGGCGGCGATCACCTCGGTGAGGGATCGGTCGTAGACCTCGGGGGTGAAGTGGTCGAGGGTGTCGCGCACGCCCATCAGCAGCCGCAGGTAGATGCCGAGCTCGGCGATGGTCTCGTAGGGGCGCATCGGGGTCTGGCCGATGACCTCGTTCGCCATGGAGATCAGGCGGGGCAGCTGCGACTCGGCGAGGTCGACGGCGAGGCGGTAGGCGCTGCGCGCCTCCTCGGTCGTCGCGCAGTCGACCCCGGACCAGGGGGAGTCCTCGGGGCCGTACTGGAACGGGCCGAGGCGCGCGACCTCGGTGAGCGATTCGGCGACGGAGCTGCGGTCGAGCGTGAGCTGGCCGAGCGCCTGCTCGTCGAGACGCACGGTCGTGGAGGGCGGCCGATCGCTCAGCGCGAGCGTGCTGAGCCGGCGGAGGGCGTCGAGCGGGGAGACGCCGAAGCGCTCGTCCGGGGTGTCGAGGGCCTCCTGGTAGTCGGGGAGCCCGCTGCGCAGGCGCACGAGCGCCTCGTCGACCTCGCGCTGCTGCTCGGGGCGGGCGTTCTCGTTGCGACTGAGCGACTCGACGAGGTAGCGGCGCAGGCGTCGCGGGGTGACCGCGAGGCCCGGGAGGCCCGCGCGGGTGAGCCGGTGGGTGATGCCGTCGAGGGTCGCGCGGCGCGGCGACACGACGAGCACGCGCTTGCCGGCCCGTACGAGGGTGCCGATCGCGTTGACGACGGTTTGGGTGCCGCCGGTGCCCGGCAGGGTGCGCACGACGAGCGAGTGGCCGGCGTCGATCTGCGCGAGCACGTCGTCCTGCTCGGCATCGGCGTCGTAGAGGCAGCGGTCGGTCTCGGGCGCGCGCTCGTCGGCCGGCACGGGATCGACGGGTCGGTAGGTCGCGGCGAGCCGCGGCCTGGCTGGCTCGCTGCCGCAGACGGCTTCGAGGATTGGCTGGTCGAGATCCCTCGCGTCGGCCACCATTCCCTGGGAGACGTTGTGGAACGAGGAGACGACGAGCCGCGGCTGCACCACGAAGTCGGGCACGCCCGCGACCATCTGGCGCAGGCGGTCGATCACGGGCTGCGGCTTGAACACGCCCTCCGACTGCGAGAGTTCGACGAGGGTGCGTGCGTCGAGGGTGATGCCGAACTGCTCGCGCAGGGAGCGGATCAACTCGGGGTTGACGACCGGCGACTGCTTGAGCTTCAACTCGAAATCGCGCCCGTAGCGCCGGATCGCGAGCGGGCGGAGCAGCACGGGAGCGCAGAAGTCGTCGCCCTCGAAGTGCCACTTGGCTATGCCCACGGCGAGCTTCACCGTCTCGATGCCGCGCACAGCGCGCATCTCTATCGCCTTGTCGGTGACGCGGCCCGCCGCCGCGCGCGTGTGACGCAGCGCGAGGTCGTCGCGGATCAACTGTGAGAGCAGGATCTTCTGCCCGGTGATGAACTGCGGCAGTCCGCCCGGATGCGTCGCGGAGAGTTCGATACGCGTGATTGGGTGATCCTCGAAGTGCAGCAGGGGGTTACCGCCGCCGATCTCGGCGAGCTCCCGGCGCCATTCGGCATGGTCCTCGGCGTGGGAATCGACGATCGCGACCGGCCTGGTGAAGTCTG